>JASJBC010000085.1 GCA_030066715.1 Acidimicrobiia bacterium
GCCGACGGCCGTCCGATCGTGACGCCGTCGCAGGACATGGTCATCGGCATGTTCTATCTGTCCGAGGAGATCGACGGGGGCAAGGGCGAAGGTCGGGTGTTTGCCGACATCGACGAGGCCGCGATGGCCTACGAGTTGGGCGACATCGACATCCACTCGAAGATCAAGCTTCGCATCGGCGACCTGGCCGGTGATCCGGAGCGTCATTCGGAGTTGAAGGATCACATCGGACACCTGTTGACCGACGATCCGATCGATGGCGATGTGCTGTTCGAGACCACATACGGTCGGGCGCTGATGAACACTGCCTTCCCGGACACGTTCCCGTACATCAACGCTGCTGTGCTCAAGTCCGACATCAGGACCCTGGTCGCTGAGGTCATCAACGACTATGACAAGCCGGATGTGGCGGCGACCCTCGATGCCATCAAGAGCCTCGGGTTCCGCTTCGCCACCAAGGCCGGTTTGACCATTGGTCTCGAAGATGTGAAGACGCCGCCGGAGAAGGATGCGATCCTCGACAGCTATGACGAGCGGGCCAACAAGGTCGAGTCGCTCTATCTCAAGGGTGTCATCACCGATGATGAGCGTCGTCAGGAGCTCATCGAGATCTGGACCGAGGCCACCGATGAGGTGAAGGACGCCATGCAGGCGACCCTCGAGGCCGAGCAGTTCAACCCAATCGACATGATGGTGCGCTCCGGCGCTCGGGGAAACATGATGCAGCTGCGTCAGATCGCCGGCATGCGTGGCCTGGTGGCCAACCCGAAGGGTGACATCATCCCGCAGCCGATCAAGTCGAACTTCCGTGAGGGCCTGTCGGTGCTCGAGTACTTCATCTCGACCCACGGTGCACGGAAGGGTCTTGCCGACACGGCGCTCCGTACTGCCGACTCGGGCTACCTCACCCGTCGTCTCGTTGATGTCTCCCAGGAGATCATCATCCACGACGACGAGACCGACGACACCGGTCTGGTAATCAAGGTGCGTGACGACGGCCGCCCCATCCGCAATCTGCGGAACCGGGTGTACGGCCGGATTCTCGCCGAGGATGCCAAGGTCGGGCGCAAGCTGGTTGAGACCGCCGACGGACGCAAGCTGCGTGCGGGCGAGCTCATCGATCGCGGTGCCTTGCAGGCCATCCAAGAGGAGCCGGAGCTCGAGGACGTTCGGGTGCGCTCACCGCTCACGGACCAGTCCCGCTACGGCATCTCGAAGGCCTCCTACGGCATGAGCCTGGCAACCGGGCTGATGGTCGAGTCGGGCGAGGCGGTCGGTATCGTCGCCGCCCAGTCGATCGGCGAGCCGGGTACGCAGCTGACAATGCGTACCTTCCACACCGGCGGCGTCGCCGGCGAGGACATCACCCACGGTCTGCCCCGCGTGGTCGAGCTCTTCGAAGCCCGGACGCCAAAGGGCAAGGCGCTGCTCGCCGAGCACGGTGGAGTCATCCAGATGCTCGACGACGAAGAAGGCAGGCGCATCCTGGTGGCCGACAAGGACGCCGAGACCGAGTACCCGCTGCCGCGGCGTGCCCGGCTCCGTGTGGCCGAAGGCGACATCATCGAGCCCGGGACGCAGCTCACCGAGGGCCCGCTGGATCCCAAGGAGGTCCTGGAGATTCGCGGTGTCCGTGCAGCTCAGCGCTACCTGGTCGATCAGGTCCAGGAGGTGTACCGGAGCCAGGGTGTGGACATCCACGACAAGCACATCGAGCTGATCGTGCGGCAGATGCTGCGCAAGGTTCGTGTGGTCAACTCTGGTGATTCGCACTTCCTGCCGGCCGAGCTCATCGATGAGCAGGAGTTCCGCGATGTGAACCGGTCGCTCGTGGAAGAGGGCAAGGCGCCCGCCGAGGGTCGACCCGAGCTGATGGGTATCACCAAGGCCTCGCTGGCGACCGACTCGTGGCTGTCGGCGGCTTCCTTCCAGGAGACCACCCGGGTCCTCACGGAAGCCTCACTTCAGGGCAAGTCCGACTTCATGCGGGGTCTCAAAGAGAACGTCATCATCGGCAAGCTCATCCCTGCGGGGACCGGAAGCACCAACTACCAGTCCATCCAGCCATCGCTGCCGGATGCGACCGTGGTGTCGGCGCTCGGTCTCTTCCCGGACGCTCCGCTGGAAGGTGTCGTCTCCGAAGAGGAAGCCCTGCCCGCCGACCCGGCCCAATGGCTGGCCAGCCTCGGCGCCCAGACCGGCGACGGCGAAGCCGACGAGTAGCCGTCACTTGACACAATGGTGATGAAGGCCCCCAACCGGGGGCCTTCACTCGTTCTTGCGGACCCCATTTCCGTATTGCGAAGCTGTGTCCGCAAGAAGGGGGAGGTCGGCGGCGTCACTGGTTCTTGCGGACCCCATTTCCGTATTGCGAAGCTGTGTCCGCAAGAACGGAGGGGCTGGTGCGCAGTGGCCGGTCCATCCAGCGATGGCTGGGTTGGGCGCCGGCGAGGGGAGAGGTCGCAACGAGAGAACGCGGCGTTTCCATGGAACGTTCGGCGGCGCAAGTCAGCACAAAGTCACCGTGGCGCACCCACCACCCGGGGAGAACACGACCCGTCGGTTCCTTGACCTCGAGCGCGTTCCAGATCCCGTCGTTGTGGCTGAGAAGGGTGACTTCCACGGTTCGCGTGTCGCGACGCAGCCCAGTGCGGAGCACCTTCAGTGCGCTCTCTTTGGCCGACCAGATCAGGTTGGCGACGAAGTCGGGATCGGTCGCGCCCCATGTCGCTTCCTGCTCGGCGACGGTGAAGTAGTCCGCAACAAAGGGGCGGCTGCGTGGCTCGACGACTTCGAGGTCACATCCGACGCGGTCGTGTCCCCGGGCGACCATGCAGACCGCCCAATCCGCTCGGTCGGTCATCGCAATGACGCCGGGGACGGGAGCGCCGGCCACGAACGCCTCGGGTGCTCCATCGGGTGCGTTGCGGATCTGTACCCCGCGAAGGTCTGCTTCCCCGAGACCGAGCGTGAGGGCGACTGCTCGCTTTGCCGTCCACCGTGCCAGTCGCGCCTCGGAATAGCGCTTCTCGTACACCATCGTCGCCAGGCGGGCCGCCAGGGCCTTGTCGACCCAGTCGTCCTGCGCGGGCACGTCGCTCAGCGATGCGGCCAGCCAGTCGACCACCAGCGGGGAGCTCATCGCGGCACGCCAAACCGACCCATCCCACGCTCAACCGCAGCGACGAGATAGGAGCGAAGTTCTGACAAGGAGATGATCGCATCGATGGATCCGACGTCCTTTGCTCTCTGCACGGAGTGGATCCGGTCGAACTCCATGGCGACTTCGCCCTGTTTCTCTGCCGCAACGGTCTCCCGGAGTTCGTCGAGGCGACGCCGGAGTTCGGCGCGCGCCGGGCCCGTGCTCTCGCTGAGTTCCTCTTCCAGGGCCACAACCCGCGGGTCCTCGTCGGTGAGACGCCGCACCTCCGGTACAAACACGACGGCCGCCGCGGGGGCGCCCCCGATTACCGATGCCTTGGACCCCTCCAGGGCGGCGACCTCCATGGCATCGTTCAGTGCCTTCGAGAACACGACGAATGCCCCGCCGTGATAGCGGGAGACAACGCAGAAGACGATCGGGCCTTCGAAGTTGACGATGGCGCGTCCGATCTCGGCCCCATACTCGAGCTGCCAGCGACGCATCGACTCCGGCGACCCGTCGAAGCCCGAGAGGTTGGCGAGCATGACCAGGGGCCGGTTCCCCGACGCGGCGTTGATCGCACGCGCGATCTTCTTGGAGGCGACGGGGAACAACGTCCCGGATGTCCACTGCAACGGGCCGTCTGCGGGCACGAAGCCCAGCCGTGGCACCGGCTTGGATTCGACGCCGAGCAGCGCGACTGAGTGGCCACCGAGGAACGCATCCAGCACGACGGCCGTCTCGCCGTGCTGCATTCCGTGCCAGCGTTCCAGACTCGGCTGATCGGCATCGCTGACGGCCGACATGATGCGCCGGATTTCGAATGGGAGCTTCCGATCCGGGTTGTGCCTCTCTGAGAAGACGTCTCCGATCGTCGCGAAGTCACCGCCATGATGGGCCTCGCCGATGTCGCGCTCGATCGGGTCCTCAGTTGCTGCGGGCCGCGGAAAACGCTCCCCGGGGGCGGTGTATGTGAAGTTGTAGTGGCCGAGGAGGATGCGACACGCATCGGGGATGTCTCGGGCGAAGTATTGGGCCTGCCCGTTTGGGCCCATGATCCGCTCATACCCCCCGATGCCGCGGTTGTCCTCCGCCGACACCCCGCCGGAGTAGTCGAGGGCGCGCTTCCCGGTGAGCACCATCGAAGCATCCGCAGTCATGATGAGCACGCCCTTCGTGTGCATCAGCATCGTTGCCTCGGCGTTGAAGTAGGGCTGGGCGCCCACGTTTGTGCCGACCACGATGAGGTTGAGCTCGTGACCGTTCTGCGTGAAATCCACGATGCGGCGAAGGACCAGGGCGATCCAGTCCATGTTCTCGGTGCCCGATTCCATCGCAATCCGGGCGCCCGCCGACACCGCAAACCATTCGGCGGGGATCCCCTCGCTCTCCGCAAGATCGAGGGCGGCGATGATCCGCTTGCACTCAGGTTCCGCAAGGTTGCCCATGCCGCGGGACGGGTCGCCCATGATGACCACCCGCCGCATGCCCTCGGGGTAGCGGGCCGTCGGGTTGCTGATGACCCCAACAACCACGTTGGCCGTATTGCCGCCCGGGGCACGGTGGGTGGGTTCGAACCGACCTTCGTCGTCGATGTCGTACTCGGTGAAGCTCCCGCTTTGCCGGCCGGCGGAGCCCGAATGCTGGAGCATCTCGATGATCTCGCTGGGATGGGTGAGACCACGCCGCCGTAGCCCGACAATCCGCTGTGCCAAATCGGAAAGCGGCTGCATCGGGCCCTTGCCCGGTTCCCGCAACTGGAGGCGCAGCCTGCCGCCGCCGGGGTTGTTGATGGTGAGCACGCGGCGTTGGATCCCCCCATCCCCGTCGGGGATCCGCATGCGAACCAGCACACGCTCGATGCCCAGGCCCAGGGTTTCTCGGGCCAGGCGATAGACGACTTCTTCGACCTCGCGGAAGGTGTAGTCGATGACCGGCCACACATAGAGGACGACTCGATTCCAATGCAGCCGCCGGCGCGGCGGCAGTTTCGCCTGATACCGCCTGATGGGGCCGAGTGTCTCGCGGAAGATCCGCTCGAACTCGGGCACGCGGATGACCCTGCCGTCGTCATCGCGCACCGGGGTGAGGTCCCGCACCTCGGCCTGGGCGAAGAGCCGCTCGTCGTGCGGGTTGTCCTTGGCCACAGCGTGGAACAGGTACACGTCCGGCGGGCTGGCGAGGCGGCGATGGTCGAAGTTGGACAGCCGCCACAGTTCCAGGCGCTTCCCCATCATCGGATGCAGGTCGCGATACACCGTGTCCTCGGCATACTTGCCGTCCCCGGCCGGACGGTACGTGAGGTTGATGACGCCGCGCAGCGTGATGTCCTCGCCGGGGCCGGAGATGGCGACAACGATTCGGCGGAGCTGCAGCGATCCGAGAGCCGCATCGAGAGCGCGGCGTACGGTCTGTTCTGTTGCGTCGGCGGACTCATGCTGTGACTCGCGGCGGACATAGATGTCGATGGCTGTGTCGTACTCCTCGGGCATTTGCATCAATGCGCTGCGCAGCGGTCCAAGTCCTTGCTCGAGGTTCTCGTACGGGAGGTGGGTGCTGGCAAGGTGTATCTGCCGGCCCTCGTACTCGTATTCGGTGACCGACAGGACCAGCCCGTCCTCTCTGATCGTCGAGAAGGAGCCCAGGTCGCGGATCCGGTAGTACCGGCGCGTCATGGTCTCGAGCAGTGCCTCCTGGAGGTAGGGGGAGCCATCGGCGAATCGCCCGGACAGCGTCGGCTTGAGCGGCTGCGGGCAATTGACGAGCGCCTTGATGATCCCGGCCCGGGTTTCCTCGTCCGGCTCCTTCTCGAGTGCGGCAATGTGCTCATCGACCTCGTCGTAAGCCTGCCGGCGCACGTGTGCGAGGAAGGGAGTGTCGAAGGCTGCGTATCGGAGTTCCAGAGCGATGTCGTGCACCGCCGGATAACGCTCCTGAGTCTCGTGGATCAAGCGATCCAGCAGCTCCGCAAAGTGCTCGTCCGGTTCCCCGACGTGAGACAGGCGATCCTCGAGGACGGTGAGCAGCGGTGCGATCTGTGTCTGCATCCGTTGGTGTGACTTGGCCAGGCGGAACAGCGCCTCGACGAGTGCCGGAGTCGTGTGGTCGAGCGAGTCGACGTCGAAGTAGCCGAGCGTGCGGAGCAGCTGTGTGGTGAAGCGCTCCGGCAGGGTGCCCCGGTGCGCCCCGAGGTCGCGCATGTAGTCGAACAAGTACTCCTCGGTGGTGCGCCGTTCGCCCTCGGAGCGGTCGGGGGGCAGGGCCCGGCGGAACAGCGAGATCACGTCGACGAACGTGGCGAGCGCTTCGTCCTCGCTGCGGCGAATGACGGGATTGGCTCCTCCCTCGAGGCACTGCTCCGATCCGGGGGCGATCATCGAATCGAGCAGAGAGGGGGGTACGTCCCAACCCAGCATCATCGACTGCAACGCCTCCAGGTAGTGGCCACAGCCGCGATGGGACAGGTCGTCGGCCGGGGTGGTGAGCGCATCGAGATCCACCCCACCTCCCGTTGCTGCTACCGCCGAGCCGTTGTCTGGGTCGATGACGAGGAGCGGGGTCCCGGTGCTCACCTGCGTGTTGGGCCGTACCCGCACCTCGCGTACAGTGCCGGCGAGCTCCGCATTGATGGTGGTCTCCATCTTCATGGCTTCTATCACCGCCAGTCGATCCCCGGGGGAAACGGTCTGGCCGACTTCGACGTCGATGGTCACGACAACGGCCGGAGAGGGCGCTCTGATCACACCACCCTCGTCGTGGGTGATTCTGTGGGCGACGCCGTCGACCTCGACGAAGTGGACGGCACCATGGACGACCGAGAGCACCCTGTACACACGTCCGGCGCAATGCATTCGATTGCCGGTACGCCCCATCGGTTCGACTTCGGCTTCGATGGTCCCGCCGCGGGTCTCCAGCCGGAAACGGTTCGGGAACACCTGGTGGACCGTGAGCGCATAGCGCTCCCCCTGGAAACGTAGTTTGACGAGCTGCCC
Source organism: Acidimicrobiia bacterium (assembly GCA_030066715.1). GTDB lineage: Bacteria > Actinomycetota > Acidimicrobiia > Spongiisociales > UBA5794 > JAAETI01. The sequence continues at coordinate 7,135 of JASJBC010000085.1, forward strand.
GATGCCGGGCTGGATCTCGGGGCGGCCGTGGTTCGCCGTATCGCGGAATGCCGCCATCTCAGCCGCACTCTGCTCCCGGTAGGCGTCGATCGCGGCAGCAACCAGGGCGGGCCCGGCGTGAGCGTTCGCCGCTCGGGCACCGGCCACGAGTTGGTCTACCCAATCGACCGTGTAGTTGCCGTCGCGGAAGTTGGGGTGTTCCAGCAGCCCCTGTAGGAAAGCCTTGTTGGTCGCCCCCTCCTCGATCACGACCTTGCTCTGCGACAACGCCCGGAGCAGCCGGCCGTGGGCCTCCGCCCGGGTCGACCCATGTGCGATCACCTTGGCAACCATGGAGTCGAACGCGGCGGGGATGCGATCGTTTTCCTCGACTCCGGAGTCGACTCTGATGCCGGGCCCGGTGGGGAAGCGGAGCAGCTCGATGCGGCCGGGTGCGGGCATGAACCCCCGGTCCGGGTCCTCTGCATTGAGACGGGCCTCTATCGCATGACCGCGGGTGACCGGCGGGTTGCCCTCCAGCTTGCCACCCTGGGCGACAAAGAGCTGCAGCTTGACGAGATCGACGCCTGTCGTCACCTCGCTCACCGGGTGCTCGACCTGAAGCCGGGTGTTGACCTCCATAAACGAGAACTCTCCGTCTGGCCCGTAGAGGAACTCGACCGTGCCGGCGCCGGTGTAGCCGACTTCGCGACCGAGACGGGCCGCCGCAGCCTTGATCTGCTCATCACGATCGGCACTCAAAACAGGCGAGGGTCCCTCTTCGAGGAGCTTCTGGTTGCGGCGTTGCACGGAGCAATCGCGGACCCCGATCGGCCAGACCGTCCCGTGCTCGTCGCCGATGATCTGCACCTCGATGTGGCGGGCGGCGACGATGGCCTTTTCGATGAAGAGGGTGTCGTCGCCAAACGCACCCCTTGCTTCCGATTGCGCTTGGGCAAAGGCCTCGTCGATGTCGGAACTGCGCTCGATGCGCCTGATCCCGCGCCCTCCTCCGCCGGAGGCTGCCTTGAGCATGACCGGCATGCCCAGCTCCTCCGCGACGGTTCGGGCCGCTGCTGCGTCTGCGACAGGACCCAGGCTCCAAGGCGCCACCGGGACTCCGGCAGCGGTCGCCGACTCCTTCGCACGTATCTTGTGACCGAGCCGGCGCATCACGTCGGCCCGAGGGCCGATGAACGTGATGCCGAGTCGTTCGCACAGCTCGGCGAACTCGGCATGCTCGGCGACAAACCCCCACCCGACCCACGCCGCGTCGGCCTCCGTTTCGACTAGGGCCTTCTCGAGAAGCGGGTAGTTCAGGTACGCAACCTGGCGATGGCCCGCTCCGTCCACATAGACCGGTTCGCCGAGGTCGTAGCCGAAGTCGGCTTCCCGCACGAACATCGCAGCCTGATCGGCGTGGGTGTGCAGTGCGATCGTGCGGAGATTCGCAGCATGCTCGGCGTTGTACTCGGCCACGGCGTTGATCAGGCGAACCGCAGGCTCGCCCCGGTTGACGATCGCTATCCGCTGAAACGAGATGGTCTATTCCCCCTTGGTGATCGCCTCCCGCATCCGGGCGACCGCATCCTCCGCCACTGGGGCCGGAAGGGGCACGGTTCGGTATCCCGACATGCTGACGAAGCCGGTCCCTTCCTCGTCGGCGATCAGGGCGTCGAACGCCCCGTCGCCTGCGGTTGAGACCAGCGCGTGGAGCCGACCGCGAGCCGCGGTCGGTTTGCCCGTGTATACGACCTTGTCGATGTGCCTGGGGAGCGCCAGGTTGCCGGTGGTTGCGATCTCCCACACTCCGGCCGTCTGGAAGGCCAGCTCGGTCAGCCGGGGTGTCGTTGCCAGCACCCCGTCCGCCGGGACATGGTGGCCCGGCAGGCCGGTAGCCATGGCGCCGACGGCGCCACCCGACGTGCCGGCGACGGTGTCGATCACTTGGTAGGCGGGGCCGTGGAAGTAGACCTCGTAGACGGGCCCGGCGCCGAGACCATCGGTGACTGTGGGAGGGGCGGGAGCATCCTCGACCTCGGCGCTGTCGGGGGACAGCCGGACCCGACCGGTGAAGTGGACTGTCGTCTGGGGTTCCGGCTGGTTGGCCAGAGTTCTCACCCCGATCAGCCGGCAATCGGCGAGCACATCGGCACCATCTGTCGAGAAAGTGGCGGCGACCGTCACCGTGCGCGGCTCGTCGCGATAGAACTTGAACGGAGCGAGGAAGTCTATGTCCTCCACCGCGACGACGTTCAGGTGGGGGAAAGCGAGTGCCGCCGCGGCCGCAAAGGCCTCGATGCCCATCACGCCGGGCAGCACCGGGGTGCCGTCGATCTTGTGGTCGAAGAGGAACGGCTGTTCGGTGGGGTCGAGAGTGGCGGTGACGCGCAGCCCGCTGTAGAGCCCGAACGTCTCGACGTTTTGTGCCATCACCGACGTCGTACGCTCGCCGGCGGCAACAACATCGATCCCGCCGGTGTCATCGAACTCCTCGACCAGCACACCCAGTCGGAGCCCTGCGACCATCTCGCCCCCGCGACTGCGTCTGGTTATCTCGCGCCGCACTATCGGTATCCCCGCCGCGGCGGGGAGCATGTCGATGCCTGCGGCCTTCATCACGGTGGGGATGGACCCACGAGTCGCCATGCCGATGTCGCCCCACGCGGTCCAGTCGATGGCGACGCCGAGCGTGTCGCTTCCGGTGGCACGGTGGGCAGCGGTCATCTTGCACAGCAGATCGTTGGCTGCCGAGTAGTCGGTCTGGCCGTTGTTGCCGAACCGGCCTGCGACCGAGCTGAACACGACTGTGGATGCGATCGGCGTATCGCCGAGACCTTTGAGCAGGTTGAACCAGCCGTCCGCTTTGACGTCGAAGACAAGGTCGTACTCGTCGCGCGGCTTGTCCGGGAGCAGCCTGCTTATCTCCAAACCTCCGGCGTGGAGTAACACGTCCACCTTGTCGCTCGTTGCTGTTACTTCTGCCATTGCCGCGCCGATGCCGTCGCCATCGAGCAGGTTCACGGAGTGATAGTGCACGGTGCCTCCGGCGGCTTCGACGGCCTGGATCGCGGTGAGGGCAGCGTGGCTGCGCTCGATGGCGGCGAGCTGTCGCTCGACCAGCGCGGGTGTTGCCCTCTCGCCCGACGCTTTGAGACGTTCGAAGATCGTCCGCTTGAGCCCGTCCCTGTCCTCGGCGAAAGCACGCAGGTCCGGATCGGTGCGGTCCGGCTCCGGGGTGAGGTCGAGCAGGTGGAACGTCCCCGGGGCGGTGGCGGCGAGGTCCGCGACGATCGCCGAGACAATGCTGCCGGCCGCTCCGGTGACGACGAACACCGAGTCGCCGTCAAGGGTGATTCCCGCATTCCCCTCCGGCAACGGTTGGGTAGTGAGCCCCACCGTCCAACGATCATCGCCGCTCCGCCCGATCTCGACTGCGGCGGGATCAGCCAACGTCTCCGCGATTAGCGCATCGGCGAGGGCCGCAGTCTTCCGGCTCTGGGGGAAGTCGACGACCTTGACGAGAGCGTCGGGCTTCTCTCGCTTGAATGCCTTGGTGAAGCCAGACACGGCACCCCCCAGCGGCGCCGTAGCGCCGTCATCCCCGTAGCCGTGCAGTCCACCAAAGCGTGTCGCGGCCACGAGGAAGGTGCCGGCGTTGCCAACGTCGTCGTAGAGGTGGCGCATGGCCTCGTACAGAAGCTTGACCCGGTCCCGCAGCGCCTCCCGCCATCCGGCGAGGTCCAGCTCAGCGATTGCCGGTGCGGCGTCGAGGGCGCTGAGCCAGAAGACGCCGGTGATGGGCTCGTCGGCGGCGAACTCGTCGAGGCGGAGCAGGAGTTCGTCCGCCGCCGGCGAGTCGGCGACGGCGAGGACGGCAACGCCTCGTGCCTCGAGACGCTTGATGAGAGCTGCGCCGACGCCACCAGCATCGGTCTTGACCACGACGCGGGCACCCTCGTCCAAGCTGACGCCGGTTGGGACACAATCCTCGATTGCCGGGCGCAGCAGCGGCGTCGGAATCCGCCTTGGGACTTCTTCGGCTGCGGTGTCGTCTCCGGCGGTCACCGTCGATTTCGTGTCCACCGCTGGGGTGGCGGTGGTGGCGCTGGTCGGTTCTGCACCCGTCTGCCTGTCGCCAAGTTCGGTGCGGTCGTAGACGAACCCGATGACGTGGTTGAGGGTGGGGTAGTCGCGGAGGGCGAGGTTGTCGTCGCGTTCGATGTCGTATTCCTCGCGGATGGCAGCGAACGTTTCGGCTTGCTTGACGGTGTCCACACCGAGGTCGGCTTCGAGGTCGGCGTCGAGGTCGAGCATGTCGGTGGGGTAGCCGGTCTGGGCGGCGACTATCTCCAGCACTGTGGCCACCACCGAGTCGTCGCCGGCGACACTGTCGTCTTCGGCGGCCATGGATGTGGCCGCGTCGGCCTGGGGAGTCACAGCTGCGGGCGTGGTGCCGGCATCGGCTTGCGCCGGTTCGGTGCGGTCGTAGACGAATCCGATGACGTGGTTGAGGGTGGGGTAATCGCGGAGGGCGAGGTTGTCGTCGCGTTCGATGTCGTATTCCTCGCGGATGGCAGCGAACGTTTCCGCTTGTTTCACGGTGTCTACACCGAGGTCGGCTTCGAGGTCGGCGTCGAGGTCGAGCATGTCGGTGGGATAGCCGGTCTGGGCGGCGACGATCTCCAGCACCGTGGCCACCACCGAGTCGCCCGCCGCAGGTTCGCTCGGCTCTTCCGCCGCCACGGGTGCTGCTGCCACGGGTGGGACCGGCCCCACACGGTCACGGACGAATCCGATGACGTGGTTGAGGGTGGGGTAGTCGCGGAGGGCGAGGTTGTCGTCGCGTTCGATGTCGTATTCCTCGCGGATGGCAGCGAACGTTTCGGCTTGCTTGACCGTGTCTACACCGAGGTCGGCTTCGAGGTCCAGGTCGAGGTCGAGCATGTCGCTCGGGTAACCCGTCTGTGCGGCAACAATCTCGAGGACCTTGGCGGCGATCGAGTCGCCATCCGGCGCCGGCTCCGGTTCTACGGGAGGCGCCGTTACTGCCGGTGCTTCCGGTGCCGAAGGTGGGGGTGGTGCGGGTGTGGGCTCGCCGGGGGTGACTGTCACCGGCGCCGGGGGCGGCGATGCTGGTTGGGGCGTTGCCACAGGTTGCGGTGCAGCCGGGGCGGTGGTGGGCGGGCCATCGTCACGGATCCGCAGGGTACGTCGCTCGACTTCAACCGTGGCGCTGGGCAGACCGCTGACCGTTTGCAGCCAGCGCTGCCAGCCTGCCTCGTTGTCGACCCTGGTCTCGAACCCGAGCCGATCGACCGGCGGGCGCACCCCTGAGCCGTTTGGCACGTACCGATAGAGGGTCAGGCTGATCTGCGAGCCGAAGCCGGCTCCGAGTCGCAACGCATAGTGGATCGGATAGGGGCCGCCTCGCGACAGGTTCAGGTTCCCCAGGTCCGGATCGGGCTCGCGGAAGTTGGGCACTGGGGGGACGACGCCCGTTTCCATCGACTTGATGGCGAGGACATCCTCGATGCCGACGCCCATGGCATGCCCGGTGTAGCCCTTGGTGTTGGTAACTACGATCCGATCGGCGGATTCTCCGAACACGTAGCGAAGGGCATCTACCTCGGCTTGGGCGCTGCCGCCCCGCGCCGGGGTGTAGGTCTCGTGGGACACGAACACGGTGTTCGGGGCGATCTGGTGGCGGCTGATACCCCAGCGCCGCTCGGCGGTTTCGATCAGGTCTTCCATGACGAACCGAATATGTGAGGTGTCGAGGCGGCTGCCGTGGAAGGCGCTGTTGGCGGTGACCGCACTCAGAACCTCGGCAATGGGCCGGATGCCGCGGGCGGCAGCGGAAGCCGCAGACTCGACCACGATGGCGGCTGCGCCCATGCCGAGGATCATGCCGTGCCGGCGCCGATCGAACGGCAGCGCCGCCTCTGTGACATCCGCGTCTGTGGCCGCGGCGCCGACGGCGAGAAAACCGGAGCCGATCCATTGCAGCATCTCGTCACCGGTTACGTCGTCGCCGGACACGATGATGACTCGTTCACACCGGCCCGCCCGGATCCAGTCCTCGGCGACGGCAACCGCCTGAGTGGTGCTGGCGCAAGCGGCGTTCAGTTGGGTATTGGGGCCGCGCGCCATGATGTACTCGGCGAACTGGGCGTGGCCCATCGACACGACCCGGAACAGGTACTTGCGGTCGAACTCGTATCCGAACGCGCTGATCTCTTCCTCGAGCGCTGCGGTCTTGCGATCAATGGCCGTGCGGGTCGGGCTGTCCTCGTCTAGCCCGCCCCGCAACTCGATGAGGTCGGCTAGGCGCGCCTCGAGGGCGGAGGCCTTGTGGAAGCGCTCTGACTCGCCTGCGATTGCATCGGCGCCGGGGAAGGCCGAGGCGAAGATCACCCCGGTTGTGTCCCGGTACGCCTCCGGCAGCATCCATCGCTCCGGCAGCCTGGTTCCGGTGGTGGTGGTCTTGTAGTGCATCGCCAAAGGGATACCCGCATCGCGCAAAGCGTCGAGACCGGCCCCGATCGCAAGCACGCTCGTGCGGTCGAGTGCCTCGACTCGTTCAGCCGGAAAGCCGAACTCCTCGGTCAGGTCGATGTCGCCGCCGCGTCCCGCGAGCTTGATGACGTCTGCTTCGTCGTCAATCGTCTCGAAGTGCCCACCACCGGCATCAGACTTGACAAGGCGGGTGATCCGCTTGTCGGTGATCTTCTTGCGCTCCGAGTCGGGGATGCTCGTGATGAACTGGTCACCGCCGAGCAGGCCCGGGACCTTGTCGTCGCCGAACACCTTCTCCCCGCCGGGGAGGCCGAGCCCCGCACCGGTGATCACGACGGGGTTGTCGTAGCTGAACCCCGGAGCAGCGGGTTGGGGCTGGTCGGCGGCAAGTATCTCTTGCCCCTTGGTCAGGAACTCGGCGAAGAGATGACCGAGGCGACTGTAGGTGTCGGCGCCCGGCTGTGGCGTGGGTAGCTCGGCCTGCGGAGCCGGCGGAGGGGTCGCACCGACGACCGGAGTCGGGGTCGGCTCGGATGCCTGTGGCTGGGGTGCGGGCTCCGCCGCCTCCGGCTTCGCTGCCACGCCGAGACCCGCTGCGTACAGACCGCACAGGGCCTGGTTGAAGCTGGCTGCATCGCCGAGTTTGGGATGGTTGGAGAACAACGAAATCACGTCGGGCTCATCGCCGAGAACATCAGCAACGAAGCCGTGGAGGGCCTTTTTCGGGCCAACTTCCACGAAGACGCGGCAGCCGGCGTCGTGAAGCGTCCGCAGTCCCTTGACGAACTGCACGGGTGAGGCGATCTGCCGGCCGAGGATTTCCACCATCCGGGGCACGACGTTCGGGCCCATGGGGTAGAACTCGCCATCGACGTTGGCCACGAGCGGGATGGCAGGCGATTCGAGCCGGAGGCGGCGCAACAGCTCTTGGAGAGGCTCGCTGGCGGGGGCGACGATCTCAGTGTGAAACGCATGGCTGACCGGCAGCGGGACCACCTGCGCCCCGGCCTCGCGCAAGATCTGTGACGCCGCTTCGACACCCGGAGTGGAGCCACCGATCACCGCTTGTCGGGTGCTGTTCAGATTGGCGACGACCACGTAATCCTCAACCGATTCGACCACGCGAAGCACATCGTCGAGCGGAGCGAACACTGCGGCCATCAGCCCGCGATCGGCGACCTCGACCCGGGCCATCTCGCGTCCCCGGCCGGCGACGGCTTCCAGCGCGTCGCTGAAGGGCAGAGCCTGCGCTGCCACGAGGGCGCCGTACTCGCCGAGGCTGTGACCCATGACCATGTCGGGATGGATGCCGTAAGCCGCCAGGAGGTCGGTGAGCGCCGCATCGACGGTGAGCACTGCGGGTTGGGTGATTTCGGTTTCCCGGAGCGCCAGTTCGGCTTCCTCCACCGCCGTGTCGTCGTCGCCGTTGACAAAGATGTAGTCGGAGAGCGGCCGGCCGAGGATGGGCTCCATGATGTCATCGGCTTCGGCAAAGCGGTCGGCGACGATGTCCTCCGTCCCGCGGAGGTTGCTGAGCATGTTGACGTATTGCGACCCTTGCCCGGTGTAGAGGAAGGCGACCATGCCCGGCTCTCCGCTGCCGTAGAACACTCCCTGATTGCTGAGCGCCTTCCACATCGCGGCATTGCCCGTCTCCAGCGCCTTGATTGCCTTCTCGGTCTTGGCTGCGAGTTCGGTGGCGTCGCCGTAGTCGATGGCAACCCGCACCGGGGCGCGCAGGTCGCCCGCGGCCGGGGGAGTCGGTGGCGGTGCCATCCCGTCGGCTGCCTGCGCCACAATGTCACGAAGGCGAGCAAGGACGGTGGCATCGTCTTCGCCGCCCACCACGAGAGCACCGCGGAGGGGAGCCTTGACGGGGCGGTCGGCTACATGTGACTGCGGTTCAGGTGAGGTGATGGCATATGTCGTCTTGCCGCCTTCGACCTGGAGCCGTCCCGGGATGTACTCCTCGAGGACGACGTGGAAGTTGGTGCCGCCGAAGCCGAAGGCACTGACGCCGGCCGATCGAACCTGCCTGGGCTCTACCTTCCAATCCGTCAGCTCCTTGTTGATGTAGAGCGGCGAGCGGGAGAAGTCGATGTTTGGATTGGGAGTATCGCCACCCAGGCTGGGCGCCAGGATCTTCTGATCGAGTGACATGACGGCTTTCAGCATCCCGGCGGCGCCGGCGGAGCTCTTGAGGTGCCCGATGTTCGACTTCACCGAGCCGAGCGGGATGGTGCCGCTCTGCAGACCAAGTTCCGCAAATACCCGGCCCAGGCTCTCGGTCTCAACCACGTCACCGACTCGGGTCGAGGTGCCATGGCCCTCGATATACGTCGCACCGTCCGGGGTGAGGTTGGCGTTGCGCCAGGCGCGCGCCACGGCGAACTCCTGTCCGACCGGGTTCGGGGCGGTGATTCCCTTGCCTTTGCCGTCGCTGGAGCCGCCCAGCCCGCGAATGACCGCATAGATATGGTCGCCGTCCCTCTCGGCATCGGCCAGACGTTTCAGGAGGAAGACGGCGGCCCCTTCGCCCATGACGAAGCCGTCGGCGCCGTCGTGGTACGGACGGGTTCCGGTTGCCGAGAGCGCCCCGATCTTGCAGAACTTGATGAAGCTGGGGACGCCCATGTTGGAATCGACACCACCCGTGAGGACACTGTCGTAGTCGCCCTGTTCCAACCCCTCGATCGCCGCATCGATCGCAGCAAGTGCGGAAGCGCAAGCCGCGTCGACGACGAAGTTGGGGCCATGGAAGTCGTACAGGTTGGCGACGCGGCCGGCGATGATGTTGCCCAGCTCGCCGGGCATGGTGTCTTCGGTGATGTCGGGGAATCGATTGCGGACGCCTGCCAGCAACTCGTCGAGAATCGCGTTGCGCACATCGGCGCCGAGCGCGGCGAATGACGGTGCCCCGCGCAGCTCCTCGGCGTACTCGGGGTAGTAGGCCCGCAGCGAGGTGAGGTAGTGCTTGTCGCCCGCCATCGCATTGCCGAGAACGACGGCGGTGCGGTCCGGATCCAGCGGTCGCTCGGGATAGCCGTAGTCGAGCAGTGCCTGGCGTGACGCCGTGATCGCCCATTTCTGGGTGCGATCCATTGCATCGCTGACCTTGGGTGGAATCGGAAGACGCCACTCGAGTGGAGCAAAATCGACATCGCGTACCCAGCCCCCGATAGTCGAGTAGGTCTTGTCGGGAGCGCGCGGGTCGGGGTCGTAGTACAGACCGGGGTCCCAACGCTCGCCGGGGACCTCGCTGATCGAATAGCGCCCGGACTTGAGGTTGTCCCAGAAGGCTGCGGCGTCGGGGGCGTCGGGCAACACCGCACCGACTCCCACTACTGCTACTGCTCGCTCTGCCTTCTCGACCATCCGTTGCACTCCTGCGCTGTCGTTGACTCCCCGGCCTAGGCCCTGCCGTACAGGGCGGCCGCCACGAGATCCATGTCCTGGATGAGACCCGTTTGCGCCTGTTCGATCGCCTTGGTGCCGATGGCGGCGTCAAAGCCGGCAGCGTCGATCGCTCCGGGTTCGGCTGCACCGAGCACCCATCGTGTCCCATCGAGTGCGACCCGCAAGGAGGCCTCGCGAGCGAACACCCGGGCAATTGCCGCCAGAGCATCGGCGGTGAACCGATCATCGGCCTTGGCGGCGATCGTTCCAGCTACGGCGGCCGCGGCTCTCCGGGCGAGGGCACCGGCGCATTCCGTGAACGCAACGAGCTCGCCCAGACGGAACAAGACATGCTGGTTTCGCGTCAACCGATGTACCCGCGCATGCTCCATGACCTCGGCGAGGGCGTGAGCAGCCAGCGCTGCGGTGTCGGCACCCGCAGTGGGCTGGTCGAGGGCCAGCGCTTCGAGTTCCTTGGCCTGGTCGTGGTAGTACGCCCCGCGGCTCTTGAGGTGTTCCTGCCACCGATCCCGCCCGATCGTCATCTCCATGATCTCTGAAGTTCCCTCGTAGATCGTGGTGATCCGCACGTCGCGGGTGATCTTCTCGACCATGTACTCCTTCGTGTACCCGTAACCTCCGAGCGCCTGGATGGCATCGTCGGCAGCGGCGTTGCCGGCCACCGTGCCCATGTATTTGGCGATGGCGCCTTCAGTGTTGAGCTGGTGGCCGCCGGCATCGATCCTCGTCGCCGTTTCTTCGATGTAGGCCCGTGCGGCCTCGAGCTTCACGACGTTGGGCACAATGAGTTTGTGGGTGTAGCCCTGCTTCTCCGATAGCGGCGTGCCGCCCTGGATTCGCTCGGTCGAGTACGGAATTGCCCGGTCCATGGCCTCCCAACCGGCACCCAGCCCGAACGCGGCCACCATGAGGCGGGTGTAGCCGAATACGGCTTGAGCTTGGACCAGGCCCTGCCCTTCACGATCGCCGACGAGACGGTCTGCATCTACTGCCACGTCCTGGAGGGAGAGCGATGCGGTGTTGCTGGCACGTATCCCGTGCTTGTCCTCGGGCTTCCCCTTCTCGAACCCGGGGACGTCACCGTCGACGACAAACCAAGTCGGACCTTCCGGGGCCATGGCGAGGATCGTGTAGAGATCGGCGTAGCCGCCGTT
>JASJBC010000086.1 GCA_030066715.1 Acidimicrobiia bacterium
CATCGACGTCCTGATGCCGCAAAACGCGCTCGCCATCCCGATGCAGCTCCCCTTGGGCTTGGCGATCGCCCGCTACTCCGCCGCTACCGGAATCACGACGCTGTGTCACCACCATGACTTCGGCTGGGAGCGTCCGCGTTTCTGGCCGAACGCAGTCGGTGACTACCTGGACGAGGCATTCCCGGCGACTGGTCCCAACGTCGGCCATCTGGTCATCAACTCGATCGCGCAAAGTCAGTTGCGGGAGAGGAAAGGGGTGGACGCGCTCCTGCTGCCCAACGTCATGGACTTCGCCAACCCGCCCCGGCCGGGAGACGGCGCGGTTTTCCGTCGGGCGGCCGGCTTGGACGATGCGACACGGCTCATCCTGCAGCCCACGCGGATGGTGCCCCGCAAGGGAATCGAAGACACAGTGGAGCTTGCCGGCCGATTGAACGACCCCAGGGTCTGTGTGATCGTCACGCATCCTGAGCCAGACGAGGGTGAGGAGTACATAGAACGTTTGCGTGGGTTCGCCGACCGGAAGGAAGTCGATTTGCGGGTGGTCCCCGCGGAGCATCCGATCACGCTCGCCGACGCCTATGCCGCAGCCGATCTGGTCGCCTACCCGAGCCGCGTCGAGGGCTTTGGCAACGCTCTCTTGGAGGCACTGTTCTACCGGCGACCTCTGCTCGTCAACCGCTACCCGGTGTACGACGCCGATATCAGGCCGACCGGGATCGAGGCCATCGAGATGAATGGTGCAGTGACCGATGCGGTTGTCGACGAGGCCCGCAGCTGGCTGGACGAGCCCTCGCTCTGGCGGGACGCCGTGGAGCGCAACTACGAGATAGGTAGACGATCGTTTTCCTACGCCACTGCTGCTGAGGTACTGGCGGCTGCGCTCGAAGAGCTGAGATGAGCACGGCGGCGGCTCTCCTGGCGACGATGCTGGGCAACCTGCTCGACCGGCGCACGATGCCACAGCTGGGTCCGATCCCCGATCTGCTCGACGCCGCCGACGATCGGCGTTTTGCCGCTGCCTTCCTTCTGGACCTCGCCGGCCGTAGTGACACCCTTACCCGGGATCTGCTGCAGACGCCCGAGACGATTCCTGCGTTCTTCAGTGTCTTGGGCGATCGTGTGCGCGCCGAGGTCGACTCGGCGGCAGAAGCCGATCCAGCGCTGGCGAGTGCTCTCGCACACGCGGCGGATGGTGTCGCCGACTTCGACGATGTCTGGGCCGCGACCTTTCCGGAAGGCGTTGGCCTGAGGCAAGACTTCAGCGAGGCCGTGCGTGCGCTCCGGGAACGCCGGAGAGTCACAGTTGCCGAGACGGCGACGAGTCCGATAGTCGACCCAGTGCGCGAGATCCTCTTCACCGCCAATGTTCTCGTTGCGGGGGACTCTGCCGACTTCATCTACGACCACCCGATCCCTCCGGATTCGCCGGCCGCTGCTACCGAGCTCGCCCACGGTCTGCGGCATCTCGACTCCGCCGTCGCGTTCGAGTTGGAGCGTCATCCGGGGTGGGTGGGCCCGCTCGTCGTCGTGCTCTCCGTCTCGTCGACGAGCCGTTCGGATACCGGTGAGGCGCTGGAGTTCGTCCGGACCGTCATCGGCGACACGGGGCCCTACCCACATCTGCGATTGCACGCGTTCGACGATACGGGAGCGGATGCGGTGCGGATGGCGATGCTCGGCGACACGGCGGTTGCTTCCGGAGGCTCCGTACTGGGAGTTTCCGGACCGTACGGACGCCACTACAGCTTCTTGAAGTTCATCGCGGCGATCTGGTCGGTTTGTGTGGACAGCGATATCAAAGCCACCTTCAAAATCGATCTGGATCAATCGTTCCCACAGCGACGCCTCGTTGCGGAGACCGGGGCATCGGCGTTCGAGCACCTGACAACGCCGCTATGGGGTGCGTCCGGAGAGGGCAGCGATGGTCGCAACATCGAGCTCGGTCTCGTTGCCGGAGGGCTGGTCAACTCGGGAGATCTTGATCGTTCGGTTTTCGCCCCGGACGTTGTCGCCGCACCTCCGGAAACGGTAGAGGATGTTGTGTTCTTCAGCAGGCTGCCGCAGGCCGTGTCCACAGAGGCAGAGATCTGCGCACGTGCTGAGGACGGCGTGATCGAGAGGATCCATGTGACCGGGGGTACGAACGGAATCCGCGTCGACTCGCTCCGTCGCTGGCGCTTGTTCGTACCGTCGTTCGTCGGTCGGGCCGAGGATCAGGCCTATCTCCTGTCGGGGCTGGGAGACCCGACTCATCGGCCGGGGTATCTCCACGTGCCGGGGCTACGGATGAGCCATGACAAGGGAGATCTGATCCCCGGAGTCATCGCACAGCACGCCGGCGCAAAGCACATCGGCGACCTGTGTCGGATCCGCTTGTTCAGTGCGCTTGCTGCCCGGCACAAGCCTCTGCTGGACCCTTTCACAGGTGCGTTTGTGTCACGGCTGCCCGTGACCGTCACTGCGCTTCGGCTCGCCCTGCACGCACTGGCGCTGCCCGCAGGCGCACCAGGCGGGTATCTATCGACTGCGATCGATCGCCTCGGCGAGACGGACGAAATCGTGCGTCGAATCGACTCCCTCGTTGCGGCGGAGAGAGAGGAATGGCACAGCCTCTTCGACGCGCTCGACCAGATCGAGGCGCATGGCGGTCCCGCCGCTCAACCTGCCGCCTCCGTGCAGACCGTCGTATCCGCGGCGAGGGTTGGCTAGGGCAGCGACTTCGTGACGTGTTCCACTGCTGCGGCGACAGTCGGACACAGCGCAATCATTGCGTCGTTGCTTCCGAGCCTCTCCGTCAACAGCGGCATCAGTTCTAGCCACGTGTCTCCGACGGCGGCGATCGGGCCGAAACTCTCACCGGACAGGGGAGCGACGAAGGCGAGGTTCCATGCAATCACCAGTTCGGCGAGTGTGCCGATGCTGCCCGGCAAGGCGATGTAGCCGGACGCAATGTCGGTGAGCATGGCGATCCTGCGGACCAGGTCCTCTGCGGGCAACTCGTGGTGGACCCACTTGTTGGCACCGGTCCTCCCGGGGAACACAGTGGGGGCGGTGATCCCGACAGTGGGTCCACCCGCTTCAGCGGCCCCGCGGCAGACGGCCTCCATCGTCCCGCCGTACCCGCCGGTCGCCACACTGAGGCCCGCCTCCGCAACAAGGCGGCCACACTCCACTCCCGCTGCGTATTCCGCGTCGCCCGGCCGTGATTGTGAGGAGCCGAAGACTGCGATGACCGGCCGGTCGGTTGGGTTCACGCAGGTTCCTCGCGATCGATGCGCTCGATCGTGCGCACCGTGGCCAGGCATGCCGTCATCAGCAAACCCAAGCCGAGAACGATGAGGCTGTTGGCGGCGATGGCCTCGGTGACCGTCTCCTTCTTGACGATGAACGAGACGGTGACAACTGCGATCCCGGCTACGAACGAGAGCAACGCAACGATCCCCGCCTTGCCGGGCCTCAGGTCGCGGGTCCCTTTCGATCGGATCAGCCAGACAACGAGAGCGAGCGCGGCGAGGACCGTGAGCCCGGCAACGACCAGGAGCGTCATGTCGGCAACGACCTCGACATCGTCGACCGCCTGCGCAGTTGCTTCGCCGTTGCCGAAAGCGTCGAGCCGGGTGTTCAAGTAGAAGTGCACGGCCGCCGCAAGGAGGGCGGCAAAGGCGGTGAGCAAAACGAGTGTCTGGCCGACCCTGCCGGGCAGGCTGACGTGTCGCTGTAGAGGCGGCATCTCTCCGTGGGGTCGGAGATGGTCCCAGGGGTCAGGCGGGACGACCGGCTCCGTGAAGGCCGCCTCCTCTGCACCGTCCGTAGCCTCGTCGACTTCCTCATCGACGTCGGATTCGTCGGCGGTGACGTCGGTTTCGATCACGGTGATGCTGTCGACTGTGACCTCGATAGCGTCCGGGGGGAGCGGACCGGGAGAGACTTCGTCGCCCTCCAGCGGATCTGCGGGGACCTCGACCGTGTCGACGACCTCGTCCCATCCCCGGCTGATCAGCTCGACCTTCGGGACCCCTCCCGATTGAGGGATAGGGATCGCCAGATCTTCACCTTCACTCTCCTCGAGGGCGCTACCGCAAGACCTGCAGAACACCCAGTCGGGGTCGGTCTTGCCGCCACAGTTGAAACAGAAATCCATGAGTTAGTTGTGCCACGTTACTCGCAATTATCCGGGTCGCCGGGTATCGATGCTCCAGGTAATAACCGGTTACCGGGTACCTGCACCGCCTAGTGATACGATCCGGCGATGCGTACCCCGGGCGAGAAAATCGACTGGTTCGAACTCGGGGTGGCGGTGGCCTATTCGACCGTCGCTGTGCTGGGAATCTTCGTGGTCGTGTTGACCGTTTCTCTCTACCTGCCGGGAGTTGATCGCGGGTCCTTGCCGATGCCGTGACGAAGAACACCGCCCCTCGTCACGAGGGGCGGTGCTGGGAGGGGCTCAGTTGAGAGGAGTTACTCAGTAAACGCTGGGTCCTCGTCTTTTGTTCCCGAGCAACCGTTGCACACGAAGGTCACGTCATGCTCCAGGGCATCGGCACGTGCGACGCCCTCGGCGACCACGAACTCTGCCCCCTCGTGATCGCAGCCGTCCTTGGCGTCCCGCCGATAGACCTTGAGCACGACCGGATCCGACAACTCGGTCGCGCTGGGCATGCTGTCGAGACCCAACTCGGCAATCTCGGTCCGCACCAAGTCCATGACCGTCGGTATCTCCGGATCAGGCTCGAGCTGCGCTAGCACCTTTCGCTGTCGGCGCGAAGCAGACGCCGGGATCTGTGGGACCGTCGGATCGTCCTGCTCCGGGCGAACTCGCGATCGCTGCCGCGTCAGTAATGCTATTGCGATGCCGATCGACGCAAAGAGGAAGATGATTGGCACGGCAACTTCCCAGAAGTTCTCCACATCACTCCGATCCGGTGGCCTCGGGCCGACCTTCGTCCTTGAGCCTTTCGACGATGTTCTTCACTAGTTGGGCTTTGTCGAGCGTCGTCACCAGCAGCGCATCTGGAGTGTCGACTACGACGATGTTGTCTACGCCGGCCACCGTCACGAGTCGGCCATCCGCACGTACGTAGCTGTTGGTCGTACCCGTAGCCGTTACATCCCCGATCAGAACGTTCCCGGCCTCGTCGCGCCTGGCGATTTCCCAGAGCGCCGTCCACGAGCCCACGTCGCTCCACCCTGCGTCGAGCGGGATCACGACGGCCCGGTTCGTGTTCTCCATCACGGCGTAGTCGATCGAGTCGGCCGGTGTGCCGGAGAAGGAGTCTTCGTCGAGATGAACCCCTCGCTCGCGGCGCGAGTGATCCATCGTTGTCTCGCAGGCCTTCTTCATCTCGGGGGCGAACTCTTCGAGCGCAGCCAGGTAGTCGGAACAACGGAACACGAACATCCCGCTGTTCCAGAAGTACTCGCCCGACGTGAGATACCTCTCCGCTGTGGCAAGGTCGGGCTTCTCGACGAACTCGGCCACAGTCGCTGCCGCATCGTCGATCGGCTCTCCCGCCCGGATGTAGCCGTAGCCGGTCTCCGGGTTGGTGGGCACGATGCCAAACGTCACCAGGTTGCCCGCAGCCGCAAGAGCGCATGCATGTTCGGCAGCCTCGTGGAACGCCGGTACGTCGTCGATGACGTGATCGGCGGGAAGCAGCAACATCAGTGGATCCGCGCCGCCTTTCATCAACTCCAGCGCAGCGACGGCTGCGGCGGGTGCGGTGTTGCGCCCAAACGGCTCCAGGATCACGCGGTCCTCGTCATACCCTGCCGTCGCCAGCTCGGCACGAACCAACTCGGCATGCGCCGCGTTGGCCACAACGAGAGGCGAAGCGGCGGCCAGCCCACCCAGCCGATCCAGGGTTGCTCGCACCATCGTCCTGTCGTCTACGAGCGGCAAGAACTGCTTGGGCCGGTCGGAGCGGGAAGCGGGCCACAGGCGCGTCCCGGCCCCTCCCGACATCAGGACGGGAACAACCTTCATATCACTCACCATGCGAATCTATCGGCTCGGATGCGCCCCGCCAAAGCATCTTCAGCCATCGGTGGCGGTGCCGTCGGCGGCCAGCTTGCGCTCCAGAACGTAGGCGACGGCGACACGGGAGTCACCGTGGCCGAAGGCTGTGATGGTGTCGGCGACGCGGAGGACGGTGTCTCCGTGAGGGATGATCACGGCATCGCCGCGACGGATCGATACCAGGACCGCCTCTTCGGGCCATTCCAGATCCTTGACTCGCTGGCCCGCCGCCGCCGACCCATGCGGCACCGGCACCTCGTAGAAGGTGGCTCCGGGCTGCACCCTTTGCCGCAGGCGCTGTCGGTACAGGTGGCGGTCCGTCACAGCACCCAGGGCGTGGTGATAGGCGGCGACAACGCTGTTGCGGCGGAACATCCCCACGACACGGCTTGGATCCATGTCGTCGACGACGGGGAGGCGGCCGACCCCGAGCGCAGCCATCCGGGCGAGCGCAGAGGAGACGGGCATGGTCGGAGTGACTGTTATCGGCCGGTCGGTCATCGCATCCCGAACCAGCGTCTCATCAGGGTCGCCGTCAACAAGAGCGACATCGATCAGGGTCAGAACCCCGGCGAGCTTGCCGCCCTTCTCGACAACGGGCAAACCGTGATGGCGTGACTCGTCCAGAATGCCGGCGGCCTCGGTGACGGTCATCGTCGGTGCAAGCGTGACGTCCAGAACTGTCATGACCTCACCCACGGTCACCGTGTCGAGAAGGTCGACGTCCTCGTTCTGCACGAGATGGACACCCGCCTTGGTGAGCGGCTGGGTGTACACGCTGTCCGGGTTCACACGATCTGCGATGAATGAGGCCAGCGACGCAGCGAGCATCAGCGGCAGTACCAATGCGTAGTTGCCGGTGATCTCGAAGACCATGATGATCGCGGTGAGCGGTGCGCGAGCCACGGCGGCGAAGGTTGCCGCCATGCCGACCATGGCGTACGAAGCCGGGTTGAGGTCGGTGAACCAGAACGGTTCGACCGCCAGCACGAGGGCGGTGCCGAGGGTGCCGCCGATGAACAGACTCGGCATGAAGGTTCCGGCGGAGCCTCCCCCTGATCGGGTCAAGGCATTGGTGACCATCTTGAAGACCATGAGAATCGGCAGGGTCCACAGCACGAGGTCGGTTGCATCGGGGGTGCTGATGCGCATCAGCCCGGAAAGGAAGCTCTGGCCGGTTCCCAGGGCGCGGTCGTCGATGAGGCCGATGGCTGCGATCAAGACGCCTGCGGCCAGGGGACGGGTCCAATCCGGATAGTGATACCGGTCCTTGATGTCGCTGACCCAGGTCAGGATGCGAACGAAGAGCAGTCCGGCCACAACGGCCAGCAACCCAAGGACGAGGTAGAGCAGCAACTCGCGAGGATCCTCGAAGCTCCCCCCGGGCGAGGACAGGATCTGCTCCTCGCCGACCAGAGTTTGTGTGGTGACGGCGGCGACGACCGACGCGACGACGACGGCGTTGAGGTGGCGAATGGCGAGGTTGCCGAGGATCACCTCCATGGCAAAGAGCATTCCGGCAATCGGGGCGTTGAAAGTCGCGCCGATACCTGCGCCCGCCCCGGCGGCGACCAGGCTGCGAATGCGGTCCTCGCTGAAGCGGGTGTACCGCGACAGTGAAGAACCGATGGCGGCGCCGATCATTACGATCGGGCCCTCACGACCGCCGCTACCACCGCCGCCGAGAGTCGCTGCGGTGCTGGCGATCTTGGGAAGGATAGTGCGAGTGGACAGGTAGCCGGCGCGAAGGCCTACCGCATAGATCGTCTCAGTGACGCCGCCGCTCTCAACGTTCTTGGAGAATCGCTGTGCGATTCCCCAGGCCAGCAGCAGCCCGGCCGGGATCGTCAGGAAGAAGGCGATGTCGTGACTTCCCACATTGTCGTGGACCCATTCCGAAGCCGTGGTTGCGGCCTCGACGAGGATGACCAAGAGAACGACCGCCAAGCCCACGAGGAATCCGATGACGATCGCAGCCGCGAGAAAAGCCGTGTGGCCTCGGGAATTGGCGATCTGGCGGATTGTGGAGCGAACGGTTGCCATCGTCTCCACAAACTAGCGGGGGTGCGCCCGTTCAACGAGCCGGGATCAGGGTGGCACGGCGTGTCGTCTGCGGGTAAGGCGGCCGCCGCGTCGGTGTCGTTGTGTAGCGTCATGGTGATGTCCACTTACACGGTTGCCGAGCTGTCCCGCATCATTTCCCAAGCCATCGGCCGTGCCCTGCCCGAGGAGGTATGGGTAGAGGGAGAGATCAGGGATCTGTCCCGGCCTCCCAGCGGCCACGTGTATTTCAGCCTCGTGGACCCTGACGGCGACGATCCTGCGGCGCCAACGCTGCCCGTCACATTGTTTGCCTCGGACAAGTTTGCGGTCAACCGAGTCCTGCAGCGGTCTGGTGCGGTGCGAATGACGGACGGCGTGCAAGTGCGAATCCGCGGTCAGGTCTCGTACTACGCCGCTCGCGGCACCCTGCAGCTCCGCATGACCTGGATCGACACGGACTACACCCTCGGCAAACTCGCGGCCGAGCGGGAGCGTCTCATCAGGAGCCTCGACCAGCGGGGGTTGCTGGAGAAGAACCGCTCGCTGCCGCTACCGCTGGTCCCGCTTCGCGTTGGTCTCATCACCAGTGCCGGGAGTGCCGCAGAAGCCGATTTCCTCGACGAGCTTCGCCGCAGCGGGTTCGCCTGGAGGGTGAGGAAGGTCGACGCCAGAGTGCAGGGCGCAGAGGCGGTACGCGACGTGGTTGCCGGGCTTGCGACTCTGGCCACCGGCGACGTTGACGCCATCGCGCTCGTCCGGGGCGGTGGTGCCCAAACCGACCTTGCGGCATTCGATCGCGAGGAGATCGCGGTTGCCGTGGCCAACTGTTCGGTTCCCGTTCTCACCGGGATCGGTCACGAGATCGACGTTGCCGTCGTGGACCTGGTCGCACGAAGTCACAAGACGCCGACCGCATGTGCGGCGGCTCTCGTCGGTGTGGTTACGGGGTTCGTGACAAGGCTCAACGAGATAGCTGCTGCCACGAAGCGGGCCACGAGCGGACGGGTCGAGATCGCCCGACGCACGTTGACGCATGCGGTTGATCGACTCGAACGGTCGGCGGGTGTGGCGGGGGATAGGGCCCATCAGAGGCTGCGCTCGCTGGAGTCACAGACGCTGCGGGCGAGCGAGCTGACGTTACGCCGGAACGACGAGATCGTCGCGGCAACGGGTCGTCGCATCAACCGGACCGCGACGTTCCATCTGGATGCTGCCGCCGCGACCGTGGATAGGATGTCCGCCATGGTCGGAACCACTGCCACCCGTCGCACCTTGGACGCTCGCAACCGTCTCGACGATATGGAGCACCGGCTCAGCTTGCTCGATCCGGAGCGGCTGTTGGCTCGGGGCTGGTCGATTACGCGAACTGCGTCTGGAGAGATCGTCATGCGGCCGGCGGACGTTGCAGCGGGCACCACGCTCCGCACGACGGTCGCCGGTGGCGAGATCACGAGTGTCGTAGCTGAGGAGTCGAACGATGGCTGATGACATCACCTACCAAGCTGCCCTGGCCGAGCTCGAAGGCATCCTTGCGGCGATCGAAGAAGAGCAGGTGGATGTCGACGAGTTGGCGGTGAAGGTGCGGAGATCGGCCGAGTTGATCCGGGTGTGCAGAGCCAAGATCGATGCCGCGGCCATCGAGGTCGAGGCCGTTGTCCAGGAGTTGGAACCAGGAGAGAAGAGCAATGGATGAACACACGGAGCAGGAGCATGTCGACGAGCAGGAGCACGCCGGCGAGCTGGAGCATGCCGGCGACAAGGAGTACGTCGGCGGGTTTGTTCCCATCATCACCGCCGAAGGGAATGTGACGCTGCGCGAAGGCGGCAGCATTGCCCTGGTGGCAGGTGGAAATGCGGACATCAAGGAAGGCGGCGCCGGGCTCTGTGTCGTCGGCGGTGACATGAGCATCGAGCAGGGTGGCGCAGGCAACATGATCGTCGGCGGCAACGTCGAGCTGAAGGATGGCGCCGTCGGGCAGATGGTGGCCCTCGAGGCGAACGTGACCGACGGCCGTGTCGGTTTTCTCGTTGCCGCCAAAGCCAACCTCGAGCGCTCGGAAGTGCTGCTGACTACCCAGCAGGCCGTCGGCTTCGGTGTGGCCGTCGGCGTCGTGCTCTTTCTGCTGGGAAGGATCTTCAGGCGCTGATGTTCCGGCTGCGCCCATGGCGCACCCAGGACGCAGTGTGGTACCTGGACGCTCGCGACGAGGAAATACTGCGCTGGACGACCGAACCGGTGGAGCTGACGGTCGCGGACTTTGCCACCGGTCTCGCCAAGCTCGACGGGCGCAGCCGCGCCGGGTTTGCCATCGTCGATGAGGATGGTGATCTCGTCGGCAACGTCGCTGCGGTGCGCACCGGGACGACGGCCGACCTTTCCTACTGGGTAGCGAGCGCGGCCCGTGGCAGGGGAGCGGCGACCTTTGCGCTGGTTGCGATGACGCAATGGGTCGCCGACAACTGGCCCGTCAGTCGTCTGGAGCTGCAGATCAATCCCGACAACTTGGCGTCGACCGTTGTTGCGGAACGAGCCGGCTACACAAATGAAGGCCGCAGGGAGTCATGCCTGTCGTGTGCCGGTTCCGACGGCACGGTCTTGATCTACGCACAGGAGGTGTCTCCGGTCGTAAGCTGAGCTCATGGAGCACACATCTGTGTACGCGAAGCCGATCGTCGACCCAGAGACAGGTGAGCGCTACCTGCCGGTAGCGGCCCGCGGTGCGGAGCTGCTCAAGACCACTCTCCTCAACAAGGGAACGGCGTTCACCCGCAAGGAGCGTGAGGCGTTCGGCCTCGTCGGGATGCTTCCCGATACGGTCTCGCCGATCGAGGAGCAGCTCACCCGAGTCAAGAATCAGATCCAGTTCAAAGCTACGGCAATGGACCGGAACATCTATCTCAACGGCCTGATGGACCGCAACGAGATCCTCTTTTACCGTCTGCTCGTCGAGAACCTCGCCGAGATGGTCCCTCTCATCTACACCCCTACGGTCGCTACTGCATGCCGGCACTGGAGCAAGATCTATCGACGGTCCCGTGGCATCTACATAACGCCGCGGGATAGGGGGAAGATGGCGGAGGTGCTTCGCTGCCGCCCGCAGGCATCGCGTCCCGTGATCGTTGTCACCGACAACGAGCGCATTCTGGGTATCGGCGATCAAGGCGCCGGCGGCATGGGCATTCCCATTGGGAAGCTGGCGCTGTATGGGGCGGGGGCCGGAATCCACCCGAGCCGCCTGATACCGATCTCGCTGGATGTGGGAACCAACAACCCGGAGCTTCTCGCCGATCCCGTGTACGTCGGGTATCGCAAGCCCCGCCTTGTGGGTGACGAGTACCGCGAGTTCATCGCCGAGTTCGTGTCCGCCGTGCAGGAGGTGTACCCCGATGCGCTGCTGCAATGGGAGGACTTCTCGAATCGCACCAGCTTCGAGAACCTCTCCACCTACCGCGACACGCTTCCCTCGTTCAACGACGACATTCAAGGGACGGCCGCCATGGTGGTGGCAGGGCTGATGGCAGCCACACGTCATATCGGTTCCAAGATCAGCGACCAGAGAATCGTGATCGTGGGTGCGGGATCCGCCGGAATCGGCATCCGCGATCAAGTGGCGACGGCAATGGTCGACGAAGGGTCGGCCCGCCGCGAAGCCGAAGCGCGCATCATGACGCTGGACAGCCGCGGGCTCATCGTCGAAGGCAGGCCCAACCTACCCCCCGGCAAGCAGAAGCTGGCGCTTCCGCTGGAGGCGGTGCGGGACTGGCAGATCGAGGACCATCCGATCGACCTCCGCGACGTAGTGCGCAACGCCCGTGCCTCCGTTCTGATCGGTGTCAGCGGTGTCCCCGGCATGTTCACCGAAGAAATGGTGCGCCGGATGGCGCTCCACGCGGAGTTCCCGATCATCATGCCGTTGTCGAACCCGACCAGCCACGCCGAGGTGACGCCGTCGAGTGCCATCGAATGGACCCACGGGCGTGCGATCGTGGCCACCGGGAGCCCCTTCCCCGATGTCGAATACGACGGCCGCACCCACAGGATCGGCCAAGCCAACAACGTGTTCGTCTTCCCGGGCATGGGCCTCGGTGTGCTGGCCGTGGGCGCCCGCCAGGTGACGGACCGCATGTTCCTTGCCGCAGCCAAGGCCCTCGCCGATGCGGTCGGCCCAGATCTGGTCGCAGCCGGCCAGCTCTATCCTTCGATCGCAGACGTCCGGCCGGCATCCCTCGCCGTCGCCAAGGCCGTCGCCAAGCAGGCCATGGCGGACGGCATCGCCGATCCGATGCCGGACGTCGACGAACGCATCGAGGAGGAAATGTGGTTCCCCGAGTACCTGCCGTATCGGCCCGTGTGACATGAGCGCTCCTACGATCGATCCCGAGCACGGGATATTCGTCAACCGCACAATCAACCTCCGTTCCATCAAGGCCATCGGCTACGACATGGACTACACGCTCGTCCACTACAACGTCGACGATTGGGAGACCGCGGCTTTCACCCACGCCAAGGGCAGGCTGCTCGAAATGGGATTCCCCGTCGAGCAGATCGAGTTCGATCCCAGCGCTGTGATCCGAGGTCTTGCCATTGATCTGCAAGAGGGGAACCTGGTCAAGGCGACACGCTTTGGCTACGTCATCAGGGCAGCGCACGGAACGTCGTTTCTGGAGTACGACCAGATGCGGCGTACCTATGCCGGGACCATGGTGGATCTCGCTGAGGATCGGTTCGAGTTCATCAACACCCTGTTTTCGCTCTCGGAAGCGAGCCTCTATGCGCAGCTCGTCGACCTCATGGATGAGGGCAGGATCGAGACGGGTATCGGCTACCACGGCCTGTACCGGGCGGTCGTCGCATCGTTGGACGGGGCGCACCAGGACGGGACGCTGAAGCGGGCCATCATCGCCGAGCCCGAGCGGTTCGTAGAGCCGGATCCGCTCGGGGTGCTGGCCCTGCTCGACCAGTTCGAGGCGGGCAAGCGCTTGATGCTGATCACCAACTCGGAGTGGGAGTACACGGTGCGGATCATGGAGCATGCCTTCGATCCCCACCTGCCTTCTGGGATGAGCTGGCGAGACCTGTTCGAAGCAATCATCGTTTCTGCGGACAAGCCATCGTTCTTCACGTCGGACAAGCCCCTGTACAAGGTCGTCGACGAGGATGCCGCACTGCTGCGACCGCACATTGGGGAGATCGAGCCGGGCAGTGTGTTCTTTGGTGGCTGTGCCGCACAGGTCGAGACCTTCCTCGGGCTCTCCGGCGACGAGATCCTCTACGTCGGCGACCACCTCTTCGGCGACGTTCACTTCTCGAAGGCACTCTTGCGGTGGCGGACGGCTCTGATCCTGCGCGAGCTGGAGAGCGAGGTGGAGGGGCTTCGCTCCTTCCTGCCCGACGGGTTGAAGCTGGAGAGCCTGATGGCGGAGAAGTCCTCGTTGGAGGCGGAGCTCTCTGCGGTGAGGTTGGCCTTGCAGCGCGATCGTATTGGCTATGCGCCGCCCCCGCCTGGTGTCCCCGCCGACAAGAAGAAGCTCGACAGTCTGCGATCCCAGCTGGCTGCGATCGACGAGGAGATAACGCCGCTGGCGGTGTCCGCGTCGCGGCTCCGCAACGAGGCCTGGGGTCCCCTGATGCGGTCGGGTATCGACAAGAGCCTGTTTGCAAGGCAGGTCGAGAAGTATGCGGACTGCTATACATCCCGCGTGGCCAACTTCGTCAACGTAAGCCCGTTCGCCTTGCTCCGGGCATCGCGAGTGGATCTGCCGCACGACACTTGGATCGGTTAGGAGCCGGACCGCTCCTGTCGGTCCGATCGGTCGGGTCCGTTGCGTCGGGCGGCCACGGCTAATGTTCGCCACTCTTCTAGGAGGGCGATGAGGAACGAAATCGAGATCTTCGAGAGGTGGACCGCCGAGGGTAAGGCCGTGGCGGTTGCGACCGTTGTGGGTGTGAAAGGCTCGGCCCCCCGACCGGAAGGTTCGAAGTTCCTGGTCTCCTCCGCAGGCGAGATGGAAGGTTCGGTCAGTGGCGGTTGCGTCGAGAACGACGTCTTCTTCCATGCCAAAGAGGTGCTGGAGACCGGCGAACCGCGCCTGGTGACCTACGGCATTGCCGACGACGACGCATTTGAGGTCGGGCTCACCTGTGGTGGCACGATCAACGTCTTCATCGAGAAGTGGCAATGAGCCAGATCGAGGCAACTAAGAAGTTGCTGGCCGAGGAGCGCCTCGGAGCCGTAGCCACCGTCGTGTCCGGGGATGGCGTCGGGGCAAAGGCCGTCATCGACTTCGACGAAGGTTTCGTTGCGGGTGAGCTGCCGGAGAGTGTTGTCGGTGATGTGCTGACCGACGCCCGCGAGCTCATGGAGCGGGAACAGTCGCGGACGCTCGGTTACGGCGATTCGACGGTGTTCATCGAGGTGCTGGCGCCGCAGCCGGTGATGCTCATCTTTGGGGCGGGTCACAATGCCCAGCCGCTGAGCGTGATGGCAAAGCAGCTCGGCTTCCGGGTTGTGGTCGCCGATGCCCGGCCCATGTGGGCGACTGAGGACCGCTTTCCGGATGCGGATCGGGTCATCGTCGGTTGGCCCGACGAGGTGTTCGCCGAAATCCCGCTGGAGCGGAGGACCTATGTCGTTCTGCTCAGCCACGATGCTCGTTTCGAGGACCCGGTGTTCAAGGCGGTCCACGGGCAGCCGGTCCGCTACGTCGGCTCGATCGGTAGCCGGCGTACGCATCGGGCTCGCCTGGAGCGTCTGGCGGGCGAGGGTTGGAGCGAAGAGGAACTCGCCGCCATCTACGGTCCGATCGGGCTCGACATCGGCGCCGAGACTCCGGGCGAGATGGCGATTTCCATCCTCGGCGAGATCATCCAGGCCCGGTATGGCGGCGACGGCAGCGGTCTTTCGTTGCGTGGTGTCGCCGGTCGCATCCACAAACAGCGCGGTGAGGAAGAAGGCACCGCCTAGCTGTCCTGTTCTTGCGGATCTCAGTTCCAAATGCGGAAGTGGCGTCCGCCAGAACGGGAAAAGAGCCATCTTGAACTCGTTGCTGCGGTGTCATAAACTTTGCAACACAAAGTACTTTGCGTCAGGAGGCGACGCATGACCAATGAACTCGAAGCGATCGAGAGGGACGCCTACCGGGCGTCGTACAGCGACGGAATCATCGACATCTTCGTCGGGCTGTCGCTGGTGGTGATTGGAGCGACCTGGATCTGGGCGGAGGACTACGGCAGTCTTGCCGGCGTCCTGCCCGCGGTGATGGTGCCGACGGTCATCCCGCTGCGCAAACGGGTAGTCGAGACGCGGGGCGGGTACGTGAAGTGGAGTGCGCCCCGTCGCCGTTGGGAGCAGCGCAACCTCGTGGGTGTGTTCGTCGCAGGCGTTGCCACATTCCTGCTCGGCATCGCGGCCTACTTCATGTTCGAGAGCGGTGGAGCCGCCCGGGACCTGCTGACCGATATCGCACCCGGGATGCTGGCTTTCATCCTCGCCGTGCTGGCGCTGGTCTTGGGCGCAATGATGGAGCAGCGGCGGTTCTTCATCTACGGAGCAGTCCTAGTTGCGGGCGGGGTGCTGGCGGTCATCGAGGACGCCAACCCGGGCCTGCCCCTGCTGATGGCCGGGGTCGTAGTGACCGCGGTTGGGGTCGTCATGCTGGTGCGCTACCTGCGCGCCAATCCGCGAGTGGACGCCTAGGTGTCGGAGTCGTTCGAACTCGATCGCGTGATTCACGAGCCGGCACGTCTCGTGCTGGTGTCGAACCTGTATGTCGTCGACGAAGCCGACTTCGTCTATCTATCGCGGCGAACCGGTCTCACGGACGGCAATATCTCGTCGCACATGTCCCGGCTGGAGAAGGCCGGCTACGTGAGCATCGACAAGGCGATCGTGGGCAAGCGGCCGCGGACGACCTATGCGCTCACCGGTGACGGGCGGCGGGCGTTCGAGCGATATCGACAGGCGGTGACCGGGCTCCTCACACCGCCGGACTAGCTTCTGCCTCCTGCGTGCTCCCACCGCAGCGTATGGTTGATGATGAGCACCACAGCAGTCGCCGAAGCGAAAGGACTCGACATGGCTGTGTGGATCGTTGTCGCATTGGCGGGGTTGCTGACTGCAGGCGCCGTGCTCCGTGGTGCGTGGCCGCTGGCGGTTGCTGCATGGTCACTATTCGGCTTGGGCTTATTCGTCGGCGACGACTACGGGCCCCTCGTTGTTGCCCTAGGCGCCGTGATCCTGGTTCTCGGTGGGCTTTCGATGACTCGTGGAGCCATCTTCGACGGGAGCCCCAAGGCCGATCTGCCGGAGATGGGTGTTGCGCTGTACGTCGAAGAGGACGAGGACGACTGGGATGTCGACTCGGTCCACTTCACCCACAGTTTTTGGGGACCGCGCTAGCTGAGCTACCCGAGAAGGCGAGAGAACTCAACTGCGACCTGGGCCGCTACGGAGGCGTTGTTCTCGGCAAGAGCCAGGTTGGCCGGGATGCTGCGGCCTGCGGTTATCTCGGCGATGTGCTCGAGAACGAGTGGCGTGACGGCTGCCCCTTGCACGCCCGAGGTCCGGGCGAGGGCTGATTCGATCGCCCCGAGGATCTCCTCAGCCGGGATCGCATCTTGCTCGGGGATCGGTACCGCCAGCAACACGCCCCCCTGATCCCATACGATGCGTTGTGCCAAGACCTCGGCGACCTCCACGGTGGATTCGACCCGGCGCGATGCGGCAACGCCGCTCGACCGTGCATAGAACATCGGAAACTCGTCTGATCGGTACACCAGTACCGGCACAGATTCGGTCTCCAGGAACTCCACGGTCTTTGGTATGTCGAGGAAGGCCTTGGCTCCCGCACAGACTGTCAGCACTGAGTGGAGCGCGATCGCACCGAGGTCGGCACTGATGTCACCCGTCTCCTCCGACCCGAGATGGACGCCACCGATCCCGCCTGTCGCAAACACGCTGATGCCGGCTGTGGCACACATGGCCAGCGACGCCGAGACCGTCGTGGCTCCGACCGGCCATCGCCGTGCGATCGCTACCGAGATATCTCGCTCGGAGGTCTTCTCCGCCGGGCCGAGAATGCGTTCGTGCTCGTGTGGCTCGAGGCCGATGCAAGGCACGCCGTCGAGGATCGCGGTGATAGCCGGCACCGCGCCATGCGCCCTGATCGCAGCGGTGCTGCGCTCCAGCGCCTCCTGGTTGGAGGGTGACGGCAGGCCCAGGTGGCTGTAGATCGTGCTCTCCAACCCGACTACCGGGTGGCCGTGGGCCAGAGCATCTTGGACTTCAGCACTGATCCTCAAATGCGGCATACCGTACTCCTAGCTTCCTGCCCCGGGCCGTGCGAGAACGGTAGCCGCCATCCGGCATCCTGCCTCTGCCGCACCGACCGGTGATGAGCCATCCAGAGTTGCGGCGATGAATCCTGCGGCGAAGGAGTCCCCGGCTCCGGTGGTGTCGCTGACGACCGCTACCGGCGGCACCGCCACCTCTGTGGTTCCGCCGGCTGCATCCACGAGTGTCACCGGGTCTGCCCCCGCTTTCACCACCGTGAGAGCGGCGCCGCGCACGGGCGCTGCCGCACCCGCACCCAGCAGGGTGGCTTCGTCGAGGTTGCAGAAAAAGACGTCGGGACGGACGTTCGCCATCAGAGTGCGGAAGCGTGCGACGCCGTAATCCGCCAAGGGGCCGACCGACGACGCGTCGATGCTGATGGTGGCTCCTTGCTCCCTCGCTCGTTCGATCGCACGGAGGCTGGTTGCCCCCAAGGGCTCGACTACCAGCGAGTAGGCGGGGACATGAAGCCAGGAAACGTCATCGAGGGCACCGACCGGCAGGTCGTCCAATTCCATCGCAGCGGCGCGATCCGGCAGCATCGTTCTCTCGCCGGTTTGGTCTACGAGTACGACGATCGAACCGGTGGTGCCGGCCCGGTTCACCCGCACGTCGACACCGGCAGCTTCCAGATCCGCGACCAGGAGTCCTCCCAGCCGATCGTTGCCGACTTGCCCGACAAATCGCGCGGCGGCACCTGCTGCGACGGCATAGACGGCGACGTTTGCCGCGCTCCCGCCGCGACGACGAAAGATCCTGGACGCAGTATCGGTTCCG
>JASJBC010000082.1 GCA_030066715.1 Acidimicrobiia bacterium
CGTACCTTGGCGGATGGGACTCTCTGGGAGGTGGGACTCATGCGCACCTGGCGCCTCGTTCTGGTTCTTCTGCTCGCCGGCTCGCTGCTGGGGGTGATCCCCGGGAAAGGCGATGCCACGCTCCCCGGGGCCATCGATCGGATCCTCTTCTCGTCGACCGCCGACCATGCGGCCTGGGAGATCTACAGCAGGGACTTCGACGGGAGCAGCCCGCTGCGGCTGACCAACAACACGGTCGCCGACTACGACCCGATGTGGTCGCCGGACGGCATGGACATCCTCTTCAACCGATCCCCGAGCATGGGCTTCATCGACGTGATGGTGATGACGTCGGAGGGCCTCGGCGAAGTGAACCTGACCCCGAACACCAACGTCGACGTTGCGCTCGACTGGTCCCCGGACGGCACCCAGATTCTGTACTCGTCCTCGGGCAACCTGTGGGTGATGCGCCCCGACGGGTCGGAGAAGCAGCGTCTCACCGAGAACAGCCTCGAGGAATGGACGGGCAGCTGGTCGTCCAACGGGGCGTCCATCGCCTTCGATCGCCAGGGTGATCTCTGGGTCATGGATGCTGACGGCACCGATGAACGGCCCCTGCTGGTTCGTCCCGAGCACGACAGCCACCCCGTCTGGTCACCAGACGGGCGCAGGATCGCGTTCGTCTCTCGACAGTCCGGCGTCGACAACATCTGGATCATGAACTCCGACGGATCGCAGCCGTTCAGCCTGACCAACACGCTCCTCTACGAGAACACCGAGCCGGCGTGGTCACCCGATGGCTCCAAGATCGCGTTCAGCTCCGACCGCGACGGCGACTGGGACATATGGATGATGAATCCGGACGGGACCGATCCGGCCCATCTCACGGACAACCCCGCCGACGAGCGCTTTCTCGGCTGGGAATCGAGGAATCGAGGCCCCGTCGCCGTGGATGACAAGGACCTGATCGTCCATCGCGGACTGTCGATCGATATCGATCCTCTGAGTAACGACCACGATCCGGACGGAGGCCTGTTGACCGTTGCCGACATCACGCGCATGCCGGCGGAGGGCAGCGTTGTCATCAATCCTTCGGGGACCGTGACGTATACCCACAACGGAGTGGTGGTGCCGCCCGGGCACGCCCTTCCCTACACGGACTCGTTCGAATACAGAGTCGAGGATGAGCGATTGGGCTCCGGCTACGCCGACGTCGAGATCTGGGTCTATCCGTACTTCGAGGACGTGCCGCTCGGGCATCTTTTCTTCGACCACGTCCTATGGCTGTCGGTCGAGGGCGTCACCTACGGGTGCAATCCGCCTGCCAACACTCTGTTCTGCCCGGGGGACTTCGTCACTCGAGGCCAGATGGCGGCCTTCCTCGTCCGCGCCAAGGGATACACGGCTGGTGCCGGGGCGAACCTCTTCGTCGACGACAACGGGTCGGTCTTCGAGGCGTCGATTGACAAGCTCGGTACCGCCGGTGTGACGAAGGGATGCAACCCTCCGCACAACGATCACTTCTGCCCGCACAGCCACGTGACCCGTGGGCAGATGGCGGCCTTTCTGGTGCGGGCGTTTGCGATACCTGATCTGGGCTCACATGATCTGTTCGTCGACGACGACGGCTCGATCTTCGAGGACTCGATCGACCGGCTCGGAGCGTCGTTCATCTCCAAGGGATGCAACCCGCCGGCCAATGATCACTTCTGTCCCAACGACTACGTGACCCGCGAGCAGATGGCGGCATTCATCAGCCGTGCCGTTGCGTACGGACAGGAGTAGCGAGACAAGCTGACGCTCGGCGTTGCCGGGTCAGCGGGCAGCCCAAACCGCCCCCGCTCGGGCGGGCAACGTGAGCGCGCCTCCGGCCGCCTCTCCGTCGCCCCAGAGCAGGTCGAGTTCCCCGGCGACCTGGGCCGACGCCGGCTCGTCTCCTGCGTTCACCGCAACGATCAGCTGTTCGCCGGGTGCGGAGCGCTCGAAGACGTACAGGTGGTTCGCAGCCGAGAGGTGCCGGTAACCCGGGGCACGCAGCGCCGGGTGGGCGTGCCGGAGCGCAATCAGCTCGCGATGGGCGGTGAGCAGCTCCATGTCCCAATCTGATTCGTCCCAGGGGAATGCTCGCCGGCACTCCGGGTCGAGCGATCCGGTCAACCCGACTTCGCTTCCGTAGTACACGCACGGCGCTCCGGGGAATGTCATGGTCAGCAGCGTGGCGAGGATCAGCGACGCGTTGTCCTCGGACGCGGTCGTTAGGAAGCGCGCCGTGTCGTGCGATTCGAGCAGGTTGAGGTTGGCCAGGTGCGTCGCCATCGGGTACCGGGCGAAGAGGGTGTCGATGCGCTCGGCGTACGTGGTGGCGTCGATCGGAGCGACAGACGCATATGCCGGATTGGGCACGACGTGCGGCGGGTCGATCCGCTCCCCTGCAACGAACGAGAGCACCTCGACGGTGAGCAGGTAGTTCATCGTTGCATCGAACCGGGTGCCGCCAACGATGTACTCGCTGGAGTCCTCCCAGATCTCCCCCACGATGTAGGCGTCGGGATTGACCGCCCGCACCCGCTCTCTGAACTCCTCCCAGAAGCCATCGGCGGTGATCTCGATTGGCACGTCGAGACGCCACCCATCGATGCCCTTGTGCAGCCAGTGCTCGGCGACCTTCATGACGTAATCGCGGACGACCGGGTTGTCGGTGTCGAGGCGGGGCAAGGGCTTGAGGTTGTACCAGCCGAGGTAGCCCGCAGGACCGTCCCCATACGGCTCGAGCGGCAGCTGGTCGATCGTGAACCAGTCGAGGTACGGCGACTCCTCACGGTTCTCGACGATGTTGTGGAACTGGTGGAAGCCGCGCCCGACATGGTTGAAGACCCCGTCGAGCACCACCCGGATGCCCCGCTCGTGGCACGCTGCAATCATCTCGTCGAGCGCTTCATTGCCGCCGAGCAACGGATCCACCTGGTAGTAGTCGTCGGTGTGATAGCGGTGGTTGGCCCCGCTGACGAAGATCGGGTTGAGATACAGAGCGTTGATCCCGAGGTCCGCCAGGTAGTCGAGGTTCTCTGCAATCCCGAGTAGGTCACCGCCCTGGAAGCCGTGCGAAGTCGGGTCGGCGCCCCAGTCCTGGAGATGAACCGGTTTGAAGACTCGATCCGACTTGGCAAATCGGTCCGGGAAGATCTGATAGAAAACGGCGTCCTTGACCCACGCCGGGGCCTCGTTGAAGGGTGTTGTCATAGGCGGGTGATGCTACCCGGCTGCTGTCGTGTGGACGCGCCCGGTTACGAATGCGGAACGAGGTCGGCTGCGGAGCAGGGGCGAGGCTGCTACCGGCCGTCTCTGCGATTGTGGAAGTAAGCATCGGGCTGGGCTGCCATGCCGATCGTCGGCGGAATGGCATCCCAGGCGGGCGGAGTCATGGAACTCAGGTCCTCTGGCGCCATCCTCTCGCTGCCGGCCGAACCCGGCGGCGGTGGGGCACTCTCACGGGCCCTTCGCTTCGTGAGTAGCCCGAGCAACAGCAGCGCAGCCGTCAGCGAAACAACCGCCCACGCCCTACGTCCCGTCACAATGCTGAACGCACCCACGAGAGCACAAACACTCCCGAGGATCAGCAACGACCTCGTCATGCGAGTGTTGGCCACGATGAGCCTCTCTGACTCAGGGTCCACAACCACTCTATCTGCGCCCGAATCAGCGCGCCGGCCTACCCCCGACACGTATCGGCACAGACCGGTAGCCTCTCGACCGCCAGACGGGAGAGGGAACCACAGCCATGCCGCAGATGCCACCGATGGAAGACGACGCCGCGATCGAGGCCTTTCTCCAGGAGGAAGCGATCGCCGTGCTGTCGACCCACAACGCCGACGGCACCATCCACAGCGCACCGATCCTGTTCCTCTTCGCCGACGGCGTGTTCCACCTCGGCACCCAGACTGGAGCTCAACGAGTCATCAATCTGCAACGTGATCCGAGGGCGACCCTGCTGATAGAGCGACGCAAGGACCCGTTCAAGTACGTCATCGCCTACGGGACCGCCCAGGTCGTCGACACCGACTTCGAGCGGCGTGTCGAGATCCTCAGCCGTCTCTACTCCGAGGAGGGATCACGTGCCTTCGCCGGGCAGATGCGGGACGAGTTCGGCCTGGTCAGCATCGAGTTCCGGGCTGAGCGCATGGTCACTGTCGATTACAGCAGGGGCGGGGCGGGCTGATCCCGCCCCTGCTACTCCTCGAGGGCGTGATCTCGATACTCGCTCCAGTGTTGGAACGAGGTCTGTGCCGAATCTCTGCTGAAGACGCCTCCGGGCGCCTGCGGGTCGAGGGCGGCGAGGCCGAGGTGGTCCAGGATCTCGGCGATCAGATCTCCGGCTGCTGCGTCGCCGCCGACGTGGAATGCGAAGCTGTGAACGGGGTCGTCGGGCGACAGGTTGATCTCGATGCTGAAGCCGTCACGTTCGATCGTCCCCCAACCGTCCTCGGCGAACGTGGCGTCGGGCGCTACCGCCGCGATCCCGGCGAGGATCTCGGCGTGCTTGCCGATCGGTCCCGGCCTGAAGGTGGAGGGAATGTCGGCGACGTCGGTGATGCCGGCGGGCAGATCCTGCACAAAGATGTCCCAGCTCATGGAGCTCGATGCTACCGACCGAGCCAGATACGCAGGATCCCCTCCGCCGTGCCGGCGGCCAGAGCGATCGAACCACCCGACGACTCTGCAAGGGCGAGGTTGGAGGTCAAGCGCCCCGGAAGTTCCAGCTCGGTCACCACGGCAACGCCATCGGTGGTGCGACTCAGAATGCCGAGAGCGCTTCGATCCTGTGTGGGCACGATGACGTCGACCCGGCCGTCTCCGGTCACGTCCGCAGCTACAGCCCAATCGAGGTTGCGCGACCCGATGCCGTGCGATGTGTAGCCGGGTTGCTCGGCTACACGCACCAACTCTGCGCCCTGGAGCCGGAAGTACTCCACGACACCACCAATGTGGGGCACCCGCACGTCGATCACCTCGATCTCCCCGTTGGAGCCCGTTGGTCCGGCACCGAGTTGATTCCTCCAGCGGTTGCCCCGCCCAATCGGCGGGCCGTCGGCTATGAACTCGCCCATTCTGTCGAGCAGCGCCAAGCGGGCTCCGACCTCCCCGTTGCTGATGGTGACGAGTAGCTCCTCGACACCGTCGCCGTCGGCATCGACCCACGGCGCCGCAATCCCCTCGACGACATTCGGTTCGTCGATCGTCACATCGGCAACAACGGACGCAGTGCCCGGGTCGATGATGACGATCCTGCTCGCCTCGAGATCGTCTCCCAGCACCGCGTGCGGGTAGCGATTTGTCGGGCCTGCCAGCACCGAGACGAGCCCGTCACTCGAGACACTGAGCCGACCATCAGGCAGAGCATCGATGGGCAACTCGGAAGAGGCGCCGGCACCGATGATCTCGAGGCTGCCATCCGTCGTGATGTAGACGAGATCCTCCCCGACTATCACTGGGTGAGTCAGAGGCGAGGCATCGGGCGGAGGGACGACAACCCTGACCATTCCTTCGGTGGCGGCAACGAGTGGCGGCGTCCCGGGCGGCAGCGAATCCAACTCGAGCGACGTCGGATCGGCTCGACCGTCTACGACGGCCCAGGCCTCGATGGTGCCGTCCTCTGTTGCCACCACCCACGTTGGGTCTCGAGCGCCCGATACACCCACGACCCAGACCGGTCGCCCCGTCAGCTCGATGTCGACGGCGTTTGCCACCACCAGATCACCGGAAACGTCGTACACACGATTGCCCGACTGGGTCCCGGTCACAGTTGCGATGACAGTGGCAGGCTCCGGCGCCCTTGGCGCCGGGAGCGTTTCGCTGTCGGGTTCTCCGGCGGTAGCCGTGGTCGGCGTTGCGCCTACTGCCGACGTTGGTGCGGGCTCCGCGGCGCCGGCACACCCCCCGATTAGCACCAACACGGGGAGGATCAATTTAACGTATCGAGGCAACCCAACTCCTTGGTTATTGCGCCAACGCCGGAGAGTCCGATCGACTTCCGCAGAATCAGTCCTCGTTGAGGAACCTCTCGATCTCAGCGGCGATCTCGTCGCCGGAGGCGAGGCGGCCTTCCTCAGCGAGCATCTCGAGTTTCTGCACGTGGGCCTGGCTGTCGGGCCGATCGGCAATGAGTTCGTTGATGCGGTCGGCCTGCTCGCTACTTGCAGTCACTATCTCGCTGAGGTCCAGATCGAGGTCGAGCCGGAGCGCGATGCGCTGTAGTAGCGCAAGTGTTCCGGCATGGTATTTCTCGTTGACGTAGTGAGGTATCTGTGCCCAATAGCCGAGCGTTCCCAAGCCGCGGCCTACGGCGGCATCGGCAATCACATTGACCGCCGCGCCGGGCACGTCTAGGTCATCGCCGAGCGCAACGTCATCACCGCCGACCAGCTCATCGCTGGAAGCAGTCATCATCACAGGTGGCGGATAGGTGTGGGGGACCGCGGCGGGGACGGCTCCGATCGTGACGATGAGATCGACACGAAAACGCTCCATCAAGTCCGCAACAGAGTCGGCTACTCCGCGCCACCGGCTGTCGGGCTCGGAACCCACCATGACCAACAGATCCCGCTCCGGAAGGCTGCGGCGGTGGATGGTCAGGCTCGGCCACTCGACCTCTGTCATCCGCCCCTTGCGGAATCGCACGACCGGACGATTGGATCGGTAGTCGAAGATCTCGTCACCTTTGAAGCGAACGATCTCCTCTCCGCCTCTGGCCAGGAACTCCGCCGCCTCCGTGCCGGCCGCACCGGCGTCGACCCAACCGGAGAGGGCGAGAATCAGCGCGGCATCCCGGAGTTCGGGCTCGGCAATGATGTCGTACAGGTCATTCATGGAGAACTAGAGGGTAGATACCTCTGCGGCCGGGAGCGACGTTGACCCATGCTCACGCCAAACAAACCTCTTGACAGGCTCGGTTGCTCTCCGTACGCTGAAAACGTTTCCTGAAAACGTTTCCCACGGCCATCCCGGGGAGGGTGCATGGCCACCATCGTTGATGTCGCCAAGCGGGCCGGCGTTGCGGTCACCACGGTCTCGCGAGTGATGAACAACAAGGGCCAGGTGAGCGAGGAAACCCGACAGCGCGTCCTGGACGCCATCAGCGAACTTGCGTACCGACCCAGCCCGGCGGCGCGCGGGCTACCCCGCCGCCGTCTCCACATGGTTTCGGTGGTCGTTCCCTTCGTCACCAACCCATCGGCCGTTGCCCGTGTCCAGGGTGTCGTGCACGGGCTGAGGAGCACCGACTACCCGGTCAGCATTCTGGACGTCGAAAGGCCCGAGCATCAGGAGGAGCACTTTGGGCTCCTGGGCTCCGGTCTCCGACCGGAAGGTGCGGTCATCGTCTCGCTGCACCCCTCGGAGAATCAACTAGCGAGCTTCCGCGCCGCGGGGACGTGTCCGGTGTTCATCGACACCGACGTTGCCGATTTCTCCCGCGTGTTTGTCGACGATCGTCACGGCGGCTTTTTGGCGACCCAACACCTCATCCAGCTCGGGCACCGGCGAATCGGCTTCATCGGCGACAAGGAGGATGAGCGATTCGGTTTCACTTCGAGCCGGCTGCGCCGGCGCGGATACCGAGATGCGCTACAAGCCGCCGGGCTCGACGCGGCAGCTCACTTCGAGCGAACCGGAGAGCACGGACGCGACACGAGTGCAGAGCTCGCCCGCGAGTTGCTGGCACTTCCGGAACCGCCGACGGCGATCTTCGCTTCATCGGACACCCAGGCGATCGGGGTCCTGGATGTGGCCAAGGAAGCCGGTCTCCAGGTCCCCCGTGATCTATCTGTCATCGGATTCGACGACATCGAAGTGGCCGGATTCCTGGGGCTGACAACGGTCCGCCATCCGCTTTACGAGTCGGGCTTGATCGCAGCGGACCTAGTGATCGAGCACATAGAGAACCCGGGGTGCACCCCGCGCAGTGTCGAGCAGGACTTGGAGGTGATCGTGCGCGTCACCACCGGGCCGCCCCCGGCACAAAGCAGTAACTGAGCAATCGACTAGGACAGTAGGCAAGGAGGAGAGAAGTGAGGATTAGATACCTGGTGGCGCTCATGGTCGCATTGGCGATGATCGCCGGAGCGTGCGGTGGCGGCGAACTCGAGGCTGCCGCCGAATGCGACGGGGAGATCCCTTCCGGATCGACAGTCACCGTATGGATGCATGAGGGTTCCGAGTACACAGAACTCGACGCAGCCATGCAGGCGTTCAACACCGGACGGGGTTCCGAACTCGGCATCACCGTCGAGGTCGTAGCCATCCCCGAAGGGCAGTACACGGATCAAATCAAGGCTGCGGCTGCGGCCAACGATCTGCCTGACGTCATCGAGTTCGACGGGCCGACGATGGCCAACTTCGCCTGGGCGGGAAGCATCCTGGCCATGGAGGGCTGCATCTCGGACGAAGTCAAGGACAACATGCTGCCGTCGCTCATTGAGCAAGGCACCTATGCCGACAACCTGTGGGGTATCGGCACATTCGACTCCGGTCTTGGCCTGTGGGCATGGCGCTCCGCTCTCGAAGAGGTCGGCGCCACGATCCCGACCAGCCCCGACGAGGCTTGGACGGCTGAAGAGTTCGAGCAGCTGTTGCGCGACCTCAAGGCGGCGGGCTACGAGTTCCCGCTCGACATCAAGCCGTGGTACGGCTCGCAAGGTGAGTGGTTCGCGTATGCGTTCGCTCCGATGCTGTGGTCGGCCGGTGCCAGCCTGATCGACCGGGACAACTACGAGTCGGCCGATGGGGCACTGAACGGCGACGAGGCAGTCGAGGTGCTGACTCTGTTCCAAAAGTGGGTGAACGACGGTTTGATCGACATGCAGGCCGCCGATGACTCGAACTTCACCGAGGGACGGTCACCGATCTCGTGGGTCGGGCACTGGATGTACTCCACCTACAAGGAAGCGCTTGGGGACGATCTCGTGCTGCTCCCCCTCCCGGACTTCGGTGAGGGAACCCGCACCGGGATGGGCTCTTGGGCATGGGCCATCGCCAACGGAGCGAGCGACGGTGACGCCGCAATGGCCGTCATCGAGCACATGGTCTCCGACGAAGTGATCCTTGCGGTCACTGCCGCGAACGGCGCCGTGCCCGGCACGAAGACGTCGATCGCCAAGTCGGCGCTACATGCCGAGGGTGGGGAACTGGAGCTCTATGTGACTCAGCTCGAGGGTGCGCCGGACATTGCGCGACCGCGGGCATTGACGCCTGCGTATCCGACGATCACGCAGACGTTCACGGCCACCCTGGATGACATCTTCCAGGGCAAGGATGTGCAGACGGCGCTCGACGAAGCTGTCGCCATCATCGATGCCGACATCGATGCCAACGAAGGCTATCCGGAGCCCGAGTAGGCGGTACAGAGGGGGGACCTGAGGGTCCCCCCTTCGCCCATCAGTTTGATTCTCATCACTCCAGGGAGGTTTGAGTGTGACTGCAGTACCCACTGCAGGAGAGAAGACGCCGCGCAAACGTGCTGCCTCGGGTGCCCGGAAGAGTGAGTCGCGAGTTGCCTGGGCCTTCAGTGCCCCCGCTCTGATTCTGCTCCTCGCCTTCACGGTGCTGCCGTTTGCGTTGGCGTTCTTCCTCTCCTTTACCAACCAGCGGCTGATCTCGCCGCTACCGACGAGGTTCGTCGGAATCGACAACTACATCGACACTCTGGGCAGCGCAACGTTCTGGAAGGCCTTCTTCAACAACGTTTGGTTTGTCGTGGTTGTCGTTCCCGTGCAAACCGCGTTTGCCCTCTGGCTAGCGATTCTCGTGAACCGCAAGATCCCGGGACGGGTCTTCTTCCGCACCGTGTTCTTCCTGCCGGTCGTCACCGTCATGGCCGCCGCCGCCGTGATCTGGTCGTTGCTGTTCAACGCCAACGGCTTGGTCAACGCGATCATGGAGACTGTGACCTTCGGGGCGTTCTCCCCCGACTGGCTCAACTCCACGACCTGGGCACTGCCGGCCATGATGATCGTCGGCATCTGGCAAGGCGTCGGATTCCAAATGGTGATACTGCTGGCGGCACTCCAGGACGTTCCCGAGGTGCTCTACGAAGCGGCCTCCATCGACGGGGCCTCGCGTTGGGAGCAGTTCCTGAACGTTACGCTGCCGGGAATCCGCAACGGCCTGATCTTCGTGATCACGGTCACCACGATCCTCGCCTTCCGACTGTTCGACCAGGTGTGGATCATGCCGCGGGTTCCGGGCGGACCACTGGACTCGACTCGAACAATGATGCTCGAGCTGGTCGAGACCGGCTTTGGCGCCCAAGCCATTGGCCGGGGTGCGGCCATCGCCGTCATCTTCTTCGTAATCGTGCTGGTCCTCACCTTGGTCCAGCGGCGATTCGTCCGTGAGGAAGGGGAGGTGACATGACTGCTCAGCCTGCGACCAGGGAAGAAACCAAGCTGGCGTCGATGGAGCGGGCTCGGCGAAGGAATCTCATCATCCAGTACATCCTCATGGTGCTGCTGGCCGGGTTCTTCCTGTTCCCGCTCGTCTTCATGTTCGTGGCAGCGCTCAAGGATGATGCGTCCGTGCTGTCTGACAGCGGTGGAGTAACCGCGTTCATCCCCGACCCCTGGGTCGGTTTCGATAACTTTGCGAGCGCTGCGGAGCGAGCCAGTCTGTGGCGGGTCTTCTTCAACTCGGTGATCATCTCGAGCTTCATTGTCGGCTTGGGTCTCGTGGTCAACAGCGTGTTCGGCTATGCGCTGGCGCGGCTGCGCTTCCGTGGCCGCAATGTCCTGATCGCAATGGTCATCGCGTTGATCATCATCCCGTTCGAGGCGCTTGCGGTCCCGCTGCTGTACATCACGGCCGAACTGGGATGGCTGGACACCTACCACGTACAGATCCTGCCGTTCGTCGCCAATGCCCTCTTCATCTACCTGTTCTACACGTTCTTCCTGAACGTGCCGGTTTCCCTGGAGGAGGCCGCTCGCGTTGATGGGGCGGGCCCGGTGCGCACCTTCGTGTCGGTCGTGGCGCCGCTGGCCAGGCCGGCCTACGCCACGATGGCGATCCTCGGCTTCCTGTTCTCCTGGGGACAGTTCCTGTGGCCGGTGCTCGTGACCCGTGGCGTCGACGTGCGGCCGCTGCCGCTCGGCATCGGGGTCTTCAAGACCACGCCGCCGGTGCAGTGGGGGGACATCATGGCCTACGCCGCGTTGATGACGTTGCCGGTGCTGATCATCTTCCTGATCTTCCAGCGGTACTTCATCCAGGGGGTGGCTTCGTCGGGTGTGAAGGGATAGTCACCGTCTACATTGCCCCCTGCACAAGGTGTTTGCGGGTCGGGGAGGAGTTCCCGGCCCGCAGGCGCCACTGAGAAAAGGAGAACCACCGGCTCGTGCGCATCCTGCAGATCACCAATCACGGATTGCACGAATGGCAAGTGACTCCCGGTCTCCCCGACACCGGCGGGCAGAACGTATACGTCAACCAGCTGACTGCTGCGTTGGTGCGGCTCGGGCACGAAGTCACGATCGTCAACCGGGGCGGCTACCCGCACCCGTTGACCGGGGAGATGAGAACCGGAGCGGTGCCGGCGACCGAGGGCAACGCCCGGATTGTGTATCTGGAGGACACAGTGCCGTCCTTCGTCCGCAAGGAAGACATGGCGGAGGTCCTCCCTGAGTTGGCTGCGGCCCTCACCGCCCTTCTCCGCAAGCAGACGTTTGACCTCATCCTCTCGCACTACTGGGACGGCGGCCTGCTCGGAGTGCTCGCCAATGCACAGCAGACTGATCCCGTAGCTCACCTGTGGATCCCGCATTCGCTCGGGGCGATCAAGCGCCGCAACACGGATGCCGCCAGGTGGCCCGATCTGAGGATCGACGAGCGGATCGCAGCTGAGCACGACGTAGTGACTGCCGTCGACGGTGTCGTGGCTACCTCGGTCACCATCCGAGCCAGCGCACGCGACGACTACGGAACAGAAGCGAAGTACTTCCTCCCACCCGGAGTCGACCCGGATCGGTTCCGGGTCCGGCCTGCCGCAGAATGCCAGCAGGTGTGGTCATTGCTGGCGGAGCACACGGGACGCAGCGTCGACCAACTCCAGGGGCGGCCGCTGATACTCGAGGTGAGCCGGACCGATACGACCAAGCGCAAGGATGTGTTGCTGCGCGCCTTCGCCGCCGTTGTCGATCGTTCGCCGCGCCCGGTGCTGGCAGTCACCATCGACCAGACGGACCGGGATCTCCACCGCTCCCTGCTCGAGCTCATCGTCCACCTCGGCGTGCAGGACGATGTTGCGGTCCTGGGCTCGGTGTGGGACTGGCTGCCATGCCTGTACTCGGAGGCAGCCATCTACTGCACTCCTTCGATCATGGAGGGGTTTGGCATGAGCGCTCAGGAAGCGGCGGCAACGGCGACGCCGGTGGTCGCCTCCGATCGTGTCCCTTTCGCAACCGAGTACTTGCTCGGCTCGGAAACCACTTCTCGGGAGGTCGCGGGTGCGGCGCCGCTCACGGTTGGCGCCGGCGGCATCGTGGTGCCTGCCGACTCCATTGCCGGCTTTGCGGCTGCGCTCGCCCTGCTCCTGAGTGACGACGAGCTCCGCGGCCGGCAGGGGGAGGCCGCCCACAGAATCACGATCCCCGCGTTCGCCTGGGACGGGCTGGCGACGGCCTTCCTCGATCAACTGCGCGACCATGGCTGAGCGCCTGCTGTCGCAGCTGGTCGCAACGTGGACGCAGCAGACCGAAGTCGGTTTCATCCTGGGCGATCCCGATGCGCCAACCGAGACCCGACTCATCCCGGACCCGGCCACCGGGGTGACGTTCCGGTTGCGCTGGCTGCCCCATCGCGAACTGCGCACCGACCCGCACGAGTTGGAGAGGCGAGGCATCCTCAACCCGGAAAGGGACGAAGACCTGCTGTTCCGCGATCCCCGTGATCCGTCGGGTTTGCATTGCTTCCTGTGCCCGCAGAACATCGCAATCTGCCACCCCGCCGAGGCGTTGGTGCCGGTGCGCGCCGGGGGCAGGGAGTGGCTGGCCGGGGCCAACTTTGCCTGGCTAGCCCACAATCACTTCACCGTGTTGACCGTCGATCACGTCGACCAGGTATTCGACCGATCCGTGCTCGCGGCGATGCTCGAGATCCACGCCGAGACCAGCGGGCAGTTCCGGGTTGTCTTCAACGGGGCATACGCCGGGGCCACGATCCCGTGGCACCTCCATCTCCACGCAACAACCGACGCGTTTCCGATCGAGGACCTGACGCCTGGGCGCGAAGTCGACTACCCGGCGCCGCTGCGCGTGTTCCCGGATACGGCAGAAGGAGAGGTTGTTCGCTACGTGAGCCGTTGGGAGGAGCGCGATCCGGAGCATCATCGTGTCAATGTGCTGGTCGCACCCTGGCACGGCCGGGCGGCGGTGTTTGTGATCCTCCGCGATACGAGAGCGCGCAATGCAGCCGCCAAAGGTCTCATGGGAGGCTGGGAAGTGGCTGGTGACTTTGCATACAGCGAGAAGCGCAAGCAGTTCGAAGCCGCCGACCTTGCGACCGTGCGAGGCGCGCTGGCGGAAATCACACCGCCGGCGGTGCGGGACGAGAAGGAGTAGCCGTGAAGCCAAGAGTCGTTGTCGTGCCCCACTTCCGCCGCATGAGTGAGATCTTCGACGAGGCAACTCTGGAGCGCCTGCACATCATGGCCGATGTCGTCTGGGGGCGCGACGAGCCAATGCCGCAGGAGGCCTTTGCGCTCGCCGTGCGGGACGCCACCGCCGTGGTCTTCGGTACATGGCACTACGGCCGCACCGTCCTCGCCGAGTCCGGCCCCAACCTCCGGCACATCTTCGAGGTGGCGGGATCGCTCGACCATCCCGATCTCGATTACCGGACCTGCTTCCAGCGGGGAATCACGGTGGGTGGGTGCGCCCATGCCTTTGGGCCGGCCGTCGCCGAAATGGGGCTGGCGCTGGCGCTGGCGGCCGCCCGACTGGTTGCCAAAGGCGATGCGGAGTTTCGTCGCAGCGAGGAGCGGTGGCTCCACGATGGAAATGTTGGTGCGGTCACGATGTGGGGGAAGAAGATCGGGTTCATCGGAGCGGGTGGGCTGTCGGTCAGTCTGCAGGCGATCACCGAGCCGTTCCAAGTCCGTTACATGGCCTTTGATCCGTGGCTCGATCCCACGGTGCTCGAACAGCGCGGTGTTGCGCCGGCCGACTTGTCTCAGGTCTTCACCGAGTGTGACT
The DNA here is from genome assembly GCA_030066715.1 of Acidimicrobiia bacterium. Classification (GTDB taxonomy): domain Bacteria; phylum Actinomycetota; class Acidimicrobiia; order Spongiisociales; family UBA5794; genus JAAETI01. Next base: position 14,217 of record JASJBC010000082.1, read on the forward strand.
TCATCTTTGTCCTCGCCGTACCGACTCCCGACAACTTCGAGCTGGTGAGCCGCGAGCTGATGGAGCTGCTGGCACCTCATCAGACGCTCGTCGTCCTCAGCCGGGCGCACCTCGTTGACTTCGAGGCAATGACCGACCTGGTGCTCGAGAATCGATTTCGAGTCGGGGTCGACGTCTTCCCCACCGAGCCGTTTGCCGCGGACCACCGCATCCGGAACGCGGCAAATGCGGTGTTCAGCGCTCACCGGGCGGGGGCGATACCGGAGGCTCTGCTCGAGATCGGCAGGATGGTCGTGGATGACCTCGAAGAGCTGCTGGCCGGCGGAACTCGGTTGCGGATGCAATACGCGACGGCGGCCTTCGTCGACCACTTCGAGAGCTGAGCCGCGGGTGTCGGCTACAGGTTCGCTCCCTCGGGCAACTCTCCGCCCAGATCGGGGACCGCATAGACGACCACGTTGCTGTCGTAGCGGGCGAGGTTTCTGTTGAATCCGCCACCACACGTCACGAGAGTGAGCACGGCGGGTCCCTCCCTGGAGAAGATCACGTCCAGGGGCAGTTCGTCCTTGTCGTAGGTCGCTCTTGCGATCACCCGGAACGAAGACTCGGTACCGTCCTCGTACAGAACGACGACACCGTCTCCCTCTTCGAGTGAGTCGAGAGCGAAGAAGACCCCAGGACCCGAGCCGGCAAGATCGACGTGGGCTGCCAGTACAGCGGAGCCGGCTGCACCGGGGCTCGGCCCGAACTTGTACCAACCCACATCGGTGACGTTGTCGGGAACGTCCATCTGCCCGGTGCGTTGGTCGACTCCGTAGGGGTCAACTGGTGCGTCGACTCCCAACTCCTCGATCCGGAGGCCGATCGGGGCTGCGATGTCTGCGGTCTCCTGCGGCTCTTCTGCATCGGATGTCTCTTCAGGCGGGAGGGTGGTGGTGGTCACATCCGGCGGGCCGAGGCTGACGGCGGTCGGCTCTTCCGGCCGGAGCGCCGATTCCACCGCAGCCACGTCGCCGCTGTCCTCATTGCCGGGCCAGAGTGCGAGCGCGGCGGCAGCGATTGCAGCAACACCAATCACTATCAGCAGCAGCCCGACGATTCTCTTCACAGTCTTCTCCAACAAAAAGGGGAGGCTCACGATTCCTCGTGAGCCTCCCACAGTTTCGTGTTTATGAGTTCGAGACTCAGATCTCGTTGCGACGGGTGACCAGTGCGGTGCCACCTGCGACGACGACGAGACCGGCGGCGATCATGATGATCGGCAGCGTGGCGCTGGAGCCGGCGAGACCCGCGGTGCCGGTGGGCACGCCCTCGGGAGCAGACTCGAGGCCGGTGATGGTGTTGGCCACGACCTGGAACGAACCGCCGGCGACCGAACCGATCGCATAAGCGATGGTGTTGGTGCCCTCGAGGAGGTTCAGGTCGGCATCGAAGGCAACGGTGCTGGCATCGCCGGCAGCGGTGATCTTGATGTTGTAGGTGTCAGCCGGAACGTCAACGTCGGCGCCCTGGCCGTTGGTCACGCCCTCGAACACTGCGCCATCGTTGGCGAGGATGTCCACTGCGCCGAAGTCGGCGAGGTGACGAGCGGTGATGCGAGCATCGCCGGCGGCGGTGTTGGAGTTGTTCTCAACGAACACGCCAAGTGTCGGGGAGCCACCCTCCTCGAGGTACGCAACGATAGAAGCGTATGCGCCACCAGGAAGATCGGTCGAGCCGGCGAGAGCGGGATCGCTCGAGCTGGGATCGGCATCGGCCGGGTAGATCTCGAGATCGTAGGTGCCTTCAGGCAGAGTGAGCGGACCAGCGACGGTGCCGAACTCGAAGTCCTCGAGTGTCAGGTCACCATTGACGTAAACGTCGACTGTGAGGTCAGGAATACCGTGAACGACGACAACCTGTCCTTCGGACGACTGGGCGAGAGCACCTGTCGCCGGCAGCAGCGCCAGCAACATGGCCCCGAATAGCACGAGCATCTTGCGCATGGGAGTTCTCCTTTCTGTCCCCACTGCGCTTGTGCAGTCGGGGTTCTCCCTCGTTGTGCGCCCTTTGTTCGGAGCTGACCTCTGATCGGATTAGATTCAGCACTAATTCAGGTCAGATTTGTGTGAAACCGCCTGCTGCGGAGCACTCCAGCGCTCAACAGGTACCGATCCGGGAACTTCGGTCTGGGTGGTTCCCGTCGCAGTAGATCGAGTTGGGACGTTCAGCGAACGATGGCGCCCACCCGTGGCAGCCGTAGCTCGAAGACCGACCACTTCCCATCGTGGTCGTAGGAGATCGACCCGCCCATCAGCTCAGCCAAGGTGCGGGACACCGCAAGCCCGAGACCCATGGCGGCGGGCTGGCCACGGACCGGCCCGGACGACTCGTACGGCTCGAAGATCAGATCCCTTCGCTCGGCGGGAAGCGGATCTCCCGAGTCGCGGACGATGAGCACTGCTGCATCCTCCGCCACCCGTGTCTCAAGGCGGACTTCATCCCCTCCATAGCGATCGGCGTTGGTGAGGAGGTTCCGCACGATCTGACGCACGCGGATCGGGTCGGCGCTGGCGATGACGTTGTCGAGACAGGTCTCCGGGATACTGCCCAGGCGGGAACCCATGGACGCAATCACCCCGTTCGCCTCCGCGGCGAGGTTGATCTCACGTTGCTCGGTGGGCACGGACTCGACGCGCGACCGTGCCGCGATCAGCAGGTCGTCGATGATCGCAGCCATCTCGGCGCTCTGATCGGCGACCTCCACGATCATGGGTTCCAGAGGGTCTGCGATCTGCATCCGCTCGCGAATGATCTCCGAGAATCCAAGGACCGAAGCGAGCGGGGTGCGAAGCTCGTGGCTGACGGCGGCGATGAACTGGTCCTTGGACTCGAGCACCTCCTCGAGCCGGCGTTTCGCCTCAGTGCGTGCCGTGACGTCGTAGGCGGTTACCAGGGTCTCGCCATTGGTGCCCGGGTCACACGTCACGTTGTAAGTGTGCCCGGCCAGAGTGATGTCGCCCGTTGCCCGTTCCCCGTTCCCGGTGCTCCGCACAAGCGAAGCCAGCTGCGAACTCGTTGCGACCTGGCTGCCCGAAAGAGCCAGCCACGGCTCGGCGTTGCCGGCGAGGGTAGTGACGGACATGCTCTCGTCCACGGCGGCGAGGACGACGGGAGTCACATCGAGTATGGCGTCGATCTGGCGCTCCCGATCGGTCAGCTGGTCCCTGAGCTGACGGGTCTGGACTGCGAAGAAGCCGAGGATGAACGCGGAGAGGGTCAGCCCAATCACAATGAGGACGAGAACCGCACCATACGAGGCACTGTCGGTGTTGCCGCGATCGAGAAGGAATGCCATGAGAATGGGTGGTACTCCCGTCGCCAAAGAGACGGGGACGGCAACACGAAGTGGGGCCCGGAAGGACCCGGCGATGGCAGCCGAGATCATCGCGACCGCGGCGGTTGTGATCAGGAATGACCCAGTGCCGGCTGCGATCGCAACTCCGGCCGCCAGCTGATCGAGCTGCGCCAGCGGGTAGGGGGCGGCCCCCTTGTCCCGGGCCACTCTCATCGCAGCGAGGGCAATCTGCGTGGCGCATATCGCCGCTACGGTGACGATGCGCCATCGCGGCATGTCGACGACCATCGCCAGCACCAGACCCGAGCCGTAGGACGCCATGCGCTGGAAGTTGTGGGCGCGGGTGATCCCCGGGCCATCGAGCACCTCGCGGTAGGGAACGTCTCTCAGTCTGTGATACGCGGCGGAGGCGGGGTTGTCCACGTTGAACTATGTCGGCAGCACCAGTGCGGAAGTTGACTGTTTGCCCACAAATGGGTCAGCCGGATAGTGCCCGGTAGAGGAAGGCTGCCATTTGGCCGCGGGTGACCGGATTGTCGGGGCAGTACCGGTTGTTGGCTGGTGGGTTGCAGCCCCTAGTGATCCCAGCGGCGGCCAGGGCTTCGATGTTGGCTTCGAATACCGAGCCGTCGTCGTCGCTGAACGTGTCGCTGTCGCTGCCGGGCAGGCTGAGAGCTCGGGTGAGGAAGGCTGCCATTTGGCCGCGGGTGACCGGGTCGTTGGGGCAGTACCGGTTGTTGGTCGGTGGGTTGCAGCCTCTGGTGATGCCGGCGCCGGCCAGCGCTTCGATATCGGCTTCGAAGACGCCGGTGTCGTCGGTGAAGGCTCCGGTCGGCCCGGCAGGGAGATCGAGGGCACGGGTGAGGAAGGCCGCCATCTGGCCGCGGGTGACCGGGTCGTCGGGGCAGTACCGGTTGTTGGTCGGTGGGTTGCAGCCCCGGGTCGTTCCGGTGTCGGCCAGCCACTCGATCTCGGTGAAGAACAG
>JASJBC010000083.1 GCA_030066715.1 Acidimicrobiia bacterium
ACCGAGTCCCACAGCGGCTGGAAGAACTCCCAAGCGGGGGTGTCTTCGTTGGCTGCGAATGCCGCAAACCCGATGCCGGCCTGGGTGCCGACGACGTCTCCGCCCAGGGTTCCGATGAACTCAGGCTGAATCCAGCCGGTCTCACCGATCCAGCTGAGCGACTCGCCTGCCTCGGCGACGGCCTTGATCAAGGTTGCCGATTCCACGGAACCGGCCTGAACGATGACCGCATCCGGCTTGAGGTCGACGATGCGCTGTGCCTCAGCAGCGTATGACGGCTGCTCGGCAGGAACGTCGATGCGGGCGAGGAGCTCGAGGCCGATGGCCTCAGCGGCCTTCTCCGCAGCGCCGGATGCGAGCTGGAAGCCCTCGACCTGCGTAGCGAAGATGACGAGCGTCTCGGCACCGATGTCCTCGGCATACATCACACCGGAAATGCCCAGACCCTCATCGAGGCCCTGCGCCCGGAACAGCGGCTCCGCAGCCGTGCCGCCGAGGTTGCCGGGGATCGATCCACCGTGGACCGTCGGCCCGAGCGGTGCGTCGTTCTCAGCCCATTGCTCGATCATGAAGTCGCGATAGGTGCGATACCCGTGAGCGATACTCACGATGATCTCGGCATTGTGCTGCTCGAGACAGGTGCGAGCCGCCTGTGCTTCGCCGGGGGTACCGAGGTCTTCACCGTAGTACTCCCAAGTCCGACCCAGCGGCGGATCCAAGTTGATCACCTGTTCGATCGGGAACTTGACGTCTGCCGTCAGCGACGGACCGTACGCCGCAAACTCGCCGGTGAAATAGGCCAGCTCACACACCGCAACGGGATCCGTGCTCGGCGCTTCCGTGGCTGCAGGAGCCTCGGTCTCCGAGCCACCGGCTGCCGCCGTGGTGTCGGTGCTCTCGTCGTCTCCTCCGCATGCCGAAACTATCAGCGCAAACGCGAACAGCACGGCCAACAGTGGTAAGAACGTTTTCCTTCTCTCCATACATTTCTCCCTTGCGTTGCTTCCTCGTGTGGGTTGCCGTCTAGATCCGGTACCCCTCCTTGAGCTGGTCGGTTGTCAGGTTGGCGGCGTCCATGACCGCGAACGCCTCCCCAAGGCTGAGCACCATGACCCGGTCGGCGACCTCGAGCGCCTTGGTGGCGTTCTGCTCGGCCAGGATGATGCCCACCCCTTTGTCCTGGTGGATTTCTGCGATTTTCTCGAAGAACATGTCGACGTACAACGGCGACAGGCCTGCGGTTGGCTCGTCGAGCAGCAAGAGGACCGGATCCTGCATGAGGGCACGGCCGCAAGCCACCATGCGTGACTCGCCGCCGGATAGCGTGCCGGCGATCTGGTTGCTGAGGTTGCCCAGGTCGGGGAACAGCGCAACGACTTCGTCGATTCGCTCCTCACGAGATCGCTCGCCGATCATTCCACCGACGTTGAGGTTCTCCATCACGGTCAGATCCGGGAAAACGCCGCGTTCCTGGGGCACATAGCCCATCCCTCGGGCCGCCGTCTCAAATGCCGGAATGCGGGTGACGTTGTTGCCGAGGAACGTGATGCTTCCGGCTGTGGAGGTGATGAGGCGAGCCAGCGTCGCCAGGAGCGTCGTTTTGCCGGCGCCATTGGCCCCGAGCACGCTGAACACCTCGTTGCCAACATCGAAGGTGATGTCCTTGAGGACGTTGACCCCGTGATAGCCGCTGCGCAGGCCGCTGACCTCCAGCATCGGAGTGCCGTTCGTCTCAGACATGGCCTTCTCCCAGGTACTTTTCCACGACGGTGCTGTTCTGCCTGATTTCCTCCGGACTGCCGCGGAGCACAACCGATCCCTCCGCCATGAAGTGGACATCATCGCAGAGGTTCCAGATGACATTCAGGTCGTGCTCAACGATCACAACGGACGTGCCTTCGTCCGCAAGCTTTCGGACCAGCCCAACCACCTTCTCGGTGATCTCTTCGGGCAGACCGGCGGTGGGCTCGTCGAGCATGAGGAACTTCGGCTCGAGGAGAAGACAGCGAATGATGTCGAGCAGTTTCTTCTCGCCTGCCGAACCGGCGATCCGCATTGGATCGCCGAGGTCGAAGTACTCCATGTACTCGTGCATTCGCTCGACATTGTCGTCGTACAACGGCTTCTCGTCGAAAATGCGATGCGGTTGCTCGTACTTTGCAGTGGAGACCGCAAGCAGCATCGAATCGAGAATCGTCAGATTGTCGAAGTCCATGATGACCTGGTTGCTCTTCACCAGGCCGTGTGGCGCCATCCAGTGAGTGGGCAGGTTCGAGATGACTACATCGCCCCCGCCGTTGGCGTTGAACAGTGTGATGGTGCCTCTGTCGAGCGGGGTCGAGTGCATGATCATCCGCATCAGCGTCGTCTTGCCTGCGCCGTTGGGTCCGATCAGCCCCTCGATGGGTTGATCGCCGAGCGTGAGGTCGTCGATGTCAACGACAACGCGGCCGCTGAAGCTCTTGACCGCGTTCTGGACACGGATCTGGGGGCGAGTCACGGTCGCCTGTTGCATTTCACTAACCATGCACCCTCCGCATCAGTTTGTCTCTTCGCATTGCACCGAGGATGCCCAGCGGCCGGAAGAGCAGAACGCCCATGAGAACCAAACCTTCGACGATCAGCTTTGCGTTTGGGATCGCCTGTCCGTACCACGCCTTGGGGAATGGGATGTAGCTCTGCACGATGATGTCGAAGAATCCGAAGATCAGGAACCCGCCGATGACCGCACCCCAGGCGCGGGCGGTTCCGCCGATCACCAGGGCGACCATCGCCGCCAGTGTCACATCGATGCCGAGGTTCTCTGGAGCGAGGAAGCGCTCCATCACACCAAACAGTGCGCCGATCATGCCCATGCCGGCAGATCCGACGGCGAATAGCCACAACTTGGTGCGGAACGTCGCTTTACCCAGGCTGCGGGCCAGCGGTTCGTTGGCACCTGTTGCGATGAGCAATCGGCCGTACGGTGTGCGGTGGACCCACCACACATACAGGAAGATCAACGTCACCACGATGATGACAATGATCAGCCAGAGGAACTCGTCGGCTTTCACGGTTCCCACGTCGTAGGGGAACTTGAGGCCGCCGAGGCCGAGGGCGCCACCGGTCAGATCCTGCTCGGTCGTCGCCAGGATGAACACCACCGTGGCGAAACCGAGTGTTCCGACGAGCACACCGTCTTCGTCGAGATCGGCGATCAGCCATCCAACCAGGAGGCCGGACAGGCCTGCCACGAGCGTCCCGAATGCGAGAGAGACGAGGAACGCCGGCAGGTCGCCGAACGGCCAATCCACCTTGGTGAACAACACGCCGAACGAATACATGCCGATGCCGAAGAAGCCGACGACGCCGAAGTTGGCGATGCGGGTCAGCCCCAACTGCAGGTGGAGCAACAGGGCAAGCCCAATGATGACCACAACGGAGAACAGGCCGGAGATCAGGAATGCGTCTAGCCAGTTGAGATTCATGGCTACACCTTCACCGTCTCGATGGAGCGCTTACTTCGCCACTTCAACAGGGCTACGAATGCGACGATCAGAGCAAGCTGGGCGTACAGCACCTGTCCGAATTGCAGCGTCATTGCGGCGAGGGCGATGCCGGTGAGGGCACCCGTGATGATCACGCCGCCGAGCCCCTTTCTCCCGCCGACTACAACGACGAGGAAGATGAAGAGGAATTGGCGCCAGCCGAGCAGCGGAGCCACCGAGGAGCTGACACCGTAGAACGCACCTGCCATGCCGCCGGCGACGCCGGCGATGAACCAGATCAGCACGGTAACGAACAGGGGCCGGATGCCACTGGCCTGGGCCAAGTCCTCATCGCTGGCGAGTGCCCGGATCTGGAGGCCGAAGCTCGTACGCTGGATGAAGTAGTACAGCGCGAGGGACACGGCGGCGACGCTGGCCACAGCGAGGATGCGGAACGCACCGACCCCGACGCCGAGTACGCGAATCGAAACCGGCGGCGGCACTTCGAAGAAACGCACCGGGTAGCCGAACACGAACTGGAGTGCATGCCGGAGCACGATCGACAGGCCAAACGAGATGATGATCATCTCCAATGCGCCGACGTTGAGTTTCTTGGCCGGGCGGAAGACTGCGAAGTAGGTGCCCACGCTGATCAGGCCGGCCACGATGCCGGCGGGGAGAAGAACCGTGTAGAAGTTGAGGTCGTAGGTCGTGTTGAACCACATGCCGAAGTACGCCCCGAGGGTGATGGTCTCGGAGTAGGCGACGTTGATCAGGCCGGTGAGGCGGTAGAGCAACGCAAAGCCGATTGCGGCCAAGACCAAAGGAGCGTGTTCAGTCAGCCCGATGACGATGGACTTGCTGAAGAAATCTAGATCCATCGCGGCCTGGCTTTCTGCGATGGGGAGCGAGGTGGGGATGGCGGTCGGGGGCTTGTCGAGTGATGGTCTCGATTACATCGAGCGCTCAATGATCGGGATCCGCAGAACCCCGATCGAGTGCCAGTGGTTCTCCTCACACGTCCGTCCTTCCCGCAGCCGTACCGTGTCCCCCTAATTGATAATCGATGATAGATGGACTGTTCTGGCTGAGTCAACCCCGTTTGGGTCCCCCGGCTCGCATCGAGTCACCGGCCTCATCGCGGCCGGGCGGATCAGCTTGCAATGAGCTCGAGCACGCGGTCGTCGTTCTGATCGACAACGGCGCCGATGAGTTCCTGCAGCGCACGCCCGGGCTCCACGCCGATCGCCTCCGCCAGGTGGGCCCGCGCTTGCTGATAGGCCTGGAGCGCACGGCCCCTCTGATCGGATAGATACAGGGCGGCGATCAAGAACGCCCACAGGGTCTCGCGGATCGGCGCCATGGTCGTGACCCCGACGAGTTCGGGGATTGCCTCCCGGTAGTTGCCGGCGGCGAGGTCGTGGCGGATCCTGTCCTCTATCGCCAGCCAGCGCAGTGCGGTGAGCCGTTGGGTCTCGGCGTGGAACAGTTGCGAGCCGTTGAGCCTCGAGCCAAACGGCTCGCCGCGCCAGAGATCCATTGCGTCATCGAGCACCGCACGGGCGGTCGCCGCGTTCTCGCTGTCTGCCGTGGCGACAAGCCATTCGAACCTGGCGGCGTCCACGACCATCGGGTCGGCCATCAACCCGTATCCGTCCGGTGCCTTCTCGATCGTCGCGGCGACTCCCGTCTCCTCGAGAGTGCGGCGCAAGCGGTAGACGACATTGTGCAGCGCAGTCTCGGGAGAAGCGGGTGGTGAGTCACCCCAGACGATGCGGATGAGGTCGAACGTCGGGATGGCCTTGTTGATCGACAGCAGCATTGCAGCGAGCACCTTGGCCTCGCGACCGGTGGGATGGCTCGAAGTCCCATCGGGCCGGTTGATCACAATCGGCCCCAGGATTCCGAAGGCGATTGGCGGCGTCATGTCGTCACCTCCTGGAGTGGCAGAGTGAGTGTGAACAAGGATGCAGTACCTGACCTTTCGTATCGCAGATTGCCCCCCATGGCTCTGGCCAGCGCTCTCGAGACGGTGAGCCCGATTCCCAACGATTCGGTCAGCCCCGGGTCACGGCTGTCGCTCTCGAACCTGGCGAAGGCCTGGTCGATGGATCCTTCCGGGATGCCGTCCCCGTCGTCGGCGACGACGATGCAGGCGTCGTCCATGGTCTCGTACGCACGTACCCGGACTTCCGATCTCCCGTAGCGGATGCCGTTGCTGAGCAGGTTGCGGATGATCTGCCGCACTCGCGGGGCATCGCCGCAGGCAATGGCGTTTCCACCGTCGATCTTGATGCGCGATCTCTCCTCCGGAGCCAGGGAATCGACGGCGGCCTTGGCTTCGGCGACCACGTTCACTCGATCGCGATGAAGGTGGATGGGGTCGATGAAGCCGTTGCCGTCATCACCGAGCTCAACGGCGAGCAGCAGGTTGTCCAGGATGGCGGCGCCGCCCGATGCGGCGCTGGAGAGCAGGTCGAGGTACTCCTTGGTCTCCGGGCCCACTTCGTTCTCGCAGGTTTGCCGGAGCAGCTCGGCGAATCCGAACACACCGGTGAGTGGCGTGCGCAACTCATGGGTGATCGAGTCGATGAATCGGTCCTTCAGTTCGCTGAGGTGGGTCAGCCGCCGTTGCGCCGCGTTCAGCTCGGTGACGTCCTCGATGCTGACTATCACGGTGCCCAGGTCCGTGTCGCCGTCGACGGTCACCACCCAGGTGAGCACGTAGTCGAACGGCCGGCCCTGGAGGGTGATGCCGGTGCCGGTGGTGCGGACGCTCGATTGACCCTCCCAGGCGGCGACCATTTGGTCCTTGTAGGCCTCGATTTCGGTGTGCTGCACCCCGGCGCTGAGGCTGCGGCTCAGCACCTGACTCTTGTCCTCCGCTCCGATCATCTTCAAGCCGGCGGCGTTCACGTCGACGACGCGGATCAGATCGATGCCGAACAGACCCTCTTCCGGGTGCTCGTCGAGGTATGCCCGTAGATCTTGCACACCGCCGGCACGCAAGCGGTCGAGCCACGCCATCAGAGCGGAGAAGTCCTCGATCCAGTGGGCGATCTGCGAGCGGGCAAAGAAGCTCTCGAGGCGATGCTGAACCTCGGCAACAGTTTCGAAGGCCCGGCGGCGGGCGGTCACATCTACGGCGGCGCCCTCGTAGTAGAGAGTGTCACCGCTTCGGTCGCGAACGGTGTGAGCGTGGAGCTGGACCCAGATGCGCCTGCCACTGCGGTGCATGAGCTCCATCTCGATGCCGGCGATCTCGCCACGATGGTCGAGGATCTCCTTGATGGCCTCGAAACAGCCTTCTTGGGGACAGAGGTCGGCTAAGCACAAACCGTCCATGTCCTCCGATCCTGCAAACCCGAAGAGGTGGGCAGTTGCCTCGTTGACGAACACAAATCTCCCCTCGGCGTCCAGCCGGTAGAACGCCATTGGGAAACCCCGGGAGACCGTGACTGTGTTGGCCCGCGCTTTGCGGGCGATCTCCTCGCGCACTGTGGCCAGCCGCAACGTTCTGCCAATGTCGCCCTGGCAGCCTGCACCGGCGAAGATCACTACGGTGGCGCCCGCCTCAACCAGACTGTGCTGCAGCAGTTCGTCCTCGTCGTCGCCGACGACTACGACCACAGGGGTCCCCTCGAGCCACGGTTCGACGCATGCGAGCATGGCGGTTCGATCCCGCATTTCGCTGGTTTCCACGACGACCCATGCGGGCGGGTTGGCCATGGCCAGGTGCGACAGCTCGTCGTTGCTCGGCGAGATCGCCACCTGCCAGTCCGTTCCGTTGCCGTCCAGGCTTGCCATCGCCGCGTGCGCCGATGCCTTGTCCCCGGCGATGATCAGCGCATGGGTCGGTGATGTGGCTCGCTTGGCGGGATTGGTCGTTGTCATGCGATGGCGTCCTTCGTGCCCGGTTCGAGCAATCTCCTTATGCCCAGCTCGGTGGAAGGTCGCTCGATGAGGAATCCTTGGCCTAGGTCACATCCAGTCTCGGTGACGACGTGAAGCTCCTCCGGCGTCTCTACACCCTCGGCGACGACCTTCAGCCCAAGCGCGTGCGACATCGCAACGATTCCCTCGAGCATGGCCCGAGCCGGCGAGTCCGCCGTTGTGCCCGTCACTATCGACCGATCGAGCTTCACGATGTCGAACGGCAGGGCACGCAGCGATGCCAGATTGGCGTAGCCGGTCCCGAAGTCGTCGAGGGCGATGAGCACACCGGCGTCCTTGATCGCCGCGATGTTGGCTATGGCCAACGGCTCCATCGCTGTGGACTCGGTGATCTCCACTGCGATCGAAGAGGGATCGAGGTCGGCGTTGTCGATTGCATTCAGAAGATTCGACACGAGGTCGCCCCGCATCAGCTGCAGGGGGGATACGTTGATGTGGGTCACGACCCCGTGTCCGGCCCAGCGCCGGGCGTGGGCGCATGCGGTGCGTTGCACCCAGTCACCCAGCCGGCCGATGAGATTGGTCTGCTCCGCCAGCGAGATGATTTGGGCTGCGCTGCCAAAGGCGCGCTGTCCCGGCCAGCGGAGGAGAGCCTCGACCGCCGCAACTTCCCCGGCGGCGATGTCGATGATCGGTTGGAAGTGGAGGTCGAGGTTGGCCAGCGATGACCCGGGCCCGATACTGGTCATCATCCGGCAGCGGTGGAGGAAGTCGAGCCTGAGGCCCTCGTCGAAGACGGCGATCTGGCCCGCTCCGTTCTCGACGGCTTGTGACATCGCGGCACGAGCGTCGGCGATGAGATCCGCTGCTGTGCGATGAACGCCCGTTGCCACGGCGACACCGGTGCTCACCAGCGGGTATCCCATCTCGCCGCCAACCTCGACCGGCTCGGCGACGATGCTGGTGATCCGCTCGGCAACTCCGGTAGCTTCGTTGTTGTCGGCGATGTTGGTCAGAAGGATTGCCCACTCGCCGGCGTCGGTGATGGTGGCGGCATCGGCCTCGAGAAGGAGAGAAGAGATCCTCCGGCTGATGGCCGACCGATAGCGCGCAATCGACTTGCTGCTCAGCCAGTCGTCGGCAATCCACCACGGGTGCAGCGTCATCATGGCCACCGCACAAGACCTGGTTCCGCTGATGCCGGAACGCAAGACCTGGCGCACTGTCTTGTCGAACGCCTCGGCTCCGACAAAGCCGTTCTCTATCTCCACCATTCGCATGGCGGGAGTCTCTCAACCGTCTCTCGCGTCCCGCTCACCACCGGCTTACCACGGCGGAAAGGTCGGCGAGCTCGTGGTAAGCGGGCGCCCAGCGGTGGTGGGTTGCGCGGGTCTTCACGCCCAGTTGTTGAGGAATCGCTGCAGGCGCGGAAAGACCACTTCGTAGTAGTCGGATGGATCCTCACGGAGGTTCGCGACATAGTTGACGAAGCTCAACGAGCGGGCAGCCATGAAGTGCTCCAGTTCCCCTGCGTAGGTCACCGGCCACGGGGCCATCGTGCGATAGCCCTCCGTAAAGGCCTCTCGCAGGTCGGCGTAGCCGGGGTGATCGCGCTGGTAGAAGAGCGTTATGGCGACATCCTGAACCCGATGGCCCATGGTGATGTCCTCGAAGTCGAAGGCGATGAGACGCTTCCGGTAGGTGTGCACGTTCGACGGGTGGAGGTCACCGTGGATGACCTGAGCATCGTCGGGCGACAGCTTGGCGAAAGCTGTGGCGACGACGGCGAGACTCTGGTCCAGGATGCGGCGCCGGTCGGTGTTGATGAACCGGTCCATCTTCGGATCAAAGACGACCACCGGGTCTACCTCTTCGGGCCAATAGAAGACACGGTCCCAGCGCAGTGGTGGGTGGGGCGGTTCGAACTTGCGGCCGTGGCGATGCAGGCCGGCGGAGAGCCTGCCGAGCTTGTAGTAGCCGGATTCCGTCATGGTGTCGTCGAGCGGCCGTCCGGGGATCCACTCGAAGAGAACGCACCTCCTCGCCGACGGCACGCCGGCCGCTGCTGCGTACACGTACGGGCTGCCATCGCGGGCAAGCACGAGGCGGCATACGTCGAGGTCGGTGTCGGCAGCCAGCGCGGCCAGCCACGCCAACTCGTTGTCGACATCCCGGTCCGAGTGATCGCCGTGGTAGTCGACGCGCAATGCGAACTTACCCGCGGCGGTATCCACGCGAAAGATGGCATTGGTGAATCCGCCGACCAGCTGCAACCTGGTCGGTTGCACTTCGTAGTGGTCGAGGGCAGCCGCAGCGAGTGCTCGCAGCCGGCGGAACCTTCCGGTCTCGGACAGTTCGTTCCACGGCTTCATCGGGGACAGTCTTGTCGCGATCCTCAGCGAACGCGGAATCCAGCCAGCCGCGGGTCGGGGACCGTCTCGGTGATGGTCAAGTCGGCGACGTGCGCCGACGGGGGTCCGGCCTCGAGGTACGCAACGAAACGGGCGACGGCCTCATCTGCGCCTTGCGCCCAGGTGCGCACCGTTCCGTCCGGCTGGTTCATGACCCACCCCTCGAGACCCAGCGCAGTGCCGACCCGGTGGGTCGAGTAGCGGAATCCGACGCCTTGGACCCGGCCGGAGACAACGGCGACGATGGCCCGGGGCTTCCTCGATTGCTCATGGTGTTCCATCTCTGACCCCATGGTCCCCTTTTTTGATCGGCCAGTCCATGGGCAGCAAGATGATCGGAGGGAATGCCGGCTCATGTGCAACACTTGGGGGATGGACAAACCCGACTTCAGGCTCGATGGCAAGGTGGCGATCGTCACCGGGGCAAGCAAGGGAATCGGCGCCGACCTCGCCAGGGCGCTGGCTGCGGCGGGAGCCCGGGTCGCGCTGGCGGCTCGCGACGAAGCTGCGCTGCAAACGGTCGCCGACGAGATAGCAGCCGCCGGGGGCGAGGCCGCAACCGTCGCGATAGACGTATCCAGCGTGCCGAGCATCGAGGCGGGAGTCGCCGCCGTGGTGGACCGGTTCGGTCGGCTCGACATCCTCGTCAACAACGCCGGAATTGGCGCCAACCACCCCGCGGAGGAGGTCACCGAGGCCGATTGGGACGAGATGATGGACGTCAACCTGCGCGGGCTCTTCTTCTGTTGCCGCGCCGCCGGCCGCGTGATGCTGGGGCAGGGTTCGGGCCGTATCGTCAACATCAGCTCGCAAGCGGGTGTTGTCGGTATTCGCGACCATGTTGTCTACTCCGCCAGCAAAGGCGGGGTGAACATGCTGACGAAGGTGCTTGCGTTGGAGTGGTCGGAGCGAGGGGTGAATGTCAATGCGGTCGCCCCGACGTTCATCTACACCCCGGGAACCGCGGAACGCCTCGACCAGCCGGAGTACCTGCGCGGCGTGTTGGATCGTCTGCCTATCGGCAGGGTGGGGACGACAACGGACGTGGCGGCCGCGGTCATCTACCTTGCTTCTCCCGCCGGTGGGCTCGTCAACGGGCACGTTCTCGTGGTCGACGGCGGCTGGACGGCTCAGTAGTGAGCTCCGGTCTTGCCGCGCAGGTCGGCGACGCCCTCGGAACCTCCGTTGCTGCCATGGCCCCGCTCGGCGGCGGTGACGTCGCCGACTCATATCGGGTGGATCTCAGCGACGGGCGTGCCGTGTTTGCCAAGACGAAGGTCGATCCGGTCCCCGGCTTCTTCACAACCGAGGCCGCCGGTCTCGTCTGGCTGCGCGAGCCCGGTTCTGTGGCCGTCCCCGAGGTCTTGGCCGTTTCCGATGACCCGCCCTTTCTGATCCAGGAGTGGATCGAGCCCGGCTATCCGACTGCGGCCACCGAGACGGAGTTGGGGCAAAGCCTGGCGGCTCTCCATCGAGCCGGGGCCCCTTTCTTCGGGCGCGAGGATCGCCGCAGCACCGGGAGCCGGGGCCTTCCCAACGAGCCAGCGGAGACTTGGAATGAGTTCTATGCGGAGCAGAGGCTGCTCGTGCTGGCGCGGCTCGCCCGTGACGCTCGCGCCTTGCCGGAGTCGTCCATTGCCGACCTCGAATCTGTCGCAGCTCGGATCGAGGCGCTGGCCGGGCCCGCTGAGCCTCCGGCGCGGTTACACGGCGATCTGTGGGCGGGGAACAGGTTGATCGGACGTGGGGGCGTGAGCTGGCTCATCGACCCGGCGGCATTCGGGGGACATCGCGAGTTCGATCTGGCGATGATGCGGCTCTTCGGCGGGTATGGATACGACTGCTTTGCCGCCTACGAAGAGGCCTATCCGCTGGCGCCGGGTTGGATGGAGCGGGTCCCTCTTCACCAGCTCGCGCCGCTGGTGGTTCACGCCATCAAGTTTGGCGGTCCCTACGTCGCCGCCACCCAACAGGCATTGGATGCGCTTCGCTAGGAGTCTAGCGGGTATGCTAGATTACTGGCATGTCCCGTCTGCGTCGCTACCGTGAATCCGCCGGTCTCACCCAGGCCGAATTGGCTGATCGGGCAGGAGTGAGCCGCCAATTGATCGGGGCGGCGGAATCCGGCCGCAATCTGCCGCGGGTGGATGCGGCAGTGGCAGTCGCCGCGGCGCTGAACATGGCGGTCGAGACCCTGTTCGGCACCGGCTCGCTACCCACCGATGTCATCACCGGGGAGGTTCCGTCCGATGGCGCGCTCCTCAGGGTGGGTCGGGTTGGATCGCACCTAGTGACGGCTGGTGCCCATGGCGGCAGCAGAGGTTGGGGACCGGCCGATGGACAGTTCGAGAATGGGGTCTTTGTCCCGTTCATCGACCTGCGCGACGGTCTTGTCGTGGCCGGTTGTGAGCCCGGGTTGGAGGTGCTGGAGGGCACACTGCGCCAGTCCGGTGCAGCGGCACTCTCGGTCATGGCGTCGAGCGCAGCCGCCATCGACGCACTCCGCGCCGGTCGTGTTCATGCGGCCGTCGTGCACGGGCCCGCGTTGGCCCGGGCCCCAGAAGTACCCGGCACCGTGCGCATCAGATTGGCCTCGTGGGAGGTGGGTCTCGCCGGTGCACCCGACGCCGAGCAAGGCTGGGTCGACGAAGCCCTGTCCGGCCGATTGCCCGTGGCGCAGCGCGAACCCGGGGCGGGGGTGCAGCAGACCTTCATGACCGCCGTGGCGACCAGCGACGTCCCCGGTCCGCGAGTCAGAACCCATCTCGAAGCTGCGGCGTGTGCGTCGCTCGCCGGCATCCCGGCAGTGACGATCGAGCCGGCTGCCCTCGCCGTCGGCGCCCGGTTCCACGCCCTCGGCTACCACGACACCGAGTTGTGGATCGACGAACAGTGGAAGACCGATCCGGCGGTCGTCGAGGCTCTCGATGTCATCACCTCCCGGGTCTTTCGGTTGCGTCTTCTGACCGCAGGCGGTTACGACCTCTCCGTCCTGGGAACCCAGGTGCCGTGATGCGAGCCTTGGCGATCGTGGCGGCCGTCGCCTCCCTGATGGCGGGCTGCGGACAGGGAGACAAGTCTGAGGTCCTGGTGTCTGCTGCCGCCTCGCTCACCGATGCCTTCCGCGAGATCGAGACGGAGTTCGAGAGCGCCCACCCCGACTTGGATATCGTCCTCAACTTCGCCGGCAGCTCCACCCTGCGCGAGCAGATACTGGCCGGAGCGCCGGTCGACGTGTTCGTTCCCGCCAGCGAATCCATCATGCAGCCCGTGGTTGACGACGGCCTGGTTGGCGACTCGCCAATGGTGCTCGCACGCAATCGACTGGCAATCGCAGTCCCGATCGGGAACCCGGCACTGGTCACCGGGCTAGATGACTTTGCAGATTCTGCGCTACTGATCGGTCTGTGTGCGCCGGCGGTGCCCTGTGGCGAGTTCGCCCGGCGCGCCCTTGCCCGCGCTGGAGTAGTGGCAGAGCCGGATACCAACGAACCGGACGTGCGCTCCCTGCTGACCAAGATCGCAGCCGGGGAGCTGGATGCCGGCATCGTATATGAGTCCGATCTGGTGGCCGGGGGCGACGGCATCACGGGCATTCCCATCTCCGATGAGTTCAACGTTGCTGCGACATATCCGATCGCAGTCGTGACGAACGGGGACAGTCCCGACGGAGCCGCACTGTTTGTCGCCTTCGTGGCCACCGCGCAGAGCAGATCGATCCTCGCCGCCAACGGGTTCACCACGCCATGAGATCGCGAACTCCCTGGCCACTCGTTGCGCTCGCCGTCGCTGCGGTGTTGCTGTTTGCGTTGCCGCTGTTCGGGCTGCTGGTGCGCACTCCCTGGTCGGGGCTCGGCGAGATCCTCGGCAGCGAGGTTGCGCGCGATGCGCTCTGGCTTTCGTTGGTCACCTCGCTGGGAGCGACGATTGTGGCGCTGATCCTGGGCTTGCCGCTCGCGTGGCTCCTGGCGCGCATCGAATTCCCGGGCCGGGCTCTCGTGCGCGGCTTGGTGTTGTTGCCCTTGGTCCTGCCGCCTGTTGTCGGCGGTGCCGCGTTGCTGTTCACCTTTGGAAGGCGTGGGCTGATCGGTGGCCCGATCGACGAGCTCACCGGCTTGGTGCTCCCCTTCTCGACGTGGGGTGCGGTGCTGGCTGCGACCTTCGTGGCGATGCCGTTCCTGGTCATCACCATGGAAGGGGCGTTGCGGAATCTCGACACTCGGTATGAGGGAGCGGCGTCGACCCTGGGAGCAGGCCGCTGGATGGTGCTGCGACGAGTCACTCTGCCGTTGGTCGCACCGTCTCTAGCCGCGGGCCTAGTGCTGACCTGGGCGCGGGCGCTCGGAGAGTTCGGCGCCACAATCACGTTCGCCGGCAATCTGCAGGGTCGTACGCAGACTCTGCCGCTCGCCGTGTTCGTCGCCCTGGAGAGTGATCGGGATGTCGCCGTTGCGCTGAGCCTGGTGATGGTGGCCATCTCACTGACGGTTCTCGTTGCGTTGCGTCACCGGTGGTGGGGGGCATCGTGAGCGGAGCACTCCAGGCCAGGATCGACGTCGGGTTCGATGCCGACTTCCGGCTCGATGTCGAGTTCGATGTGCCGCCGGGAACGACGGTGGCTCTGCTCGGACCCAACGGCGCGGGCAAGTCGACGGTCGTCGCGGCTCTCGCCGGATTGGTCCCCATCGACCGCGGTCGGGTCGTGCTGGACGGAGTGGTGCTGGTGGACACCGAGCAGGGATTGGCGCTACCCGCCGAGGAAAGGCAGGTTGGCGTCGTCTTTCAGGACTATGTCCTATTTCCGCACCTCTCCGTCGTGGAGAACGTCGCCTTCGGCCTGGTTGCGCGCGGTGCCGGCCGGGCGGCGGCGCGCCGTTCGGCTCGCAATGCTCTCCCCGAGTTCGGGCTGGACGGTCTCGGGGACCGCAAACCAGCCGAGCTGTCGGGGGGCGAGGCGCAGCGGGTGGCTCTGGCGAGGGCGCTGGTCACCCAGCCGGCGTTGCTCCTGCTCGATGAGCCGCTGGCTGCGCTGGACGTGACCACGCGGGCCGACCTCCGCCACCTTCTTTCCGATCACCTGGCCGATTTCTCAGGACCGAGGATCCTCATCACCCACGACCCGACCGAGGCGTTCCTGCTCGCTGACGAAATCTATGTGATCGAGAACGGTGCGGTAACCCAACATGGATCTGCGGAGGACATCCGGCTCCGCCCACAGACGCCCTATGCCGCCGATCTGGCTGGGGCAAATCTCCTGGTCGGCGAGGCAAGCGACGGATTGGTGACGGTGGCGTCCCACCGGCTTGCGATTGCCGACACGGCTGCGTCCGGCCGGGTGCTGGCTACCGTCCACCCACGGGCGATCTCGTTGCATCGGCGTCAGCCCGAGGGCAGCCCGCGCAACACATGGCGGACTGCGATCCGACGCGTGGAGCACTACGGGGACAGGGTGCGGATCCAGGTTGGTGATCCGCTCCGGCTGACTGCCGAGGTCACTCCTCGAGCCGTGGACGCGTTGGGCCTCTCGGTCGGTGATTCCGTGTGGGTTTCGATCAAGGCGACTGAGATTTCCGCCTCGCCTGAGTAGCACGTCCTCCGAAACGCTCAAGTTGTCGGCGGAGATTCCGAACTCGATCTCATGAAGTCCTATCGCGGCTCCTTGAAGATCGCCGCCACCGACGATGTCGTTGACGCGCTCTTCGATGTCGAAGACCAGCATCTCGCCGTCAGCTCAGGCGGAGAGCAGCTGGGCAGCTGGCCGTTGCACGAACTCGAGTTGGATGACACCGGCACGGCGATCCATCTGGAGCTCGGCGGCGAAGAGGTGGTTGTCAATGTGGTCGACCATGACGGCTTTGTCGCTGCGATCACACCGGCAAAGCGCCGGGGCCGACACGCAAGACCGCGCCGGGAGCGAAGAAATGTGCTGCACGCGTTGCGGCCGCTCTTCAGTCGCGCAACCTGGCGCAACTGGCTGTCGCTCCGCGTGCTCAAGTGGGTCATCGCATGCACTGCGGTGATGGGAGTGGCCGGTCTGGCGCTCTTTGCGACGGAGAGTTTTGGGGTGATTCTCATCCTGCTCGGGATGGCCGCCCTCGTCATCGCGGCGTTGGCAATCAGCGAGGACCTGACTGCCTACGGTTGGGTGCCGGGCAATATGTCGGAGACGACGCTCGTCATCATCGGCGCGGCCGCAATGGCAGTTGGCGCCCTGCTCATGGTCGTCGGCTGACCTAGGCCGATCGCAGCAGGGTTAGCACCATGACGCTGGGTTCGACGGCCTTGACCGCATGGGCAAGGCCGGCCGGTATCTGTGCCCACGACGTGGGCCCGACCTCGTGGGTTTGATCGCCCATGGTGAGCTCGATGAGCCCCCGCACGACGTGGATGGTCACCGGGACACCCGCGGTGTGGTCCGTCAATTCCTGCCCGCGGTCGAATCCGAACACCACGAGCCGGATGTGCTCATCCGCATAGAGCACGCGACTGAGTGTTCCGTTGTCGGGTATCGCAACTGCATCGGTCAAGTCGCTGAGAACAGTGCCGTCGCTCATGGGACGAGGAGGACCTTGCCTGCGGTCTCTCTCCCCTCGAGAGCGCGGTGCGCCGCGGCGGCTTCGCTCAACGGCATCGTGCGGTCGATGGTCAGCTCGAGTTCACCATTCTCGATCAGGGAGAACAGCGCATCACATCGCGCCTGGAACTCGCTTCGGGTGGCTATGTAAGAGCCCATCGTCGGGCGGGTGATGTAGAGGGATCCCAACCTGGCGAGCGCACCCAGGTCGAACGGTGGCACGACGCCGCTCGACTGGCCGAACAGCGCCATCAGGCCACGCGGTTTGAGCAGCATGAGCCCCTTCTCGAAGGTTGCCGCACCGACGCCGTCGTACACGACGTCGAGGGATCGATCTCCTGCAATCTGCTCAACGGCCTCGACGAAGTCCTGGTCCTCGTAGTTGATAACGTGAGTTGCCCCGGCTGCCGAGGCGAGGGCGGCCTTCTCTGGGGACGAGACCGTGGTGAAGACCTCGGCCCCGGCGCGGCGCGCCAGCTGGATGAGGAGCCGGCCCACGCCTCCCGCCCCGGCGTGGATGAGACAGCGGTGGCCCGATTCGAGGTGGAACGTGTCGGTGGCGAGGTAGTGAGCCGTAACGCCCTGCAACATCATGGCCGCGGCGTTCATGAGCGAGAAGTCCGCTGGCACCAGAACGGCTCGGTCCGCGTTGATCGCAACCTTCTCGGCGTAGCTGCCCAACTGATCGGTCCAGGCGACACGATCACCGGGGGCGAAGTCGGTCACGCCGTCGCCGACGGCCTCGACGATTCCGCTGCCCTCAAGACCCGGTGTAAAGGGTGTCCCGAGCGGATAGATGCCACGGCGGTGATACGTGTCGATGTAGTTGACCCCGGCGGCGACCACAGACACGAGCAGCTGGCCCGCTCCGGGTGTCGGGTCGGCCACCTCATTCCAGACCAGCTTGTCCGCATCCCCGGGCTCATGAACGCTTATCGCTTGCATGGGGTCGAGCTTACCGATCGCCCCTCGTGAGGGGTGCGATAGTGTTCGGGGTGCGGCGCCTGTGGCGCAAGTACTCGAAACGAGTGGAGACGGCAATGGCTGTGAACCAGGATGCGAGCGAGTGGGCAGATCTCAGAGCGCACTATGGGCAGACGGACTTCGACCTGAACCGCCTGTTCGCTGCCGATCCTGATCGGGCGAGCCGGTTCTCGTATGAGGTCGGTGACCTGTCGGTTGATCTATCGAAACACCTCGTCGATGCGCGCACTGTGGAGTTGCTGGTCGCCCTTGCAGAGGCGTCGGGGTTGCCCGCGCAAATCGATGCGATGTTCTCCGGGAAGCGGATCAACGTCACCGAGAACAGGCCGGTGCTGCACACTGCGCTTCGTGCCGCACCGGACGACGAGTTTCTCGTGGATGGACAGGATGTCGTCGCCGACGTTCATGCGGTGCTGAATGCGATGAGCACGTTTGCGGAGAGCGTCCGATCGGGAGAGTGGCGCGGCCACTCCGGTATGCCCATCCGCACTGTTGTGAACATCGGGATCGGAGGTTCTGACCTCGGACCGGTGATGGCGTACAAAGCGTTGCGTCACTACAGCCACCCCGAGATCAAAGTCCGCTTCGTATCGAACATCGATCCGGCTCATCTCGTTGCGACCCTGGCCGACCTCGATCCGGCGGAGACTCTCTTTGTGATCGCATCCAAGACGTTCACGACGCTGGAGACCCTCACCAATGCCAGAGCGGCTCGCGCCTGGACGCTCGATCGCTTTGGGGGCAATCACGCCGCGATCGCCAAACACTTCGTGGCCGTGTCGACCAATGCCGCAGAAGTGGGTGCCTTCGGCATCGATACGGACAACATGTTCGGCTTCTGGGACTGGGTGGGAGGTCGCTACTCGTTCGATTCCGCCATCGGGCTGCCCTTGATGATCGCCATCGGGCCCGAGGCCTTCCGCGAAATGCTGGCGGGATTCCGCACCGTTGATCAACACTTCCGCAGTGCTCCACTTGCCCAGAACGTGCCCGCCATGCTTGGCCTGCTCGGCGTCTGGTACCGCAACGTCCTCGGTCTTCCCACCTATGCGGTGTTGCCCTACGCACAGGATCTCGATCGCTTCGCCGCCTACCTGCAACAGCTCGACATGGAGAGCAACGGCAAGCGGGTCCGG
>JASJBC010000084.1 GCA_030066715.1 Acidimicrobiia bacterium
GGTCTCCGGCGGGTCATCGGGGTCCGGCTGGTCGGGATCGGGATCAGGATCAGGATCAGGATCAGGATCAGGGTCGGGGTCATCACCCGGGCCGGGCAGCGTGGTCGGGGTCACCGCAATCGTGTGAGTGTGGATGATGCAGATCTGGGGATCATCATCGTCGCACACCTGAACGACTACCTGATAGGTGCCGATCTCTGTAGTGACTCCGTTGAACGAGCCGTCCGGATTGAGCGTTATCCCGGGCGGTAGCTCGCCACTCACGTACGTGACGCGTACGACGCCGCCGTCGGGGTCGAAAACCGGCATCGGATCGACCGGATCCCCAACCACGACTGACTGGAAGGACACTCCCGGACCGGGCGGTTCGTTGCCTGCGACGATCGTGACCGTCACGGTTGCCGTGTCACACAGACCCGTGGCCGGGATCCCGTTCACAACGCCGCCTGTCTCACAGATCGTGTAGGTGAAGGTGTCCACACCGACAAAGCCCGGGTTCGGGGTGTAGGTGATCGTGCCGTCAGCATTCACCACAATCGAGCCGTTGTCGGGATCGGTGGTGGCGCTCACGGTGAAGCCGTGGCCGTCCGGGTCGCTGTCGTTATCCAGAACAACAATGGTGACCGGACTGTCCTCATCGGTCACGTCCTCGTCGTCGCCGGCCACCGGTGGACGGTTCCCCACCAGCGGGAAGTCGGCTGTGAGGT
Organism: Acidimicrobiia bacterium; assembly: GCA_030066715.1. Classification (GTDB taxonomy): domain Bacteria; phylum Actinomycetota; class Acidimicrobiia; order Spongiisociales; family UBA5794; genus JAAETI01. Next base: position 708 of record JASJBC010000084.1, read on the forward strand.
CGGTCTCCCCCGCTGCCAGCAGCAGCGAGATCGGGGCGGCCGTACCGAGATCGGACGGGATGGTGCTCTCATCGACCTCGACCAGGTATTCGCCCTGGGGAAGCTGATCCACCCGATACTGCCCGTTGCCGTCGGTGACCGTGGAGACGACTACGTCGTCTGCGGTGCCGACGACGCCATCTGCACCTGCCCAGGTGACGGTGACGGTGACACCGGCGACTCCGGGCTCACCACCGTCGAACGCTCCGTTGCGATCGACATCCTCGAAAACCTGGTCGCCGATCGAACCGGAGCCAACCAGCGGGAAGTCGACGTCGTCGCGGTCTTGGCCGGCAGCAAGGGTAACGGCCTGATCGAGATCGCCGCTGAGCCCACCCGGCACGCCGTCGATCACAACCGTGAACTCTCCGGCGGGCAGGCCGTTTGCTGCATAGGAGCCGTCGGGCAGGGTCGTCGTGACGAACACGAGATCGTCCCCACCACCGGGCACGCCGTCGCTGCCAAGCCAGGTGACGGTGACGCCGATGCCGCCGAGGCCGGGCTCGCCGGCATCCTGCCCGCCGTCACCGTCGAGGTCGAGGAACACGAGGTCACCGATCGATCCGGAGGCGGTGTAGGCGAAGTCCACATCCCCTGCCGTCGTGTCCTCTGGCAGCGTCAGGCTCGTCGTGCTGTCGAGGGATGCATCCGGGTCGAGGGTCGGCACGTCCACACCTGCGGGGAGATCGGAAGTATCAACGTCGATCCGATACGCGCCCGGAGGCACGAGGTCGAACCGGTAGTCGCCGCTGCCGTCGGTCACGGTCGTGAGCACCTCATCGTCCGGGGTACCAAAGACCCCGTCGAGACCTGCCCACGTGGCCGTGACGTCGATCCCGCCGAGTCCAACGTCGGTGGGGTCGATCGCACCGTCGCCGGCGATGTCGTATGCGATGGTCCCGGCGATGTTGCTGCGCACCAACGCGGTGACATCGGCCGTGTCGCTGTCGCTGATCGGCGTGTCGATCGGGTCGACTGCTGTGACCGCAGCCGTGTTGGTGAAGGAAGCCGCCACCGGGGCTGTGCAGGTGTAGGTGACGGCCGGCGAACCAACAGGGATGGTCCCGATGACAAGGTCACAGGCGGGGACGAGCGGATCGCTCACCGTCACGTTGAGCAGATCCGTCTGGCCGGTGTTGGTGACCACGATCGTGAAGGTGGCATCGTCACCGGCGACGACGGTCTGCGTATCCGGGGTCTTCTGGATGTCGATGCCGGGCACGAGCACGGTGACGTCGGCTGTGTCCGCATCGGTCACGGTGAGCCCTACCGGGTCGGTACCCACAACGTCGGCGATGTTGGTGAAGGCAGCGACAACGCTGCCCACCGAGCAGGTGTACGAAGCCGAGTCGCCGCTCGCCAGCACGCCAATCACGCTGTCACAAGCCGGTACCGCTGCGTCGGTGACTGCCACGTCGATGAGGTCGACGTCTCCGGTGTTGGTGACCTCGATCGTGAACGTTGCCGTGCCGCCGATGACGACTGCCTGCCCATCGGGCGATTTGGAGATCGAGATGGCCGGTGCGATCACGTCGACGTCGGCGGCATCGCTGTCCGCCACCGGGTTGCCGATCGGATCGTCGGCGGTGACCTGTGCGGTATTGGTGAAGTCGTCGACCGACACCGGCAGCGTGCAGGTGTATGTGGTCGATTCCCCAACGGCGAGGTCACCGATCACGGTATCGCAGGCCGGTACCAGCACATCCGTCACCGTGACGTTGCTCAGCGCCGTGGCCCCCGCGTTCGTCACCGTGATTGTGAAGTCGACAGGATCACCCACCCGCACCTGTTGCAGATCCGGTGTCTTTTGGATGTCGACAGCCGGAATCAGCACGGTGACGTCGGCCCCGTCGCTGTCCGTAACGGTGGCTCCGAGCGGGTCGACGCCGGTTGCCGAAGCGGTGTTGGTGAAGTCGGCAGCGACGCCGCTCACAGAACAGGTGTACGTCGTGGTGTCACCGACCACCAGGGCGCCGATGGTCGCATCGCAAGCCGGTGCCAGCGGGTCCGCCACGGCGACGGCGTCAAGATCAACATCTCCGGTGTTGGTAACGGTGATGTCGAACACAGCCGCACCGTTGGCAACCACGGCTTGAGTGTCGGGTGTCTTCTGGATGTCGATGGCCGGGTTGATCACATCGACCTGCGCATCGTCCGCATCCGAGACCGGGTTGCCGAGCACGTCCACGCCGGCAACCGCGACGATGTTGGTGAAGTCGCCGGTCACCGCCGCAGCCGTGCAGTCGTACGAGCTGTTCTCACCGACAGCAAGCGCCGGAATCACCGTGGCGCAGGCCGGCGTCAGCGGATCGCTGATCGTCAGATCGACCAAATCCTGATCGCCGGTGTTTGTGACCGTAACGGTGAACGTCACGTCGTCACCGTTGTAGACCATCTGGGTGTCAGGAGTCTTCTGAATCTCGACCCCGGGCGACACGACATCGACGAAGGCATCGTCGCTGTCGACAACCTGGGTACCGAGCGGCGTGTCGGCAGTCACGGACGCAGTGTTGGTGAAGTCCGCGGCAACACCGACGACATCGCACGTCACCGTCTCGACGGCCCCGATCGGCAACGAGGCGAAAACTGCGTTGCAGCCGGGTGCGGCGACGTCGACGATGACCACGTTGGCCAGTTCGGTGTCTCCAGTGTTGGTGACGGTGACGGTGAACGACGCATCCTCGCCGGCCAGCAACGTCTGGAGGTCGGGAGTCTTCGCAATGTCGATCGCCGGGTCGACAAAGTCGACGGCGGCCGCGTCGCTATCGGTCACCGGATTGCCAAGCGGGTCGTTCCCGGTCACTGATGCGGTGTTGGTGAAGTCGCCGGCGACACCCGTGACGTCACATGTGTAGGACTCGACCGCGCCTACCGGCAGCGACGCAAACGAGGCGTCGCAGTTCGGAGCCTGCGGGTCGCTGACGGTCACGTCGGTGAGCGGGGTTGCGCCGGCGTTGGTCACCGTGATGGTGAACGTTGCGGTCCCGCCGAGGCCGACGAGTTGCGTGTCGGGTGTCTTCTGGATGTCGACGGCCGGGACCAGGACGGTTACGTCGGCTGTGTCGGTGTCCGTGACCTGGCCGACGACGCTGTCGGCGACGACGGATGCAGTGTTGGTGAAGTCGCCACCTGTCGGCGTACCCGAGCACGGATACGACGTCGACTCGCCAACCAGGAGCAACGGGATGACGGTGTTACAAGCCGGGGCGAGCGGATCAGTGATGGTGACATCGGTCAGATCGACATCACCGGTGTTGGCAACGCTGATGGCGAACACCGGGATATCGCTGAGCACGATTGCCTGGGTGTCCGGAGTCTTGGCGATGGAGACGGCCGGAGCGACAACATCCACGTCTGCGGGGTCGGTGTCCGCAGCCGGGTTCCCGACCGCGTCGGTGGCGTTGACCACTGCGGTGTTGGTGAAGTCTGCGGCGACGTTGGCGAGCGTACAGGAGTAGGTCGCCGCCGCACCTACACCGAGATCGCCGATCGCATTGTCACAATCCGGAGCCAGCGCATCGGTCACGCTCACGTTGCTCAGCGGCACGACCCCAGCGTTGGTCACCGTGATGTCGAACGTGGCCGTTCCGTTCAGGGCGATGGTCTGCAGGTTCGGCGTCTTCTGGATGTCAACCTGGGGTACCAGCACCTCGACGTCGGCGGAGTCGGAATCGCTCACGGTGCCGCCCGCTTGATGCGTTGCGACGACGGATGCGGTGTTGGTGAAGCTGCTCGTCACCCCCGTCGCAGCACAGTTGACGGTCGCCGAGGCTCCGCTGCCGAGAGCCGGGATGACGGTGTCGCAGACCGGTGCCTGGGCGTCGGTGACCGTGACGTTGGTCAGCGGGCTGTCTCCGGTATTGGTGACGGTGATGGCGAAGTTGGCGTCCTCACCGGCCAGGATCTGCTGTGCGGCCGGGTCCTTGACCAGTGTGATGCTCGGGTTGATGACGGCAACCGCGGCGGCGTCGGAGTCGGCTACCGATTCACCCAATGGATCGTTGCCGGATACCGCTGCGGTGTTGGTGAAGTCGGCGACAACACCGGTTGCGTCACAGCTGTAGGTCGCCGTCGCTCCTGCGGCCAGGTTGCCAATGACACTGTCACATGCCGGAGTGGCGGCGTCGGTGACGGTGACGCCAGCCAGGTCGACGTCGCCGGTGTTGGTAACCGAGATCGTGAAGGTTGCCGTGGCGCCGGCGACGACAACCTGCGAGTCAGGTGTCTTCTCGATCGCGATCGCCGGATTGATCACATCCACAACAGCGTCGTCGTCGTCCGTGATCGTGTTGCCGAGCGGGTCGACTCCGGTCACCGAGGCCACGTTGGTGAAGTCGTCGGTCGGCGTCACATCACAGCTGTACGTCACGGAGTCGCCGGAGGCGAGGTCGCCGATGGTGTTGTCGCAGGTCGGTGACAACGGATCGGCCACCACAACACCGGTCAGATCGACATCGCCGGTGTTGGTGACCGTGATCGTGAACGTGGCGGTGTCTCCGGTGCGGATCTGTTGCGACGCCGGGCTCTTGAGGATTGCGACCGACGGGTTGATGACGTCGACATCGGCCGTGTCGCTGTCGCCAACGGTGCCGCTCAGCGGATGGGTCGCCTCGACCACGGCGATGTTCGTGAAGTCGGTAGTGACGGCCGGAGCTGTACACGAGTAGGTCGAGCTTGCGCCGACACCGAGGTTCGTGATGGTCGTCGCACAGTCGGGGGCGAGGACATCCGTGACGGTGACGTCTGTGAGCGGGGTGGTCCCGATGTTGGTCACGGTGATGCTGAAGGTCGCATCGTCGCCTGCCACCACTATCGGAGTGACCGCAGTCTTCGTGATCTCAATCGCCGGGTCCTCGATGACGACGTCAGCCGCATCCGCAGCGCGCACCGGGTTGCCCAGCGAGTCGAAGGCAACGACATCGGCGACGTTGGTGAAGTCGCCCGGCACAACGGGGAGGGTGCACGAGTATGTCTCGCCGGCGCCTGCGCCCAGAACTGGGAACGCCCGGTTGCAGTCCGGAGTCAACGGGTCGGTGACCAGTACACCGCTCAGCTCGACATCGCCGGTGTTGGTGACGGTGATGGTGAACGTTGCGGAACCACCGGGCAGCGTCGCCTGGGTGTCCGGCGTCTTCTCAATGGTGATTGCCGGTGCGATGACATCGACGGCGGCAGCATCGCTGGCCGAAACCGTCTCGCCACTCGGCTCGTCGGCCACGACGTCGGCGATGTTGGTGAAGTCGGCGATGACGTTGCTCACCGTGCACGTGTAGGTCTGCACCTCATCAATGGCCAGTGCGGCAAAGGTGTTGTCACAGTCGGGGGCTGCGATATCGGTGACCGCCACGTTGGTGAGCGGGCTGTCGCCGGTGTTCTCGACCGTGATCGTGAAGGTGACGTCGGCGCCGGAAACGACAACGGGCGTGGTTGTCGTCTTCAGAATGTCGATCGCCGGGGCGATCACGTCGACCTCGGCGTCGTCGGCGTCGGTCACCGGCACGGGACTGGCCGGATGCTCACCGCTGACGTCGATGGTGTTGGTGAAGTCGGCGGTCACGTTGGCGAGGGCGCACGTGTAGGTGTCGCCCGCCCCGGCGGCGAGAGTTGCATAGGTGGCGTCGCAGTCGGGAGCCAGAGCGTCCGTGACGACCACGTTGCTGAGAGGCACGTCACCGGTGTTGGTGACTGTGATGGTGAAGGTGGCCGTTCCGCCGCTCAGGATCTGCTGACTGTCCGGTGTCTTCTCGATGGCGATTGCCGGATTGACAACGTCGACATCGGCGCCGTCGCCGGCGGAGACCGGGGCGCCGAGGGGATCGTCTCCGGTGACGGCTGCTGTGTTGGTGAAATCGGCGGGACCGGCAGTCATCGCGCAGCTGTAGGTGGTCGAAGCGCCTGCGGCGAGGGTGCCGAGATTGGCGTCGCAATCTGGAGCCAGCACATCGGTGACAGCTACGTCTGTCAGATCGACATCGCCGGTGTTGGTCACCGTGATGCCGAACGTCACCGTGGCGCCGTTGATGGCTTCTTGGCTGTCGGGGGTCTTGCTGATCGAGATCGCCGGGTTGATGACGTCGACATCGGCGCCGTCACTGGCCGTCACCGGATCGCCGAGCGGATCGTTGCCGCTCACCGCGGCGACGTTGGTGAAGTCAACCGGGCCCGCAGTCATCGCGCAGCTGTACGTCGACGCGGCACCCGCTGCGAGCGTGGCGAGATTGGCGTCGCAATCCGGCGCCAGGACATCGGTCACGATGACATCAGTGAGATCCACGTCACCCGTGTTGGTGACGGTGATGTCGAAAGTCACCGTGTCGCCGGCGTGGGCCTGCTGTGTGTCCGGGGTCTTCTCGATAACGATGCCTGGGTTGATCACGTCAACATCGGCATCGTCACTTGCCGTAACCGGGTCGCCGAGCGGATCGTTGCCGCTGACAGCGGCGACGTTGGTGAAGTCGGCCGGGCCCGCCGTCATCGCGCAGCCGTAGGTCGACGAAGCACCCGCCGCCAGCGTGCCCAAGTTGGCGTCGCAATCCGGCGCCAGCACATCGGTCACCGCGACGCCGGTGAGATCCACATCACCCGTGTTGGTCACAGTGATGTCGAAAGTCACCATGTCGCCGGCATGAGCCTGCTGGGTATCCGGGGTCTTCTCGATGGCGATCGCCGGGTTGATCACGTCAACGACGGCATCGTCACTGGCCAACACCTCGAGACCGAGCGGATCATCACCGGACACGTCTGCCCTGTTGGTGAAATCGGTGGCACCGGCAGTCATCGAGCAGCTGTAGGTGGTCGAAGCGCCTGCGGCGAGGGTGCCGGCATTGGCGTCGCAATCCGGAGCCAGCACATCGGTCACCGTGACATCGACCAGATCCACATCACCCGTGTTGGTGACCGTGATGTCGAAAGTCACCGCGTCCCCGGCGTGAGCCTGCTGCGTATCCGGCGTCTTCTCGATGGCTATCGCCGGTGCGATGACATCGACGAAGGCCTCATCGCTATCGGTAACCGCCAGGCCGAGCGGATCGTTGCCGGTGACCTCGGCAACATTGGTGAAGTCAACCGCACCTGCCGTCATCGAGCAGCTGTAGGCGGTCGAAGCGCCTGCTGCCAGCGTGCCCACGCTGGCGTTGCAGTCCGGGGCCGGCGCGTCGCTCACTGCGACATCGGTCAACTCGACATCGCCGGTGTTGGTCACCGTGATGCTGAAGGTGACGGTGTCGCCATCGTGGGCCTGCTGGGCATCGGGTGTCTTGGAGATGGTGATTGCAGGACTGAGAACATCGACATCCGCGTTGTCGCTGGCGGTCACCGGGTTGCCCAACGGGTCATCGCCGGTGACATCGGCGACGTTGGTGAAGTCGAATGCGCCGGCCGTCATCGTGCAGGAGTAAGTGGTGGCTGCTCCGGCCGCCAGCGTGCCGAGGTCGGCAGCACAGTCCGGCGCCAACGCATCGGTCACCGTGACATCCGTCACAGGCACGTCGCCGGTATTGGTCACCGTGATGGCGAAGCTGACGGTGTCACCGGCGTGGGCCTGCTGCGTGTCAGGCGTCTTCGCGATGGCGATCGCCGGGCCGATCACATCCACATCCGCAGTGTCGCTGGCGGTGACCGAGCCACCGGCAGCATGGTCGCCGGAGACGATCGCCGTGTTGGTGAAGTCGGCGGCAACGTTCGGCGCCGAGCATGAGTACGAGGCGGTAGCTCCGGCGGCGAGGGTGCCCAAGCCGGCGTCACAGTCAGACGCCAGCGCATCGCTCACCGCAACGTCGGTCAACTCGACATCACCCGTGTTGGTCACGGTGATCGTGAATACCGCAGTGCCGTTGGCCAGCACCTGCTGCGTATCCGGGGTTTTCTCGATCGCAATCGCCGGGTTGATCACATCGACGACAGCGGCGTCGCTGTCGGCCACGGGATTACCGAGCGGATCATCACCGGCCACTGCGGCGACGTTCGTGAAGTCGGTGGTCACGTTGGTTGCTTGGCAGCTGTAGGTCTCCACCTCACCTGGAGTCAGTGCGGAGAAGGAGGCGGCACAGTCGGGGGTGAGTGCGTCGGTGACAACGACACTGGAGAGGTCGACGTCACCCGTGTTCTCGACGCGGATAGTGAAGGTGACATCTGCGCCGGGCAGGACCGTGCTGAGGTCGGGCGTCTTGTTGATGTCGATCGCCGGAGCGATCGCATCGACAAAGGCGTCGTCGCTGTCGGTGACGGTGTTGCCGAGCTCGTCGATGGCAGCGACCACGGCGGTGTTGGTGAAATCAGCAGCCACCCCACTCAGCGAGCAGCCGTAGCTCGCCGACGCTCCGCTCGCCAGGGCGCCGACGTTGCCGTCGCAGCCGGGCGCAAGCGCATCGGTCACTACGACACCTGCAAGGTCTTGCGGACCTGGGTTGGTGACGGTGATCGTGAAGGTGGCGGAACCGCCCGGGGCAACCTGCTGTGTCGCCGGGTCCTTTGTGATCTCGACAACGCCCGGGAAGGCGTAGCCGAAATCGACGTCCGCAACTGCGGCGCCGCCGACGGTGACGGCATCCGGGTTGTTGCCGGTTGTCAGCGACATACCGAGCGGCACTGTCGTCTCGTCGACGGCAACCGCGTAGTCGCCGTCGGGAACGGGCGGGAAGCTGTAGGAGCCGTCGGCAGCCGTCGTGGCTGTGGCGATCAGGCTGGCACCCGAGTCGCGCAGCTCGACCACGACGCCGGCAAGGCGCAGCTCGCCAGCGCCGATAGCGCCATCGACGTCCGCGTCGTCCCATACGGTGCCGCTGATCGGGTAGGTCGGCACCACGGCACCGAAGTCCGCGTCACCAAACGTGCTGCCGGATATGAGTGCACCGGTCGCGACCGAGGCTGGCGTGGTCAGGACAAAGCCGGCAGGCAGTGTGCCGACGTCGATGACAACGTCGTATGACCCGGGTGCCACAGCTACCGAGTACGAGCCGTCGGCCAGCGTGGTCGCTGTGCCGATCTCGGCTCCGGACGTGTCGAAGACGCGAACCGTCACACCACCGAGGCCGAGCTCGCCACCGTCCTGGTTGCCATCGCCGTCTAGGTCATTCCAGACAAAGTCACCAATGGCAGCCGGGACGTAGCCCCCGGCATCGATGGTGTTGTCCGCACTGCCCGACGTGACCGACACCGGCACGGTCAGACCGGTGGCGATATCGGCATCCGAATCGACGGTGTCGTCGGAACCGGCGTCGGTGGCGGTGAGCAGATATCCGGCGGGGAGGGAGAACTCGATGACGTAGTCGCCCGGGGTCAGGGACAGGCTCCACGACCCGTCGGCGAAGGTGGAGGTTGTTGCGACCGGCGTGGTGAGGGCAGAGGCGGCGAAGGCAACGACCGTAGCCCCGCCGATACCCGGCTCGCCGCCGTCCTGGATCCCGTCCCCGTCGCGGTCGTCCCAAACGAGATCACCGAGCAGGGCAAGGGCGAAGTAGCCGAAGTCGGCGTCGGGGTTGGTCTCGCCCTCGGTCAGCGTCACCGAGAACGGCTCGTTCCCGGTGGAGAGAACGCCAACAAAGGGGAGAGTGCTCTCGTCAACATCGACGGTGTAGTCGCCGGGAGCGAGATCGGTGAACGTGTAGGCGCCACCGCCGGCGGTGACGGTCGTGTCGAGCAACGTCCCCGAGCCGTCGTACAGACGCACTGTGACCCCATCGAGGCTGGGCTCGCCGGCGGCGAAGGCCCCATCACCATCGAGGTCCTCCCAGACGAGGTCGCCTATCGCGGCGGTCGGGATCAGGTCGGTGCTGTGGGTATCGCTGTCCGTCACCGGATCGCCATCCTCGTCGAACCCGGTGACGGTGCCGGTATTGAGGAGCGGATCAGGATCCGAAGCCTGTGTCGTATAGGCGGCGGTGAAGATCCAGGTCTCCCCGGCTTCGAGCAGCCCGTCGCCGTCGTCACCGCTCACGTAGGTTGCGCCACCTGCGACGTCGTCGGTCACCGTCACCCCGGACACTGGGGTGTTGTCGGAGCCCACGTCGTGCCCGATGGAGAAGCCGTAGGTGACTGTGTCGCCGACCAGAGCCGAGGCGGGGCCGGTCTTGGTGATCACGAGGGTGGGAAGGTGGTCGATATCTGTGGAATGGGTGTCCGTGGCGTTCGCAACGGGATCGCCATCCTCATCGGCGCCCGTGACCGTCACCACATTGACCAGCGGATCCGGGTCGGTGGCAAGAGTCGTGTAGGTCGCTTGGTAGACCCAGGCCTCGCCGGCCTCGAGCAACCCGTCACCGTCGTCACCGCTCAGATAGGTCCCCGCGCCTGCGATGTCATCGTTGACACTCGTGATCGTCACCGGCGAGCCGTCAGAAGCTGGGCCGTGGGTGACGGTGAAGGAGTAGGTGATCGTGTCTCCGATGGCGGCCGTCGCCGGACCGGTCTTGTCGGCGGTGATCACCGGCGCCCAGTCGATGTCGATCGACTCGCTATCGGTGGCGTCGTCGACCGGATCACCGTCGCGGTCGGTACCGGTGACGACGACGTCATTGGTGAGCGGATCAGGCGTGGTCACGGTCACCGTTTCGGTCGCCGTGTAGACCCACACCTCATTGCCGTCGACCTGGTTGTCGCCGTCGGTGTCGCCCGCAGGACCGCTCAGTGTCAGACCGCGTGAGTCGGTGGCTACGACGCTTCCGACCTCCGAACCATCCGATGTCGCATCGTGACTGACCGCGTATGTGTACGTGATCGTGTCACCAACCGTGGCGGGATCGGGCGTGCCGACCTTCTCGACATCGAGCACAGGCGAGAACTCGATGGCAACGGAATGACTGTCGGTGGCCTCGGTAATGGCCTCGTCGTTGCCGTCAGTCCCGGAAACCGTCGCAACGTTGACCAGCGGATCGGCCGCATCAGCCGGAATGGTGTAGTCGACCGTGTAGACCCATGTTTCCCCGCCGTCGAGGAGGCCGTCTCCGTTGGTATCGCCGGACGGTGTTGCGGCGGCCACGTCGACGATATCGTCGGCCAAGGTCACGTCGACCGGCGAGCCGTCAGAGTCCACAGTGTGGTCAACGGTGTAGGTGTAGGTCACCAAATCGCCGACGGCTACAGGGCCAACCGGACCGTCTTTCACTATCCGCAGCTCTGGGAGGAAGTCGATCGGATCGATGGTGTAGTCGGTGGATGTCGGCAGCTCGTCGGAGAACACGAAGACGTCGTTGACGATGTCGCGAACGGTGCCATCGAGCTGATCGTCGACCTGCACCTGATAGGTGACGGTCATAGATTCACCCATCGGGAGATCGAAGCCATCGGCCGCGGCCACCAGCACCGGCGGCACACCGTCCACCAGATCGGCTTGGGCGCCGCCCGGGATGTTGTCCTTGACCATCGGCGTCTGGTTCGAGGCAACACCGGTGATGAAGAGAGTGGCCTGGCGGAAGGTCCCCAGCGCACCCTGGGTGTTGTTGTCGCAGACCTGCAAGGTCCAAGTCCCTGCTCCGTCCTCGCCGACGAAAGCCTCGAGCGAGACCGCGCCTACGGTGCGCTCGTAGTCGACCGGCGTGACGTCATCGGCGTCACCATCGTCGAGTGGGCCGGTGGAGTCACCATCGAAGAGCACGTCGTAGTTGTTGTCGCGATCCCCCGACGTGCCCGGCATCAGCACTGCCGTGGTCCCGGCAGGAGAGGTGAGCAGGGCACGGAGCTGACCTCGCCGACGGTGTGAGGCGGCAAAGCCAACCTCGACATCGCCGACCTCGCCGGCGCCGGCCATGTCGAATTCGAACTCGAGCGGCGCCGCACAGTTCTCTGGGATCGTCGTGTCGGTGCCGACCTCCGCACTCCACGAACCTGCTGCTGTTCCTGCGTCCCATCCGTCTACCAGCGTTGACTGGTCGACGTAGCTGGTTGCCGCAGGGAGCGGATCGCTGATGGTGAGGTCGTTGATGTCGAAGACACCGGTGTTCTCGACCTCGACGGTATAGGTGATCGTATGACCGGCGACAACCGGTCCGGCAGCGTCCGAGGTCTTCGTGACGACGACCTCGGGCTGTGCAACAAGGACGATGGCTGAAGCCGTGTCGGACACGGTTGCACCGGACGGTGCAGCGCCGACGGTGGTGGCAGTGTTGGCGACGAAGCCGGCAAGCTGATCGGCGAGAACGACCTGATAGGTGCCCGTGCATGTGTCGGTGGCACCTGCGCTGAGCGAGCCGATCGAACAGGACAGGCCCGGAATGAGGGGATCGGTGACCGCAACGCTGCTCAACACGGAGTTTCCGGTGTTGGTGACGGTGAACCGATAGGTGAGGGTGTCCCCTAAGGAGACGCTGGACGACCCGTCTTCGTCCGCATTGGCGATCATCGACTTGGCCAGATCGATGTCGGCAAGCTCGGGCGGAACGCAAAACGAGCCGGAGAGATCGTAGAGGCCGAAGCCGACGGCAAGGCCGGTGGGCACGAACTCCCCGGTCGCCTGGTTCACCGCATACAGGTTGCCGGAAGCGTCGGTTCCCCAGGTGTCCCCATTGAGATCGGTGCCGAGCTGAACGTGGTTGGGGGTCGGCTCGTCGGCAATGAAGGTGAACTCGCCGGTGTTGAGGTTGTAGCTCCACCAGTGGCCTCCGTAGCTCGGCCAGTCGAACCCATCAACCGTCGAGCCGAACAGCAGTGGATCGCCGTTGACGGTGACAACGGTGAGGTCGCCGTAGTCCGGCCGCATATCCCGGTTGAACTCGGCCTCGAGCCCATCCTCAGGCTGATTCGCCGCCAGCAACTCCAGCGAACCCGGGATCACCTGGGTGCCGCTCGTCGGATCGATGGCGATCCGATAGAGACCGTTGGCGTTGCCACCGACCTCCGTCGAGAAGTAGTAGTGGCCTTGGTAGTAGGTTGCTCCGGCCGATTCCAGGGTCCCGTTGATCTGACCGGTGAGATCAGCGAGCACACCCTCGGTGTCATCGATCGGGTTCCACCAGTAGACAACCGCGGCGGATCCCCAATAGACGATCCCGAGATCGCGGTTGGAGGCGAGTGCGTTGCGGTTGCCGGTGACGAACGAGGTCTGGAACTCGGGCGTCGCCACACCTGTCGTGGTGTCGATCGAGTAGATGGTGTCGCCGACGATCCCGATGATGTCGTTGGTCTCACAGACTGCCGGCGGAACAGTCGCGATGTTCACCGCGGCGCTCGAGCTGTTGTTGCCCGGAACCGGGTCGACCTCGTTGGATGCGCTGATGGCCGCGGTGTTGGTCACGAATGCGATCGAGTTGGCTTCCGCCGTGATGGTCAACGTCTGGCTCGAACCGAGCAGCATCGAACCGATCGACCATACGCCGGAGCCATCGTCGTAGGAGCCCTGAGTCGTGGACGCGGATTGGAAGGTGAACTCGGCGGGTAGGACGTCCGTGACGGCGACGCCCGTGGTATCGCCGGGGCCGAGGTTGGTGACGGTGACGGTGAAATCGATGGAGGTGCCCAGCAGGGCCGAGCCGCTGCTGGCGACTTTGGTCACGGCGAGATCTGCGTCGCCGGGTGCTGCGGCTGCCGGAGTAGCCGGGAATCCGCCCAGGACCACAGTGGTGAGAGAGAGGGCATACGCCACAAACGCTGCAATGCCTCTTCTCGAGCCGATACCAAAGCGGAGCCCGCCGCTCTGGCTGTGGGAAGTGCTCATCTTGTCATCCAGTTGTCGGCCATTCTTGACCCGTCGCGTCCCCCGACAAGGCCGTCACTAGTTACTTCTTCGGCCGTCTTGAACCCGACTGGAGTCGGATTTCGCGAGCCAACAGATGACTAGTTACTCCCGCCTGCCGTGTCCCCCCGTTCACCGCGTCGGAGAGATCCCCGACACGGTGTCGGGCCGGGCAGGCGAAGCACGAAAAGAACCCTCAACCTTCGGTTGAGGGTTCTCGTGGATACGTCGCCGGAGCGCCTAAGCGAAGCCGTTCTCCCGCAGCCACTCGTCGCTATAGACCTTTGAGATGTAGTTGCGCCCCGAGTCGGGGAGGATCACTACCACGAGGTCGTTGGGGCGGCGCTCGGCCACCCGCAACGCGCCAACGACGGCCATGCCACCGGAACCACCGGCAAAGACGCCCTCAACCTCGACCAGCCGCCGCGTCATCGCAAAGGATTCGGCGTCGGTGACCATCTCGTACTCGTCGACGATGGCCGGATCATATGTCTCCGGCCAGAAATCCTCCCCTACCCCTTCGGTGAGATAGGTGGTCACGTCCTCGTCGGACTCTGCGGTGTAGATCGAGCCTTCCGGGTCGACCCCGACGACAAGGAGATCGGGGTTTCGCTCCTTCAGATACCGGCCCGCCCCGGTCACCGTTCCGCCTGTGCCGACACCGATGACGAGGACGCCGATCTCGCCGTCGGTTTGCTCCCAGATCTCCGGGCCGGTTTGGTCATAGTGGGCCTGCGGGTTCTCCGGATTCGAGTACTGGTCCGGCCGATAGGCGTTGGGGGTCTCTGCGGTGAGCCGGTCCGCCACCGAGTAGTAGGAGGTCGGGTCGTCGGGTTCGACGTCCGTCGGACAGACGACGACCTCGGCGCCGTGAGCGCGGAGCAGAGCTCGCTTCTCCTCACTCTGCTTGTCGGCCATCACGGCGATCAGCTTGTATCCCTTGAGCGCCGCCACCATCGCCAACCCGACCCCGGTGTTGCCGCTGGTCGGCTCGATGATCGTGCCTCCCGGCCGGAGCCAGCCGTTGCGCTCGGCTCGCTCGATCATCCCGAGCGCGATGCGATCCTTGATCGAGCCACCCGGGTTCATGTACTCGATCTTGGCCACGAGATTGCCCGGGGGATGGAGACGGCTGAGACGAACGAGCGGGGTGTTCCCGATGGCGTCGACGATGTTGTCCCGGATGTCCATGAGCCGCGAGGCTAGCCGTGCCCTGCGGTCAGAAGGACCGCGCCTCAGGGTGAGTCGCACGCTGGGCGTCTCCACCACCGTCACAGGAGTCTTGGAGGACCGAGATCACACTCTCGGTACCCGACATCTCCAGCGTCTCCGTCGTCACCAACTCGCGGCGACTGCGAAGTCTCGGCCGCCGGCCAAGTGATCCTGCGGAGGATCGCCCGCACCAGCCGGCGCTATCGTTCCGGTATGAGCAGATTCTCAGATCGGGCCCGTGAGCGGCTCATTGCCCAGCTGCAGGACGATCCGCGACTCGGCGGTGACGACGTGCTGTCTGCAACCCCGCTCACCCGGGCCAGTTTCCTGATGCTCGGCCTCTCCGGGATTCTCGGATTCGTCTTCGTGGTTTCGTTCTTCGGATCGGGGAGCGGTCAGCTCATCCTGGGTCTCTTCCTCGGCTACGCCGTCTACGTCTTGTACGTGCTGTACGTCAAACCCGGACCGCGCCTCATCGGCCTGTTTGCCGTCCTGACCACGAAGCGGGTCGTCCTACTTGGCTCCAGCCGGACGGGAGAAATCGAGAACTGGAAGCACAACGAGTTGGAGAGCATCGAACTGCGCCGCAAAGGGAACCTCCTCATCATGGGGAAGCTGGCGTTCATGCCGCGCAAGGGCGAAACGATGGTCTTCTTCGTGTCGAATCAGCCACTAGGCCGTCACTTCGCCGCGGAGTGGCAGCGGCTGCGCGGCAAGTGAAGCGCACAGTCGAGAAGCTCAAGAGCTTCTACCAACCCCACCTGGAGCCCGGTGAGGAGATCCGGCAAATCAGCAATGCCACGGCCGGGGGTACCGGCAGCAAGGTCGGTTACGGGGCGGCGATCGGAGCACTGCTTGGCTGGCTCTTTGCCATCAATGTCGACTCTGCGCTGCTCCCTCCCTTCGTCCTCGGCGCACTTGGCGGTGGGGTTGGCGGTTATCTGCTGGCGCTGAGATTCGCGCGGCGCCCGGAAGGCCCCGGTTCGATCCATATCGAGCTCGTACTGACGACACGGCGGCTCTTCACGGTCCGTCGCTATGCCTCCCTGCGACGTGAGGTACTGCGCGAGTACCCGCTGGCTGAGATCAAGTCTGCCGAGGGTCGTCGCTATCCGATCGGGCAGTACCAACGCCTCACGGTGGAGCTATCCGACGGGACGAGCACGAGCTTCGTCCTCGAGCAGCCACTCGATCTACCGCTGAACAGAGACCCCGCTTCGGGGTAGATTGAACCTATGGATGCAATCCACCGATTCTCCAAACCTCCGCTGCGCCGGCCTCGGGCGATCATCGCCTTCGAGGGTTGGGGGGATGCCTGTGAGGCCGCGTCCGGAGCGGCCAACTTCCTGATCGGCGCGCTCGATGCTGATGAGCCGTTTGCCGTCATCGACCCAGAGGAATTCTTCGACTTCCAGGCCCATCGGCCCACTGTTTCGATCGGCGAGGGGGAGACGAGACGTCTCACCTGGCCGACAACTCGCTTCCACTACGTTCCCATGCCCGGCGATGATCGTGACCTCGTCATGGTCGTGGGCGACGAACCGTCATATCGATGGAAGACCTTCAGCCGGCACCTCACCCAAGTGCTGTGCGAGAGCGATGTCGAAGAGGTCGTCTTGCTCGGCGCCTTCATCGGGCAGGTGGCACACACCCACGCGGTCCCGGTCATCGGTGTTGCCACCGACCCCGCCCTCGTCGTGAGAAACGGTTTGCTCACGTCACAGTACGAAGGGCCGACCGGCATCGTCGGTGTCGTCCTGGAGGCCTGCCGCGAAGCAGGGATACCAGCCCTAGCGTTGTGGGCGGCAACCCCGCATTACCTCGCCGCCAACCCGAATCCGAAAGCCATGCTGGCATTGGCCTCGCGCGCGGCCACGATTCTCGGCTTTGATGCCGACCTTGCCGAGTTGGAGACGGTCACCTCCGAGTACCTGGAGCGCGTCGATGCGGCGCTGGAAGCGTCAGAGGAGTTCTCCCAATACGTGGCCGAATTGGAGGAATCGGAGCCGGCTATCGATGCCCTCGACGCCGACCAGGCGGCAGGTCTGCTCAGCGAGATCGAGGACTATCTACGTCACAACGGGTGACAATCCAGCCTCGCGAAATGCCATGGAAGTACCTGGGGCATGTATGTGCAAAAGGCGCGATTGAGGATTAGCGTAGATACGCGAAACGGCGACGGCATGGGCACGTCGCCCTTCTTACCTAGAACTGGAGAGGTAAAACCATGCGTAAACAGCTTTGGCTGTTCAGCATCGTGCTTGCTTTTGCTCTCATTGCTGCTGCGTGCGGCGGCGATAGCGACGACGATGCAACCACTGAAGCACCGGCTGCAACCGATGCTCCGGCGACAGAGGCCCCGGCAACGACTGCAGCCCCGATGGTGGACGTCAATGTCGGTCTCGTGTTCGACATCGGCGGTCGTGGCGATCAGTCCTTCAACGATTCTGCAGCTGCCGGTCTCGACAAGGCTGAGACCGAACTCGGTATCAATGCGTCCGAGGCGTCTGCCAACGACGACGGATCCAACCGTGAAGAGCTCCTGAACCTGCAGGCCGACGAGTCGGACCTCGTGTTCGGCGTCGGCTTCCTGTTCGCAGAGCCGATGACCAATGCGGCAACCGCCAACCCGGATGTCAACTTCGCCATCGTCGATGATGCATCGATCGATCTCCCGAACGTCGCAGGCCTCGTCTTCGCCGAGCAGGAGGGCTCGTTCCTCGTCGGTGCGGCAGCCGCGCTCAAGACGGAGAACAACAAGGTCGGCTTCATCGGTGGCGTCAGCATCGACCTCATCAAGAGGTTCGAGGCCGGCTT
>JASJBC010000081.1 GCA_030066715.1 Acidimicrobiia bacterium
GATGGAAGCAGCGCTCGCTTCACGTCGACGGTGTCTCCCACTGCCGCCCCGGCGTTGGCCATGGTCCGCTCCCCGAGCATGATCGCGTTCGGCGACGTCGTCTCTCCCGGGCTGACCAAAACGTGAGTCTGTCCCAGGGAAACCACACCGCCTCCCGGCAAACCGAGAGCGGTGAGGAGGGCCGGGTCGGCTTTGCCAACGGGGTCGGTGCCTTTACGCACGATGAACTTCATCCCGGCACGTTACCCCGCCAGGGAGGTGAGCACAGGAATCGGGTGCCGGGGCGTGGCGAGGGGTCGCGTTGCCTCGACGATGCGCACCCCCGGGCGGTCCAACCAGCGCCAGAGAAGTCGGGCTTCCTCGGCGGCAGCGACGGATTCCGGGACCAGGTGTGGGGAGCGGGCATGCGCCGCGGTTGTGCTGAGCGGCGCCTGCGCAGAGGCAGCCCACGAGCTCACCATCCGGCCTTGCTCGATCAAGAGGCTGTCGCCGTTGTCGTCCTCAGCCCAGAGAAGACCGGCGTCGCGCAACACTCCCCAGTTGCGGCGGTCGTCCAGCGCCTTGCGCAGCGCCCGGTGACGGTCCCGCATCTCCGCCGCCTCCTCGAACCGTGCCGTCCGTGCATAGTCCCTGATGCGCGCAACGAGCGGCCCGAGCAGCTCACCGGGATGGGCCTCGATGCCCTCGCGCAGTCTCGAAACAACCGCTTGGTACTCCGCAGGCGATACCGATCCGTCACAGGGGCACAGCGCAACTCCGAGCTGTGCGAAATTGCAGGCCGGGCTGCGCTTGCCGCCTCGGGTGAGACAGCGTCGGATCGGGACGGCGTCCCAAATCGCTGCCACCACCGAGTTCGCCACGCGCCGCGACCGGAACGGGCCCAGATAGATGCAACCGTCGTCGCGCAGCGTGCGGACCACCGAGAGCCTGGGGAACTCCTCGGCCGTCACCTTGACGTATTGAGGTGAGCGTGGGGGGCGGGACCGCCGGTTGTAGCGAGGGGCGTTGGCGTGGATGAGGCGAAGCTCCGTGACCTCCGCCTCGATCTCCGTGTCGCAGACGTAGTGATCGATACCGGCGAGATCCCGCATCATCTGGGCCACCGAGCGGCGGCTGTCGCCGTAGAAGTAGGAGCGCACCCGGCTGCGGAGATTCTTCGCCTTGCCCACGTAGATGACGTTTCCATCCTTGTCGCGGAACATGTAGACCCCGGGACGGCGGGGGAGGCGCTCGGTCAGTTCGATCTTCTTGTAGTGCGGCGATCCTTTGGCGGTAGGCAGCCGCAGAAGATCGTCGAGGTGAGTGACCCCGATGGTTCCGGCTCTCTCCAGCAGTCCCCAGAAGACGTGGGCCGTCGCTCTGGCATCGGCAAGCGCCCGGTGGTTGGGCGTGACGGGGGAGCGGAAGTACGACGCAAGGCTCTGCAGGTTGAGCCGGCGGACCTCGCCGGGAAGGAGGCGGCGAGCTAATCCGAGGGTGTCGCTGGTCGGGTTGGGCAGTCTCCCGTAGCCGAGGCGCTCGGCGGCGGCGTTGAGGAATGACATGTCGAATCGGACGTTGTGGCCCACGATGACGGACGTTCCGATGAACTCCAGCAGCGCGGGGAGCACCTCGCCTATCTCCGGAGCGTCGATCACCATTGCCTGGGTGATGCCGGTGAGCACCGTGATCGTGGGTGGGATCGGCGCTCCAGGGTTGACCAGGGTGTCGAACGTCCCGGCAGGCTCACCGCCGACGAACTTCACCGCACCGACTTCGGTGATCTCGCAGTCCGCCGGTGTGGCTCCCGTTGTCTCCAGGTCGAGTACACAGAACGACACCTCGTGGAGGGGGGTGCCGAGGTCGGCAAACGTCCGCTGGATCGGGATGGCCACGACCGCAGATAAGCCGAACGTATGTTCGATGTCAAGAATCGACCACCGATCGACCGGTTAGCCTGCGCGGGATGGACTTCACGGGCCGTATCTTCTTCAACTTCGAAACCTTCGACGTGTGGCGGATCTACTCGACTGCGCTCAACGCTTCGCGTGACCGCAACGTGCGTGTGGCCGTGACCTGGGAGGAGTTCCTCGTCGCCGATCTGGATCCCGGCGGGCAGATCCCGGCGAAGACGAGGGCGCTCGGGGCCTGTGCCGCCGTGCGTCGTGCCCACCCCGAACAACATCAACGTTTCGCCCAGGCTCTGCTCCACCTGATCTACGAGGAGAAGGACGACCCGAAGAAGGACTCGACTCTGGCGGTGGCGGCGCGTGTGGCCGGACTCGATGGCGATGAAGTGATCGCAACGGCCATCGATCCCGGGATCGAGCTTCTGGTTGCTTCCACTGAGCAGGCTCGGGAGCTCGGCGTGCGCGATGTGCCCACGATCGTCGGCGACGGGCCGCCGCTGTACATCAAGACCACGGGAGCCGCCAACTACGGGAGCGCGGTGCTGCGGTTGGAGTTGATGAACCGCATGCTGCACGACGACGGTATCTGGACGATGGCCAAGCCACCCATCGGCGGTTGATCACTGGGTGACAGCGACTGCGGCGGCTCGCACAGCTGCGGCGGCGGAGGCGTCGCCGGTAATGGTGGCCGGGTCGAGTTCGCGCCGCCCCCAGAGCCACAGGTCGAGGTCGGGTGCGGGGGCGGTGACGGACACGGTGGCTCGATCCGGGGGGGTGGCGAGCAGGCGAATCGACGGATCGTCGTAGCTCGTCCCGGTCTGCGGGCTGGTCCCGCTGAACCTACCGAGAGCTATGGCCCACGTAGAGCCCTCTATTGCCGCGAGCACTGCGATCCTGCCGTCCGGGACGAAGTCCGACCACTCGGGGATGTCGCTTGCGTCCATCATCACGCGCAGGATCTCGTCGACACCGTCGGCCGCGAGTGATGGATCGACCACCGTTTCGGCTCCGGCGCCCAGTTCGGCGTCGACCCGGTGAATGAGCGCCTCTTGGGCTTGACGGCGGAGCACCCAGCCGACCGATTTGCCTTTGGCGTCCCAGGTCCAGCAAGCCGCATCAGGGTCTCCGGCGGCGAGCGCGGCAACGAGTCGTGCAGACTGCGTGGCGAAGAGCGCCGGCAGCTCATCGTCACTCGGGCGAGTCAGCTCGGGTACTCCGTCTGGTGAGTCGAGCAGCTCCGCAACGATCGTCGCCCAGAAGTACTGGACCTCAGTGAGATGCCAGGCGAGGTCGGCCATCGACCAGTCCGGGCACGACGGAACCCTTGCCGCACCGGGGGTGGCCGTGATGAGCTCGCCAAAACGGGCGGAATCGCTGCGCATATGCGTGAGGTAATCAACCATGGTTCGACACTACAGAATCAAGTGCGGAGTGTTGCTGCCGATCATTTGTAGTGTCCGCCAACTGAAGGATCGCCATGAGCCGTAGCCACGTCCTGTTCGTCGTTGTCGCGCTGGCCCTCGCCGGATGCGGCGGGTCGACCGACGCCACGACGACGTCCCCGCCGGCGGTGGCGACGACAACACCTACGACGGCCGGGGGCCAGACGACTACGGCTGCACCAGCCACGACTTCGACAACGACCGCTCCGCCATCGACAACCACGACGACAACGACAACGTCGACGGCGGCCCCGGCCCCGGGCGACACGCTCGCCGACGGGCGCCCCGCCACGTTGGTTGCCATCACCGATGACTATCTCGCCGTTGCGGTCGACACCGTCACGGGTGAGATCGTTCACGAGTACGGGCAGACAGGGACGGCGGCACAAGTCGAATCTGCTGAAGAGATGCCGCCGAACGTCCTCGTTTCGATCTGGCGGGTTCGTGACGGTGCGATGGTCGGAATCAGCGATTGCTGCGAGCCGGCAGCGGGCAACATCTTCTACTTGCCCGCGGACGGCAGCCTCGGGCCGGATCCTTATGCGAATGAGCGTGTCATGGGTTGGACCCTGTCGCCCTCGCCCACTGCAGACACGTTTGCGATTCTGGGCTACTCGATGCTCGTGGACGATCCGGCCGTTCCCGACTTTGGCGATCCTGGGTTGTGGGTCGACGACCCATCGCTCGGCTTTCCGATGGGCGCCGCCGCCTGGACTCGGGATGGATCGGAACTGTACTGGTCGACCCGCATCGGGGAGGTGACCGCGCTGGCGACTCTCGACCTCGCCGAAGGTGCACCGACACACGTCACGCTCATGCCGTGGGTGGGTGTGCACCAGAGCTTGGACGGCATCGGCTCCCAGGCCAACGGCAATCTCGTCGGCTTCCTCCACACCTTCGATGGTGGGTCAGGCGTCACCGAGACCAGCGGTGTCGTCTTCTCCACTACGGGAGAGGTCCTGGCGACGTTCCCGGTGGAACTCGGATCGACGTGGGGTGGCTACGACCCATCCGGCGTGTTCCTCCTCTATGTCGATGGCGAGGGAACGGTGCGGTGGCAAGGGAACGGCCAGTCGGGAGAGATTGCCGACGGCTTCATCTTTGCGTCGTGGTAGCTCGACTACCGTCTCTGTCGTTTCGCCTCGTAGAGCAATAGGGCGGCCGATACCGAAGCGTTGAGGCTGTCCGCCGCCCCCGCCATCGGAATCCGGACGGGAGTGGCGACATCGTCCCAGGCAGCCGAGATACCGGCGTCCTCGGCCCCGACCAGCATCGCGACGGCGCCGGTCAGAGATGCGTCCCACAACTCCGTGCTCGCCGCCGGGTAGCCGCCCACGACTGTGATCCCGCGCTTGCGGCACCAGCCGATGACTTCGTTCGTTCCCGCAACCGCGGTTGCAACCGAGAAGAGGGCTCCCTGCGAAGCGCGCACCACGTTCGGGTTGAAGATGTCGGTCACCGGCTCGGCCACGATCAACGCGTCGGCGCCGACCGCATCGCAGGTTCGCATCATCGCTCCCAGGTTCCCGGGTTTCTCCACTTCCTCGACGATCAGGAGCAACGGGTCCTCGCCGACGTGCAACTCCGACAACGACGTGCCGAACTGGCGAGCGACCGCGACCACCCCGGGCGGATTCTCCCGCATTGCGATCTTGCGCATCGGGGCGGCACCGATCTCGAGCACGTCGCTTCCGGCGGTTTCGATCGGCTCGGGTCCGAGTAGCTCATCACAGACCAGCAGAGTATCGACGGCGACCTCCGCATTCAGAGCTCTGGCGACTTCGCGGTGACCCTCGATCAGGAACAGACCGGTGCGTTTCCGCTCGCGGGCATTCTTCAGCTTGGCGTAGGCCTTGATGCGCGGGTTGTCGGTGGATGTGATCACCAACCGCTGCCACCGCCCCCGGAGAACCCTCCGCCGCCGCCAAACCCGCCGAAGCTTCCGCTGCTCCACGAGCCACCCCAGGACGAGCCCCCGCCCCAGGAACCGCCGCCGCCGAAGCCGCCGCCCCCTCCCCACCAGGAACCGGAGTCTTGTGACCACGAGTTGTCCCTGTAGACGGGCTCCCAGCCGTAGGCGCCGCGGCTGCCCTTGGTGATGATCCAGTGGTAGAACAGCAGCGTGTACGGGTCGAAGTACCCGAGGCCACGGGGGATGGGCTCGCCGCTCCAGGAATCGGTCTGCCGGCCGGTCCCGTCGTGGGCGAGTTCCGGAGCGAAGCGATCGGCGTCGTCGATCGTGCTGCGGCTGAGCGCCTGCCGCTGTGCCGCGTAGGCCAGGGCGAAAGTGCGGGGGCCGCGCGGATCGGAGGCGCCAAACGCAGCGGCGACATCCGCATAGGCGCCGACCAGCCCGAGCGCAGCGAGGGCCTGCCGGGCCTCACGCCAGCGGCGTATGGCCTGCGCCGGTTCGAGCGACACTGCAAGGACTGCTGCCACGGTTCGTCGTGTTTCCCCTTTCACCCCGGAACCGGCCAACTCGTCGGCGAGGGCTTGGTACACCTCGGGTCCGTCGTCACGCCGGCGCAGGAGTGCGGCCGTCAGCGACACGGGCAGTCCGAGGCGATCAGCCTCGCTGCGAATACGCTTGATCTCGCTCGGTCTGCTGAGACCGGCGAGCGCGTACTCCACCGCAGTGTCGGCGGCAACACCGCGGCCGCGATTGGCCTCGTAGGCGGAGATGAAGTCGTCTATGTCGTCGGCATCGTTGTTCATCAGGAGCAGTGCGGCGACGGCGGGTATCGAAAGGCCGTCCCGACTCAGCATCGATCCCTTGCTCTCCAGCGTTTGGCGGAGGGCCTCGTAGCGTCGATACGAGGCGTCTGCGTCGTCGGAGAGATCGGCCAGCGCGGCTGCCACCGCCGGTCGTGTCGTCGACGAGGGGAGCTGCTGATACAGCGCCTCCATTCTCGCGGCCTTCTGCTTCGCAGTCTCGTACACGAGATCGAGTTGCTCGATCGAGCTCTGCAGCGACTCGCCCGTCGGCAGCACCGGCCCGGCCTCGAGGAAGCGTTCCCCCTCATCGGTCATGAGCGCCCACCCGATTCCGGTCTGCACGGTGCGCTCGCTGATGGCCTGGCCCATGCGGAATCGAGTGTTGGCGATCCGATGGGGGCGGAGACTGGAGATGATGCGGTTGAGCTCTTGTCGCTTCACCTCGAACTCCTGCTTCTTCTCCTCGTCCACCTCGAGCGCGTCCCGAATCGCGGCCTGGAGGGCGCCTTCGAGGAGCGGTTGCTCGGAGGAAACCCGGAGCTCGAACGGGATCTCGGTTTCCCTGTGGAGCTTGGCACGGTTGATGACTGCCACCAGATCGTGGCCCCACAGAGCACGCATCGCCGGCTCGTCCTGTGGTTCGACGCCGGCCTGCACGCGCTCCAGGGCGGCAAGCGCCGAACGGGTGTCGGTTGCGGCGACGGGGCCGCGATGTTCGATCGTGTAATCGGCGAGGAGAGGCAGCTCGTGACCTGCCGGGTCGAGCGCCGTAACGTCACCGTCGACCAACTCGGCACGCTCCTGTTTGATCCGGGTACGACGACGTTGTCGCGCCGCACCGAGCCCGATGCCGCCACCAACGAGGGCTGCGGCCGCCAGCGCACCAACCACCAGTCCGGTTGGCGGGTCCTGCTCCTTCGGCGTGATGCTCACGGTCGGAGTGTCGGACCGTCCCGAGCCGCTCCCACCGCCGGCCGGGACCAACGGCTCGACCGTCCCGCCGCTGAGTGCGGCCAGTTCCTGCTCGAGGCTGCCGACGATCGCAATCAGCCCGCTATCGAAGTCTTCTCGGCCAAAGAAGGAATTGCCCGCGCCCGTGACCCGGGAGTAGTCGAGTTCGGGTACGCCGGGACCGGCGGTCATCTCGGTGCGCCGATTGGCGATGTCGACGAGGATGACAATCCCGTCCTGTCGATCGGCGTCACCGACTCCCCAGGCGTTGCCGAGATCCTGGGCAAACTCGAGCGGGGTGCCGTATGGGCTTTCGATCACTGTGACGAGCGCGATCTCATTGCCGTACTGTGCGACGAGGGCTCCGATTGCGTCGGTGATGACGTCATCGTCGTCGGCGACATTGGCGTTGTCCGAGAACCATCCTTCACAGACCACTCCCGCATAGGTTCCACAGTTGGCCGGGCCTTCGCTCTGCGCGGCAGCCGGGGTCACGAGAAGGAGAACGAGCAAGATGGAGAGCAGGACGGTGCGAGGAGTCGACATGCCGCTCAAGATAGCTGGTCTCTCCGGTCACTCGACGTGGAGGTGCTCCACAGACGCGGCGGCGAGGGCGCAGTCGTCGATCGTGACGCCTATGCCGGGGGCTTCGGGCAGATCGATGACGCCGCCATTCACCCGCCACTGGGGAACGACGAGATCGTTGGCGAAGTAGCGGTCCGAACCGGCGATATCGCCGGGCACCGTGAACATAGGGTGTGACGCCAGGGCAACCGTGTGCGCTCGTCCAACACCGCTCTCCAGCAAGCCGCCGAGCCGCACCTCGATTCCCTGCGCCGCGATCTCCGTAGCGAGACGGAGGGTCCGGCTGGTTCCAAACCGCCCCGTCTTCAGGTTGATGATGTCGGCAGCTTCGGCATCGAGTATTGCCGCAATCTGCGTTGCCGTGGCGGCAGCCTCGTCGAGTGCCAACGGCGTCTCCAGCTGACGGCGGAGACGGCGATGAAGCTCCAGGTCGGAAGGATCTCCCGGCTGCTCTATGTAGACGAGACCGAGGTCGTCCAGTGAGGCGAGCAGCGCACGCTCGGCAAGGTCCAATGAGCCGTTGGCGTCTGCGGCGAAGCGGATTTCGGGGTAACGCCCGATCAGCTCGGCTACCCGGCCTGGCTTGGACCGGGGCGTGATCTTGAGCTTGGCGTTCCGGTAGCCCGCGGCTGCCGCAGAAGCCACCTGACCCACGTCCGGCTGCCCGTCGCGGTCGACGCCTATGGCGGCACTCGCCCGCACCGCAGTCTCCCCGCCGAGGACCCGCCACAGCGGCAGATCACGGCGCCGCGCCTCGAGGTCGTCCGTCGCCTGGGCGAAGGCTGCGCCGAGCATCCCGAGGGCGTGGCCGCCTGCGCCCGCTCCGTGGGTCGAGACAAGGCTGCGCAGGCCCGACCAGATCGCAGTCATTTGCTCGGAGCTGTGGCCGGGGACGGGTGCGGCCTCGCCCCAGCCGTGATGCTCGCCGGCGCCGATCCGCACCAGGACGAGTTGGCGCTCGTCGATGCGGGAGCGCGCGGATAAGAAACCCTGATGCAGCGGGAGCGAGACGGCCCACGCGTCGATGCGATCAATGTCGCTGGTGGTCATGACGCAAGCAGGCTACTCCGCTGCAATGCGGAGCTTCTTGCGCTCAGCGGTTGGCGTTGCGCAGCGACCGGCTTGACTTGATCAACTCGGTTGCGTCGGCGTTCACCTCGTAGAGGACGCAGTTGACGATGCGGTCGCCCTGTTCGTCCCAGCCTTCGAGGGTCGGTGTGAAAGCGTCCATGTAGAGGACTGAATCCTCGTAGGGGACACCGACATAGAACTCGAACTCGTCCCAGCAGGCGTCAAAGGCGGCGTCGTAGACCGCAGTGTCGCCCGGGTAGGAGGCGGCGCTGGAGAACTCGACCGACACGTTGCTCAGGTCGACGAGTGCGAATACCTCGAGATCGTGAGGTTCGGTGCATTCGATGGTGTCGATGGTGGAGAAGACGTCTTCTTCCGGGATGTCGAGACAGTCGCCGACGGCAATGTCGTCCACGGTCTTGCTCGAATCGAGCAGGCTGAAGACGCCGACGCCGATCACCGCGAGAACCGCAAGGACGATGAGGATCCGTCCGATCCCGCTGCCACTTCGTCGGGTAGGCGCCGGATCCCCGCCCATCAGGGCGCCGAACTCATCCGCCTCGGTGTTCGCTGGGGGCGGCGCCCACGACGCAGGCTCGTCGCGGTCGGAGAAGGTCGGCTCCTCGAAGCTGGGCGTGGGCTCGGGGAACGTGGGCTCCGCGAACGCCGGCTCCTGCTCGACATCGTCGAAGGTGGAATCGCTCGCCGGCGGCGGATAGGACTCAATGCTGAAGTCGGCGGGAGCATCGGGTGCCGCGTCGGTGCTGCCGAGACCCTCACGAGCCTGGCGCAGCAGTTCCTCACTGGACAGCGGTTGGTCTTCTCTGTCTTTGTCCACGGTCGCACCCCGTTTCTATTCGAATGGTCGCCTGCTCTCTATCGGCACGCCGCTCCCTCGAATGCAGCGAAACTAGCGGCGCCGCCGAGGTTTCGCCACGATCGCTCCTGCGTCGTCGCTACCGTGACCGGATGGAACGTCGCTGGCCGATTGCCGGCTCCCTCGACCTGGTCCACACGCTGGGCATGGCCCTACCGCGCACTCGCTCGCTGCTGCGGGTCGATGCGACGGCGGCCGGCTTCTCGTTGTGGGCGTCAACCGGGCCGGCGACCATCGAACTGGAGCTGAACGACGCCGCGGTGAGCGCGAGAGCCCTTGGCCCGGGCGCCGAGGAAGCGCTGGAGGCGGTCCCGGCGACACTGGGTCTTGACGACGACGTGGACTCCTTCCCCGCCGGATCGGGATTGATGCGCGATCTGTACCGGAGCAACCCCGGCTTCCGGCTGGGCGCAACCGGGCGGGTGTTCGACACCATTTTGCCTACTGTGCTCGGGCAGCGGGTCACCACAGACGAGGCCGGCCGCAACTACGAGCAACTCGTCCGCACCGTCGGCGAGCCGGCTCCCGGTGACTCGGGTCTCAGGCTGCCCCCTTTGCCGGAGGCCGTTCTCCAACTCTCCTCGACCGACTTCCACATGCTCGGGATCGAGGAAGCCCGGGCCCGGGTGGTGCGCGAGGTGGCGGGTCGGGCCAATCGTCTCGAAGAGATCATGACAATGAGCCGGGAAGATGCGGAGCGACGGCTGCTGGCCGTCCGCGGGGTGGGAGCGTGGACTGCGGCGCAGGTCATGGGAGCGGCGTGGGGCGATCGTGACGCCATCCCCGTCGGCGACTTCCATTTGCCCAACACGGTTTCCTGGGCCCTAGCCCGCGAGCCGCGTGGGACCGACGAGCGCATGCTGGAGCTGCTCGAAGCCTATCGCCCGCAGCGCCGGCGGGCGCTGCTGTTGGTGAAGATGTCCGGTATCCACGCTCCGCGCTACGGCCCGCGCACATCGCAGAGCATCATCAGCCGGGGTGGCCGCTACTAATAGAGCTCGTAGAAGCCGTCGATGAGACGATCGCGCACCCCGCGCCAGTCGGCCAGGCACTCGGTGGTGATCTGTTCGATGACGGCGGGATCAGCGTCGCCTACCTTCTCGATATGGACCGTCTCCGGGTCTGCGACTGAGCGGCCGATCGAGCTGAGCATGCGGATGGTCGACTCCGTGATTCCCGTCTCTGCGGACAGGCGGGAGGCGATGTCCGCCGCCACTGCGTGATAGGTCTTGCCGACGTGAGCGAACGGGTTCTTCCCGGCTGCGGCCTCGAGACTCATCGGGCGATAAGGCGTGATCAGGCCGCCAAACCGGTTGCCGCGGCCGACCTGGCCGTCGTCACCGGCTTCGGCTGAGGTTCCGGTCAGCGTCAGGTACGGGCTGTCCTCCTGGTCGGCCTGATTCACCTTGACTACCACGGCTTTGCCGAGGTAGCCGGTTGCGATCTTGGCCACCTCCTGGCGCACGACGGCGATGACTGAGTCATACGCGTCCCGGTTGTGAACCTTGCGGGCGAGGACCGGGCAAGCCACGGTGACGTGAGCGGCGCCATCGACTCTGGCTCCCATCACCTTGATGTCGCGGCCCACCGGGTGTAGGCCCCGGAATTCGTCGCTGTTGAGCCGCCGCTCCACTGTGTAAACCGTCTGCTCCACTGCCGACCGAGGCGACGACACTGCGGCGAAGGAGGTGTCGTTGGCCAGCGGCACATCGTCGTCCCGGCGGTTCACCACCGTCGCCAGATCGGTGGAGGACTGATTGAGCCACACTTCGACCTGGAACGCCTCCGGGGTGGCGTCGGGAAGCAACTCGAGCAGCTTGTCCTTGTAGCGGACTGCCAGCTCCTCGGGATCTGGGCGCCATTCCTGGAGCGAATCCGCCTTGCCAACGAGCACGAGTCGAGAAGGTCTCGTGTGCTCGCCGCCGCCGTACTCGACCTCAACCGAGCCAGCCGCCAGGATCGCCTTGTCGACGTTGAAATGCTGCACGACCCCGGTGTGCTCCAGGTACTGCGAGGCGAGCTCGCGGGCGAGTTGCTCCGCCAGGTGGTCGCAGATGGTGTCGGGATGGCCCGTGCCCTTCCGTTCGACGAACTCGACGGAGGGCGCGTATGGCGACCGGGTCGTGATGGAAAGCTTCATGGTTCCTCGTGTGGGGTGCGCAGATGGTAGCGATGATTCCTGATCGCGTCGGCGCAAATCCCGCCCGGGTAAGGCCTATGTGTCAGATGCGCGAAAGGCCTCTCGCCACTTGACGCGTCCTGCGCCCTGGAGAAGACCTCCGGCGTAGACCCGCCCGGCAAATCGGATCAACGCATATGTCGTTGCGATCATCAGCAACAGCGACACTCCGATCTCCACCGGCACGGCATCGCCGCCGGCGATGCGGAGCGGCATTGTCATCGGGGCGAACATGGGGAGAAGCGAGGCGACCCGCAAGACGGGATTCTCTCCGGTGATCGAGAAGGAGGCGATGAAGTAGGCCGCCATTAGCATCATCGTCAGCGGGAATGCGGCGTTCTGCGCCTCCTCCTGGCGGGAAACGAGCGACCCGGCCGCTGCGTAGGCAACGGCGTAAAAGCCAAAGCCGAGGATGTACCACACGAACGCCCACGCCAGCACCGAGCCCGCAGCGGAGGGGATGTCGAAGGCATCTTGAATCGGCAGCAGCGACATGGCGATGATGCCGATCGCCAACACTTGCGCGATGCCGAGCACGCCGATCCCGAGCACCTTCCCGGCGAGGAGTTGATGCGGACGCAGGGTGCCCAACACGACTTCGACCACACGGTTGGTCTTCTCCTCGATGACTCCGATGAGGATCCATGACCCGTAGGTGACGATCGACATGAACAAGACGACCGTCACGAAGAAGGCAAACACCCGGTTCTCGTCGTTGTCGCCTTCATCGACGGGTGCCACCGACTCCACCTCGTAGCCGCCCGTGAAGAGATCGGCGATCTCCGTGACCTCGATCCCGAGCTCGTCGGCGCGAGCGGCGATTTCGATTGTGGCGACTGCCGTCAACACCGCGGCTTGCATCTGATCGCTCGTGTCGTTGTCGATCAGGATCTTGCCGGCGTCGTCGATCGCAATGTCGATGTCGTTGCTCTCCAGCGCGGCCTCCGCCTCGGTACGGGTGGAAAAGCCGACGGTGTTGATCACGGCTGCGTTCCCGGACGCAGCGGCCACCGCCGTAGCGAATCCGTCCGGCTCCGTGCCGACAACTCCGATCTCCCACTCGGGAAGGTCGTCGTCGACGAAGATCGCCGGCACGACGATCAATGCAACGACGAACAGGATCGTGATGCCGGTCGAGAGCTGAAAGGCCCGGCTGGTCACCCGCTCCCGGAAGTCACGGGCGGCAACGAGGAGAATCGATCGCCACGGGCTCACTGCTCCACCACCTCCCGGAACACCTCGGAGAGGTTTGGTGGCGTGTACGAGAACTGCCGAACCCGACCTAGCTGAGCGGCACTATGGATCAACGGTTCCAGCGGAGTGTCATCATCGAGCCGGAGCCGCAGCCGCCCGTCATCCGAGCTGACGACCTCGTACTCCGGGAAGGCGCGGTGGAGGTCGGCGCGGTCGGTGGCGAGTTCGAGGTCGAGGTAGCGATGCGTGGAGCGGGCGCGTAGCTCCCGAATCGGTCCGGCCAGCACCACCTTCCCGGCGGCGATGATCACCACGTCCTCGCAGAGGTCCTCGACCAGATCGAGCTGGTGGCTGGAGAACACGACTGCGGCTCCCCGCTCTGCTCGCTCGACCAGCACCGCCATCATGTCCTCGACACCGAGGGGGTCGAGGCCGGAGAAGGGCTCGTCGAGGATGAGCAAGTCCGGGTCGTGGATGAGTGCGGCGGCGAGCTGGATCCGCTGCTGGTTGCCGTGGGACAGCTGCTCCAGCCTGCTGTCGGCGCGATCGGCCAGACCGAGGCGCTCCAACCAGTCTCCGGCGGCGGCGACGGCCTCGCTCTTGCTCATGCCGTGCAGTCGGCCGAAGTAGGCGAGCTGTGCGGCGACCTTCATGCGCGGATACAGGCCACGTTGCTCCGGCATGTAGCCAAAGCGGAGCCGCGTCTCTGGGGTGATGTCGCCACCGTTCCAGCGAACGGTCCCGGAGTCGGGGCGGACGAGCGAGAACACGGAGCGCATCGTCGTCGTCTTTCCCGACCCGTTTGGCCCGAGGAACCCCAGCAGCTGGCCGCGGGCAACGTTGAAGGAACAGCCGTCGAGAGCGACGACGTCTCCGTATGTCTTGTGCAGGCGGTCGATCTCGAGCATGAGTTACCAGAGGAGGCGAGCCGTCGATGCTAGTGGCCGATTTCGGAGAGGTTCTCGCAGGGACATCACGGAACTGTTGCGGCCGACGCACGTCATTTGCGCCGGCCGCGATTGGTCTCAGTTCGACCTAGACGTTGGCCATTGCTCCGATGACGGACTCGACGGCGGCCTTGCCGTCCGAGAAGAACATCATCGTGTTGTCGAGGTAGAACAACGGATTGTCGATACCCGCAAAGCCGGGGGAGAGGCTGCGCTTGATGACGACAACCGTCGAGGCATAGTCGACGTCCAGGATGGGCATTCCGTAGATCGGGCTGGTCTCGTCCTCTCGCGCCGACGGGTTGACCACGTCATTGGCGCCGATGATCAAGACGACGTCGGTTTGCCCAAACCGCGGATTCGACTGATCGAGATCGAGCAACTGGTCGTACGGCACGTCCGCCTCGGCGAGGAGAACGTTCATGTGCCCGGGCATCCGACCGGCGACTGGGTGGATGGCGTAGTCGACGTTGACGCCCTTCTCCTCGAGCAGCGTTGCCAGCTCCCGCACGGCGTGCTGTGCCTGAGCGACGGCGAGCCCGTAGCCGGGGACGACGATCACGTTCTCGGCATACGAGAGGGCAATCGCAACGTCATCGGGAGTTGCGCTCTTCACCGGCTTGTCCCCGGTGGAGACGGGCCCGCCGGTCACGGCGCCAAAGCCGGAGAAGAGGACGTTGGCAATCGTCCGGTTCATTGCTTCCGCCATCTGCAGCGTGAGGATCATGCCGGCCGCTCCGACGAGAGCACCGCCGATGATCAGCGCCGAGTTGCTGATGACGAACCCGGCCATTGCGGCGGCGACACCCGAGAACGAGTTGAGCAGCGAGATCACCACCGGCATGTCGGCGCCGCCGATCGGGATCACTGCCAGAACGCCCAGAACGAGCGCAATGGCAACCACGATCCAGTAGGCGACTGCGTCGTCGGCGGCGATCGCCCAGACGCTCACCGCGACTGCTCCGAGAGCCAGCAGTGCGTTGATGATCTTCCCGCCGGGAAGCAGGATCGGCTGACCGGGGAGCGAGCCATTGAGCTTGCCAAAGGCCACGAAGCTGCCCGAGAAGGTGATTGATCCGATGGCAAGCGAGAGGGCGACGACGACGCCCGTCTCGATCTCGAACAGCGCGTCGGTTCGTTCGATCTCGGCGAGGGCCACGAGCGCGGAGGCGACACCACCGAAGCCGTTGAAGGCCGCCACCAACTCGGGCATCGACGTCATCTTCACGCGGATCGCCAGTAGCGCACCGATGGTGCCACCGACGAGCAGGCCGGCGATGACGGTGCCCCAATTGGTGATGTCGTTGTCGATCAACGTGACGACGATTGCGATCAGCATGCCGCCCGAGGCGAGCATGTTGCCGCGACGGGCCGTGCGTGGTGATGACAGCTGCTTGAGACCGAGGATGAACAGCACCGCCGCACCCAGGTAGAGCAGTGGCGTCAGCGTTCCCTCGCCGTTGTTTGTCTGCGCCAGAAGGAGGAAGTCGGTCATCATCGCTTCCCCGGCTTCTTCTTGAACATCTCGAGCATGCGGTCGGTGACGAGGAAGCCACCAACGACGTTGATCGTCGCGGCAGTAACGGCCAGGAAGCCGAGAACGGCGGCAAAGGTTCCTTCACCGACCCCGGCGGCGATGATGGCACCAACGATGGTGATACCTGAGATGGCATTGGCACCGGACATCAGCGGTGTGTGCAGCGTCGGCGGGACCTTCGAGATGACCTCGAGACCCACGAACGCCGCAAGCACGAACACGACGATGCCGCTGACGAACGCGGCGCTCATTCGGTGTCTCCTTCTGCTTCTTCTGGTTCTTCACTC
Source organism: Acidimicrobiia bacterium (assembly GCA_030066715.1). Lineage (GTDB taxonomy): Bacteria > Actinomycetota > Acidimicrobiia > Spongiisociales > UBA5794 > JAAETI01. The sequence continues at coordinate 15,675 of JASJBC010000081.1, forward strand.
GACTCAACGGGAGCCGGTTGCTCGGCTGCGGGCGCGGCCGTCACGTCGGGGAGCCCGAGCATTGCTCGACTGCGGGGATGGTTGACCTCTCCCGCATGCGTGATGGTCGTGCCGCCGATGATCTCGTCGTCGAGATCGATGTTGACGCCTTCCTCGGCCTTGACTCGCTCCAGGAGGGCCACGAGGTTGCGGGCGTACATGCGGCTCGAGTCGTGGGGAATCTCGGCGGGCAGATTGGTCGGCCCGTAGATGTGCACACCGTTGACGTTGACCATCTCGTCCGGCTTCGAGGGAGCTACGTTGCCCCCGGAGCCGGCAGCCATGTCCACTATCACGGACCCCGGCTTCATCGCCGCCACCATGTCGTCGGTGACGAGCAGGGGAGCGGGGCGGCCCGGTATCTGGGCGGTGGTGATGACGATGTCGGCGTCGGCCACGTGCGGAGTCAGAGCGGCATGCTGCTGCGCTTGGGTGTCTTCACCGACTTCCTTGGCATAGCCGCCCTCGTCCATCTCCTGGGTGGGAGCTGCGACGAACTTGGCACCGAGGCTCTCCACCTGTTCTGCCGTCTCCGGCCGGATGTCGTATGCGTAGACGACGGCGCCGAGACGACGGGCGGTTGCGATCGCCTGAAGCCCGGCAACTCCGACGCCGAGGATCAGCGCACGCGACGGCGGGATGGTCCCGGCGGCGGTCACCATCATCGGCAGCAGCTTTGGGGATGAGTTGGCGGCGAGCAGTGCCGCGGCGTAGCCGCCGATGTTCGCCTGTGATGACAAGGCGTCCATGCTCTGGGCGAGGGTGGTGCGGGGGATCGCCTCCACCGCAAGCGCCGTGACACCTAGGTCCTTGAGCTTGGTTATCAGGTCCGCGTCCACGAACGGATCGAGGAACCCGACGAGGATCGAACCCGATTTCAGATCGGTGAGGGCTTCAGGAGCGTTGACACACAACACGATGTCAGCACCACGGGCGGTCTTGCCGTCCACGATGTTTGCTCCGGCCTCGGTGAATAGACGGTCGGGAAAACCGGCGGCGTCGCCGGCTCCGCTTTCGACGTCTACTTGCCATCCCCATTCAATGAAAGTGGCGGCGGTCTGTGGTGTTGCGGCCACACGATGCTCGCCTGGGGCGCGTTCAGAGAGAATGCCGACTTGCATGCCGCGACGCTAATCGATTATCCGCGACGGGGCGACTCTGGGTCTGCGGGTGCATGAATGTATGGAACGACAGGGGAGGGGACACGCCGGATTTCTGAGCCGGCGGTTCAATCCTCTCGCCAGATGTTTTCGGGTGCATCCTCACCGAAGGCCCCCATCGTGGCTGCGCCGAACGGCTGGTTTGTCCAAGACCGCCAACGATCGGGGGTGACCTCCACACAGACGTCGTCGAAGGAGCCCCATACGTCGTTGACCGTGTCGATTGCCTCGGGAGTGATGTACTTGGCCCGCAGGCGTTGATTGATCTCTTCTCCCTCGTCGCCGGTGATGAGCCTGGCCGTGCCCGACGCCGACACCATGAGGTTCGTCCCAGTCGCCGCCCGGCCGTCGATGAGGAACGAGGTTGTGGGGTCGGCCATCAGGTTCTTGATCTTCCGAGTCGAGGAGGCGGTCTCCCAGTAGAGCTTGTCGCCCTCGAAGAGAAAGAGCACGTAGGCGAGGTGGATCGAACCGTCGGGGTTGTGCGTGGCAACGGCCGCAGTCAGCCGCTGGGCGAGCACGTCGGCGATTTCCTCGTTGGTCGGATGGGCGCGATAGATCTCTTCGGCGGTCGGCAAGGTTCCCTCCCTGGTTGAACGCTGGCAACCCTATCGGCCATTGCGGACGGGTGGGTGGTGACGCCCCGAGGTGGTAGCCATTGCGTAGTAGCACCGTTCGCACATGTCTGCTCAGCGTCGCTACTCGGCGGCTCACTGCAGGCGCTGCTCTGTGTGGGCAACTCGACGGGACGCACCGAGAGCCCATGCTCGTATCGCATCCCAGTCGCGGTAGTCACCGGGAGCGACCCCGCTCACCCGCGACAGCATGTGCAGCAATACGCGGATCCACAAGGGCCCGCGAGAGGGGTCGAGCACACCGGCGAAGCCTCGGACTTGCACGTCTGATGACTCGGGCAGCAGTCCCCGCAGTTGGTCGGCATAGCCGGCGGCCTTGCGTTCGCCCTTGGCCGAGCCGTTGGCCAATGCCAGGCAGGTGAAGAACATCGCAACCGGCACCCGACTCAGCGTGTCGCGGTTCGATTCGACGAACGCCGTGGCTTGGGGCAGCCAGCGGTCGTAGCGGATGGCGCTGCCGACAACGACTCGGTCGTAGTGTCCGAGCTCGCCGACATGATCGATCTGCAAGACGTCAACGGCGGCCCCTTGCTCGGCGAGGTTTTCCCCGATGAATGCTGCGACCTCGGCCGTCGAGCCCAGCGGCGAGCCGTAGGCGACGAGAACCCGATCGGGCGAGAGAAACGTACTCATCTCCGCCCCCTCAATTCGTCACGAGGGGCTGACCGGCCCCGAGCTGCTCGAGGAAGGTGAGTTGGTCGATTACCTCCCACTCCTCGACGATCTTGCCGTCGGCGAAGCGGCTCATCACGAAGCCGTGGACCTCGATCTCCTTGCCCGTTGCAGGAATGCCCATGAACTCGCCACGATGCGTTCCCGTCAGCGTGAACGCCTGGATGATGCGATCTCCGTCGGCGACCCGATCGTCGACGTGCACGTGGAAGTCGGGAAAGCCGGCACGGTAGGCGGCGAACAGGCCCTTCACGGCCTCGGCGCCGCGCAGTTCCTCAGCGGGGTTGCGGTAGACGTAGTCGGGGTGGGCCAGTTGGTCGACGACGGAAAGGTTGCCGCCGTTGATCGCCTCGTTGATCCAAGTCTCAATGGCGGTGGTGTGTTGCTCTGACATCGTGGACCTCCTTGGGGTCGTTGCGTGAGATCCACCATATGGCTGGAAAGCTGGACGGACAATGGCAAAGGATCTATGATCAATTGCAGATCGTCCAAGCTGCTGGACGGAAGGCGAACTATGCCCGAGACCACCACTCCGACCCCGAGTCCCCGCCCGCCGGCGGACCCGCTCGGCGAGGTGCTGCACTTGTTGCGCCTGACGGGCACCCTCTACTGCCGTGCCGAGCTGACGTCGCCTTGGGGTATCGCGGTCCCCGAGATCGAAGACTGCATGGTCGTCCACATCGTCACAGCAGGCCATTGCCGGATCGAACTCGACGGTGAAGCACCCCGCGAGCTGCGCGAGGGGAGCCTGGTGCTGCTGCCGCACGGCTCACCGCACACTCTGCGCAGCGGGCCCGACGCCGAGGCCGACCCGCTGTTCGACCTG
>JASJBC010000008.1 GCA_030066715.1 Acidimicrobiia bacterium
GTTGCTCCTTGTCCAAGAAGAAGCAGTAGCTGCACCCGAGGTTGCAGATCGCCCCGGTGGGTTTGCCCAGGATGTGGACGGCTTCCGGCGACCAGGCGGGATCACCGGAGTCACCGGTGCGGCGGGTTGGCATCGGTAGGGGAGTAGCAGATTCCGGCATCCCGGCAGGTTACGGCATCGCCGCCGTCCCGGGCTACGGCCGTCCCGCCGGCCGCAGGCAAGCTGTCTTGCGGGGTCTTGCACCGTGCTTGATGGGGCCATGCTGCGGGCGTTACGCTCGTCCCGAGCGAAACGGGCTCTGGTGAACCCGCCGGTGCACGGCAGCAGGGTTGGTTTCGTGGGGACGTCGCAACGCTCACGGTTCCCGTCGACGGGCGAGAGATTGGAGAACGGATGAATAACGAAAGGAGCGCCTGGGCGGTCGGGTGGACGGCATTTGCGGGCGTGATGATGGTCTTGCAGGGCATCTGGTGGGTGATCGCCGGGCTGGCAGCGATCATCAGGGACGCCTTCTTCGTCGTCGGCGAGGATTGGATTCTGAAGTTCGACGCCACCACGTGGGGTTGGATCCACCTGCTGCTGGGGCTAGTGGTGTTCCTGGCCGGGATCGGGCTGTTTGCCGGCCTGGACTGGGCGCGCGTCGTCGGCGTCATCGTTGCGGCTTTTGCCGGCATCGTGGCTTTCGGTTGGATGCCGTACTACCCGATTTGGGGCGTGTTGTTCATCGCCGTGTCAGTGGCGGTGATCTGGGCGATCACCATCCACGGAGAGGACGTGGCCAATCCGTAGCGACGCATCAGACGCATGCTGGTCGCCGGATACCGCTTAGCCAGGGAACGCAGACCGTTGGCCGGTTATCCTACGCGGCCATGGCCCTATCTCAGCGATTCCTGCTCCGAGTCGTCTGCGAACCTGACGCGGCTCAGCGGAACCGGCTCGAGCCTCGGGAGATCGAGTACCCATGACGTCCCATGATCCACTGCCGGGCCGCCTCGGCAAGCTTGCGAATTCGATTGCGGCACTCGTAGTGCAGACGCTCGATCTGCCCCAGCTGGTGTCGGAGATCGACATCGCCGGAATCATCGATCAGATCGACCTCGTCGAGATCATGGATCAGTCGGATATCGACGCCATCCTCCAGCAGGCCGACATGGATGCAGTACTCGACACCGTCGACGTCGACCGTATGCTGGCGCGGGTCGATCCCAACGCATTGCTCGACAGAGTCGACGTGAACGCGTTGCTCGATAGGGTGGACGTCGATTCCGTGCTGAGCCGAGTTGATGTCAACGATCTTCTGGCCCGAGTCGACGTCGAGCGGCTACTGAACCGGGTCGATGTCGATGCCCTCATCGAGCGGGTCGACATCGACGCCGTGCTAGATCGGGTACCCGTCGATGAACTGGCGCAACGAGCCGGGATTCCGGAGATAGTCTCCGAGAGCACCAGCCACATGGCGGCTTCGTTCATCGACCTCGTCCGCCGCATCGCAGTCGGACTCGATCTGATTGCCTTTGGGGCGGTGCAGCGTGTCCTGAGACGACAAGCCTCCGATGTCCCTCAGCGGCCGCCATTGATCACGGCGGGGGGTCACAAATGAAGTCCAGTCGTCAGGATGTGTCCGGCAACTATGCGGGAGCGGTTACCAGGCTGTTAGCGCACTGGGTCGACATGGCGGTTGTAGGCCTCAGCTTCGTCGCGATCACCGTAGCTTTGGACTACGTGCTGCGGACGATCGTGGGCGTCGAGCCGATAACGGACGACCGGGGGCCGTGGTTCGCATTGGTCGCGGCGACGTGGCTCTTCCTCTACTGGTGGCTGTCGATTGCGATCGCAGGCAAGACGATCGGCAAGGCGCTGCTCGGGCTGCGCGTAGTCAGCCGCGACGGTGGGATCCTGTTGTCGGCGCGCAGCGCCCTGCGTGCGATTGCGCTGCCGCTCAGCTACTTGCTTTTCGGTTTGGGGTTCCTCGGCATCGTCATCGGCCGGGAACGGAGAGCGCTTCACGACGTTGTTGCCGGATCGGCAGTGATCTACGACTGGGGACCGCGGACCGCCGAGCTACCGACACCGATTTCGGCCTATCTGGCCAGGAAGACCGGCGACCTCACCGAACTGGAGCGTGACTAGGTCGTAGCAGCAACAGCGCCGGCGACTCGCCGCAAGCCCGCCGACGGCTCGCCAAGGACGCGGCCGAGGCTCGGGCTACAGCTGGATGTGCCCGTTCTCGTCGGCCCAGCATGTTCGGCTCAGGATATGCTCGGAGCCGGAGACGGCCTCCGCCACCCTCTCGTACAGCGTGTGCTCGGCCGCAGCGAGGATCGCCGACTTGCCGGGGTCCAGCTTCTGCGCGAGTTCCTCGAGCATCTCGTTGGCAAAGCCCTGATCGGTTGCCTTGCCCGCCATCGCGCCTGCTACCGCCCCGACGGCGGCGCCGGCGAGCAGCGACGGTGGAAAGACGATGCCGAGGACCGCACCGATCAGCGCCCCCCGTGTGGCCCCTTGGGCCGGTGTCAACTCGGCGCGTTCGGTGATCGTCAGGTTGCCTGATCGCTCGCGGACGAGCACTGCCGCATCGAGCAGTTCGATGGCCCCGGAGTTGTGGAGCTCGACGAGGTCGTTGAAAGCCACCTGAGCGTCGTAGAGGTTGGGGTAGACGGCGGCGACGACCTCCACCTTGGTGTTGGAATCTGACATTTGACCCTCCACGGGTCGAGCGACGGGACTTCGTCATGCTAACGGGCCGACGTCGTGTATCCCGAAAAAGGATGTGACCGCCCGAAGGCGGTCACATCTTGTACTGCGAATGGCTTGTTCTAGCCGATGACCTGGGCTCTCAGCTTCTGGTACTCGTCCTCTGTGATGTCGCCGGCTTCCTTCAGGGCGGCGAGCTTGGCGAGTTCGTCCGACGGCGAGAGCGTTCCGGCTGCGCTCTTGATGTAGGCGCGCTGGGCCTCCTCCATAGCTATCGCGTCCTTTGCGGACCGATCTGCCATGTCGTCGCCGTTGACGATCAGGTAGATGAGGACGCCGAGCCAAGGAAGGATGATGACGAACAGAACCCACAGGGCCTTGCTCCATCCGCTCATGTCGCTGCGGAAGATATCGCTGATCACCGAGATCAGTACCCAGATCCAGGCAATGAACAAGAAGAATATGAGCATCGAGAACAGAACATCCAGAACTGGCATAGCAGACCTCGCTAATAGCTATTTGACCCGGCGAACCATAGCAGGGCCATTCGCGGCCCTGCGGGGCGTCGGGTGCCATGACGGGATGCCGGCGACCCCGGCGGCTATGGTCGTCGTTGCAACGAAAGGGCGCAGCGTGGACAGACCACAGACACCCGAACCGGTGGCCACAGACCCTAGTGACGGCGAGGCTCAGGCCAACGTTCTCGAGGTGCGGATTGCGGGCAAGACGATCTGGCAGGTGATCGGGGCCATCCTGGTCACACTGGGGTTGCTCTGGGTCATCAATGCAGCCAGTGGTGTCCTTTCAATGGTCCTGATCTCGTTCTTCTTCAGCCTCGCGCTCGACCCTGCCGTTCGATTCCTCACGTCACGTTATGGATGGCGGCGGGGCTCCGCCGTCGGCGTCATCTATGCAGCAGGTTTCCTCTTTGTTGCGTTCCTCATTGCGGTGCTGATCCCGGCCATCGCCGAGCTTGCCCGGGCGATTGGCGAGAACGGCCAGGAGTGGCTCGCCACGATCGACGGCAGGCTGGAGGATTGGTTCGGTCTCGACGTGCTCGAGGATCCCACTGCCGCCGACTTGGCTGCGAACACGGATGAGCTCATTCGGGAGTGGGCCGACGAGGCATTTGGGGCGTTGTTGGGCGTCGCGTCTGCCGGCATCGGGCTTGCCTTCAGTCTCGCCACCATCGCGATGTTCACGTTCTATCTCACCGCTGCGGCTCCCAGCGTGCAGCGTGCGGTACTGCGGCTGTTCAGCCCGGAGACGCAGCAGCGAGTCGGGTGGACGTGGGACCAGGCAATCGTGCAGACGGGGGGTTACTTCTATTCCCGGTTGATCCTGATGTGCATAAACGGCGCCGGTTTCTTCTTCACCATGGTGGCAGTAGGAGTGCCGACCGCCCTAGCGATCTCGCTAGCCATCTTCGGTGGTTTCGTGTCGGTGTTCATCCCCGCCGTCGGAACCTACATAGGTGGGGCAATACCCGTGCTGCTGACGACGGCGCTGCAAGGGCTGACTGCAGGGCTCATCGTTCTCGGCTACGCCGTGCTCTATCAGCAAATCGAGAACTACTGGTTGAGCCCCAAGATCAGCGCGGAGACGATGAGCCTCAACGGTGGCGTCGCATTCGGCGCTGCCCTCGCCGGAGGCGCCATTGCGGGGCCGATTGGTGCCTTTGTCGCACTCCCGGTCGCTGCGCTGATCTCGTCGGTCATCTCGAATTATGTGGCCAGCAACGAGGTGGTCTACAACTTCGAGCAGGGGGTCTCCGGGCAACCTGCGGCAGAGGACACGATCAACTAGGCCTGCACAATCACATCTGCATTGACGGCCAGTAGGTCGTAGACCACTTTGGCAGCAGCGTCGTCCATCCTCACGCACCCCGCACTGACCGGCGCAACGCCGAGTGGCGTATCGAGCTGCGCTCCGTTCTGAACCGGTATCCCGTGAAAGCCGATACCGCCGTTGAAGCGCGTCATCCAGCGCATAGTGATGTTCGGATAGTCGGTTGCGGAGTAGGCCAGGTCGGACTTGCTCTGCACCTTGAAGGACCCGATCGGGGTTAGCCCATCGCGACCCGACGAGATGGGGAATCGATGGATGACGGCGCCGTCGACGTCCAGGAGCTCCATCTGCTGTTCGCCGAGGTAGACGACTGCGGTAGTCGCCGGCGCCGAATTGTCGCCGGCTCGTGCGGAGTCGTCCTCGGCTTGTGCGGAGTCGTCCTCGGCTTGTGCGGAGTCGTCCTCGGCTTGTGCGGAGTCGTCCTCGGCTTGTGCGGAGTCATCGGATGAGGTGGAATCGTCGCCAGACGGAGCTTCCGCCTCGGGCCCGGACCCGGGGGCCGAAAGGGGCGGGGGCAGTCCCAGGTCGCTGAGCATCTCGCGTGCGTCCGACGGTGAGTCGATGGCCACCGTCGCGATCTCGACCAGCGTCAGGGCGTCGACGTCGTCCGGCAGTTCTTGCGGATCCGCCAGGGCATCCCAAGTGTTGGGCCCGACGACTCCGTCGGGGACCAGCCCCTGGCTGTACTGGAAGGCCATGACCACGGCGAGAGTGTCGTCGTCATATACGCCCGTCACCTGTACGTCGAGTCCGGCGTCCACCGCTCGCTGCTGCAGATCAGCGACAGCCGGGTCGACGTCCCAGGGTGACAGGTAGGGACGACCTTGATCGTCGAGCTGTTCGATAGCCCGCACCGACTCCAGATCGGCGAATGGCGACTCCGCATCGCCGACGGGGTCGTCTGCTCCGCCGCAGCCGGCCACAACGAGCGCCAAGACGATGATGGCTAGGAGCTTTTTCAAAGTGAAACCTCGCAAGATGCTCTGCTACGGCCGGGCAGGCTAACACTGCACGGGTGCTATTCCGGCGACGTCCGGCCTCCTACAGGTAGTCGCGGCGCTCCAGCCACTGCAGCGCAAAGAACCCCTCGACGGCCGGCAAATAGAACGTCCACATGCGATACATGATCGTCGCGGCAAAGGCGGAGGTCTCGGGCACACCGACCAGCACGAGCCATGAGGTCATGACGGCCTCGGCAACACCGATTCCCCCCGGGATGGGTACCAGCCCGGCCAGCAGGTTCGTGGCGACCGTCACGACGAGCACGAGCGCCACCGAAGTCTCGACACCGATCGACCGCAGGATCAGCCACAGGGAGACCGCCAAGGAAAGACGCGCCAGGAAGTTGCTCGTGAGCAGTGTGATGGCTCGGCGGGGATCCTTGAGAACCGAGGTCACGGACCCGAGCGCATCCCTGAGCACTGGAAGCACCGCACGGCGGAGGCGTGCGACGAGGAACAGAACCGCCACTCCGACGGCCACGACGGCAACCGCGATCAAGAGGATCGTCTGCCAGTCGATGTCGCCGCCGAGATCGAAGCTCCCCTCGATGAACATGAGGCCGACGATGAGAATGAGCGCTTCGACGACAAAGCCCGATATGCCGTCGATCGCTCCCTGGACGACCGCAGCGGTGGTGCTCACCCCGAACTTCACGAGGAAGGCGCTGTTCATGGCGACCCTGCCGGCGGCGCTGGGTACGGCCAGCCCGATGAATCGGGCAGAGAGTTGGAGAACGGTGACCGGTTGGAGCGGCAAAGGGCGGCCCACGGCGGCGATCATCCCCGCCGCCTCCGCTACGAAGGTGGCGTGAGCAACGCCAAGGGCGAGCAGCATGCCGAGCGGCGACGCATCACGGACGACTGCCCACACCGCCTGGAAGTCGATGCCCGCGAGCTGTGTGATCAGGGCGTTGGCAGCCACCAGGATGAGCACGGCCATGAGGACGCTGCCGGCGGAAACCCGACGCAGCTTCACTTCATCCGGTGGTTCGGTATCGGTTGCGGCGGCAACGGCTTCCTTCAGCTCTTTGATGAGGTTCTTGGGTTTGGCCTGCTGGCGACGAACCCGGCGGTCGAGCGCCGGTAGCTGCAGGTAGGGCAGGGTGGCGGCGAGCCTCTCGTCGCCCAAGCCCGCCTGTGCCGTGGCAACCGCTCGCTCGACCCCGTCCCAAGCGGCCAGCGAGAATAGGAGGTTGGCGACATCCATGTGGATGCGGTCGCCGGCCCCCAGCGACCCGGCGGCGAAGTCGCCGAACACGTGGCCTCCGGGAGTGATCATGATTGTCTCGGTTCCCGGCATACCGTGCGCGATGTCGGCCCGGTGCAGCAGCGCCAGGTCCTCCCACACCTCCTCCAGAAGACTGTCGCTCACGGTCGCAGGGTCGAGGCCGGCAAGGGCGGACCCGTCGCGACGGACGGCCAGGATTGCAACGTCGTCGCCCGCAAGCCCTGCCGTCAAGGGCTCCACAGCGCTCATGCCGGCCCGCGCCGCGAACAGCGCGATCAGTGCCTCGTGCTCGACCGACTGGAGGCGGGATGCCATGGCAGGTCCGGAGTCCCGGTACCACAGGGCCCGCCACATCTTGGCCGCCCACTGTGTGTCGGCCGCATCGCGGCCGTACGCCTTGACAACAATTTCGGACCCGTCGGCACCGTGTCCAACCAAGCGGCGCGTTCCCCACGACTGGTCGGTGGCGGGTCTGAGGCCGTCGACAACTACGCCGAGCTGTGCCAACGCGGATGCGACGATGGCGGGATCGGGGAACCCCCCCGGTGATCCGAGGCCGAGACGCACCGCACCTGCCGAGATCATCCCAATGCCGAGGGCACCGATTGCGTCCGAGGGATATCCGAACTGGAGGCCAAGGCCGGCGATGATCGCCGCAAGGACCATCACGATGCCTAGGATCCGCAGTACTCGCGTGACGTGCGGCATAGCCGACATCACAACAGCGGTGACCACAGCGACTCTCAGGATGGGGAAGCGAGGCTCGGGAATCTCCCCTCCAAACTCGGGGCTGAGGGGTGGCCAAACCCCCTCGCTCCACTGCATTGTCAGGAACGTCAGCGCGACAGCCCCGGCCACCGCAAGAACGATGTCCCGGGCGGCGCTTGGGTTGCGCCGGGCACGGGCGAGGAATCCGGCGACGATGGCCAGCGCATACACCGCGGCCAGTGCGTAGCTGAACCAGAAGAAGAGGCTGGCCCAGCCGGGTAGCGCGAGTGCAACTCTTTGGATCGCGTCCTGGAGAGAGCCGATTTGGATGTTGTCCGGAAGGGCGAGAAGCACTAGGAGCAGACCGAGGCCAAGTTGCACTGCGTCCCGGGCGCGGCGGGCTCGCGGCTCGTCCTCTGTGTCGAGGAAGTAGCCGGAGATCACAGCGGCGGGTCGGTCGGTCTGATCAGTCATGTCCCTTCCCCCGTGTTCCGCGCCACATTGTGGCGGCTTCGGGTCCACCACAGCCAGGAGAGCCCTCCCAACGGCACCAGCAGAACCCAGCTGAAGAGCCTGTAGATGAGAGCGGCGGCGGCGATCGGGCCGGCAAGATCGGCGTTGCTCTCGGCGGTCAGCAACGTGACGTATGCGGCCTCGGCTACTCCCAACCCCGACGGTGTGATCGGCACCGACGTTATGAGCTGGACGAACGCAAACGCGGCGAACACAGATACCCAATCGAGCTGGTCCGCGGTGACGCCCACGACCCGAACCGACGCCAGGAGAATGGTGAAGAGACCGACCTGGGCGAGCATGGCTGCCGCTCCCGCGAGGTGGGTGCGGCTGCGCACAACGTCCTGAGTGCGATCGCGGAAGTGAGCAGCCCGGTCGGCGAGGTTGGCGGCAAGGTCCTCCGGTGTCTTGATCCTGAACCACGATGCAACGCGCCGGGCTGCGATTGCCGCAGCCCTCCCCAACCGGCGGGCCGTCGTCTCGGACCTGATCAGCAGGAAGATGAGGAGGATGCCGGCGATGAGCACGCTGCCGGCAACGATGGCGACCGTCTCCAACTCCGCGTTGGCCCTGCCGAAGAAGAGGAACATCGCTGCGGCGACTACGGGCAGGGCGATCTTGGCAAACGTCGAGTACAGAAAAACCAGGATTACAGATGCGCTGGTCTCGGCTGCGGAATACCCCCAACTCCGGAACATCGCGTACCGTGCGGCCAGATCAGACGGCCCGGGGACCACCGATGCCGCCGCCGCAGGCGCCAGGAATCCGGGAAGGGCCCGTGACCACGAAAGCTTCGGTGTCGACGCCATCAGTAGCAATGGTTCGACAGCAACGCGGGCGAGGGATACCGCAATCAGCAAGGCCCAATCGCCGCTGTCCAGACCGGATATCGCATCGGCGACCTCGCTCCATGAGACCAGCCGTGTGAACAGCAGCCACAGCACGATCGCCACCAAGACCAGGCCTGCGGTGCGGATCAGCACGTCGCGCCCCGCGGTTCGCTTGCCCTGCACGTCGTGTGCTTCTTCCTTCATGCCCACGAGTTACTCACGATCAGCCACCCGGTCACGTATGCGATTGCGTTCAGGCTCCAGTGTGCGAGCACCGGCGCGGCGAGGCTTCCGCTGCGGAGGCGCATCCATACAAACACCATGCCGGCCAATGCAGTGACCAGTATCTGGCCGACGACGGATGCTCCCGCACCAAAACCGGTCGTAAGTGTCGTGGCCGTGGTTGTCTCCAGGGCATCTATTGCGGGCAGGATGTGCCACAGACCGAACAGCGCAGACGACAGGAGGGCGGCGCGGAACGGGGAGAACCGGGTGAGCAACAGGGCGAGGAGCACACCCCGGAACGCAAGCTCTTCGGCGAGGGCCGTGGCCAGCGGGATCCTCAGCAGCACCTCGCCCAGCATCTCCGCCGCGGGCACATCGATGAACTGATCATCGCCGAGGAGCTCTCGCGAAATCGGGATGATCGCGGCGGAGGCCATGATTACCGCAATGATCCCCGTCGCCACTAGCCCGTAGCGCAGTCCCACGCCGAGGTGGGCGGGGTCCAGCCCGAGACTGCTCCGGGAAATCCCCGCATGCCGGGCGAGAACCAAGAGGACGACGATTCCGGAGCCGACGACGAAGAACGAGCCCACCTCGGGCAACACCAGGTTGACGCCGGTGTTCCATAGGAAGAGGATCACAACGGCCAACAGCGTGTAGCGGACAGGCCGACCCGCAGTCTCGCCGGGCTTCTCGAACCAAGCCGGATCCAGCCGGGGGCGACGGGTCGTCACATCAGTCGTCTTCGTTGCGGGGCTTCGGGCGGTCCCAGATCGTCTTCCATCGGGCTCCTCTTGTCCGTGCCTGCTGGAGGGGGACGCCTCCGGCCATGGAAGCTGCAGGAGCCTGTTGCGCCGGGGGTAGAGGCGCCTGGTCGGCGGCAGACGCTTTGCGACGTTCCGTCCTCTCCACCTCCAGCTTCCGGAGGAGAGCCTCAACCCGCTCCATCTGGTCTTCCGTGACCGGGGGGAGCTCATACGCCATGGCGACAAACTGGGCTGTATCCGCTCGGTAGTCATGTCCAAAGGACAGGAACTCACCAGGAACGGTGACCATCGCGTTGGCTGCGTCGACGGCGGTCTGCCAGAAGGTCACGATTGGGATCCAATCCATGCTCTCGGCGACACCCCTTCCCCGCTCGCCACCCTCGGCGAGCCACGATGGGCGCTGGACCGCGAGGTCGGGGACGAGCTGAGCAATGGGATCGTTGTCGTGTGACAGGATGACGGCGCGCAACCGGGAGCGGTCCTCGTCGCTGAGAGCGGCCAGTTGCTCGGGACGGTCGAAGACACCGACGGTTCCCGGCGGCACCAGCTCGCTCGAGCCCCGCGCCATGCCGTTGCGCGACCACTTCGCCAGACCCGGAAGCCCAAACCACAGCGCCTTGTCGATCCCGTAGTGGTCGAATCCGGCTATCCCCTGGTACATCACAACGTCCGAGGACGCCCAGGCGCCCAGGCTCTCGCCAAAGACCAGCACCTTGGGCCGTTGCTCTGGAGGAATTGACTGCAACCTCTGCTTCACACCCCACAACAGCAGCCGGAACTGCAACCGCCCCGTGGCAACTTTTTGGAGAGAGAGGAAGGAGGGGAACCGTCCGTATTGGATACAGCAGGTGGCGATGTCGCCGCGGCTGAGCAACTCGGCTGCCTCGATCATCGTATGGTCCACCCACCCTGTGCCCGTCGGAGCTACCAGCAGCAAGTACTTGCGATCAAACGCCCCGGTGCGATCGAGTTCTGCAAGAGCCAACTCGGCGCGACCCGTCGGATAGACCGGCTCTGTGTTGTATCCGATGTAGACCCTGATGGGCTGGGCTGCTGCCGGTTCCTCCAGCACTTCCTCGATCAACTCGGGGGTAGCGACGTCGCTGACGAAGCGTCGTCCTTGTTGGCCCAGATCCTCGAACTCGACCAAGCTCTCCGCATGGCCCGACATCAATTGGCTGGGCGGAGGAGTGGCGTACCCCGGATCAACCTTCTCGTTGGCGCGTCCCACGTAGCCGACTCCAGCGTTGTAGAGCGTCGACACGCCGAAGGACCACAGGACGGCGTTGGCGGCACGGGCAAGGATGTCCTTGGCCAAGCCGGGACCCATCCAACGGATGAGGGCATTGCGGGTGCCGACGTAGCCTCGCACCGCCCCGGTGCCGGCAACGGTCACGACCGTGGTGACGCCGACGGCGCCGGGGAGCGCCTCCTTTTGCGGTACCGGCCAGCGTTCGATCTCCCTCTTGCGCAGCGCTATCCGCTGCGCTGCCCAGTAGCCGACGCCGGCCAGGGCAAGTGCGGTCACTGCGACCGGCCTGGTCGCCTTCTCGGCCGGGAAGCGCCGCTGGGCGTACTTGCCCAGGTCGTATAGCGCACCGCCAGTTGCTGCCACTCGCAGGAGTCCTCCGGCGGTGCGTGCGCCCGCCTGATAGAGGGTTTCGTCCTCGGTCGTCGGCGTCCTTCCCAAGGCAATGCCGACTGTGGCCGTCACGGCACGCACCCCGAGCCGGGCCGGGAGCGGGGCGGTCGCTGGGACGACCTTGTTGATTCCGCCCTCGACAACGCGTGAGATCGCACGGGCAGCCAGCACGTTCATGCCGGTGACCACACCCTGCAACCTCGACGTCCGCGGCATCAGCGACGGGCCGAACGAGTCGAGGAACGCCCGTGTCTCCAACGGTGCAGAGGGCGTCCCCAACACAGGGTTGAGCCAACGGGCGACACGCTGTGAGGTGTCCGACTCCATGAGCGCCCTCCCTCGTCGCCGCAGCGATGCTGATTGCGATGTCATCCTCGCATCATCCTTCCACCAAGCGATTGCGCCGGAGGTTAGAGGAGTCGGCCCGCTGCGGCGCACGCACCGTTGCCGGGAGTCCAGTCTGTAGGAACCTCAGGTTCGGTCTGTAGTTGGGAGTTCCGTGCGAGTCGCCAGTCTGATGATGTACCAGAGATAGGCACCCAACAGCAGACCTACAGTGATCAGACTCACAGTACTGAATCCCACCCGCCACCAGACGAGCAGGGCGGTAGCCACGCCGCCGGCGATGAAGGCGTCGCTGTGTGCGACAACGATCCGATCGGCCGCCGCACGTACGTCGACATCGGACGCCTTGCGCCGCAACGTCTCCAGCCACGCAGGCCGACCTGCGAGATGTGCCGACAACCCCGCAACTGCCGCAACCGCGACGAAGACCCAGGAGATGGAGCGGAGATTGGCGAGTACTGCTTGGAACAGGACCTCGGCGGCGGCCTGTTCCTCCGGCCCCGGGATTGCCTCGTCGAGCGCTTCGAGCGCGTTGTTCTGCACAATCGCTGCAGCAAGCAACGCAACGGCGACGCCGAGGGTGAACTGGACGAGGGTGCGGCGCCTGTCGCTCGAGAGCAGCAAAGCCGCTGTGAGCAATGCGATCGTCGCCCCGACGGCCAAGACGGCCGTCCGATCCAGATTGCGTGCGATTGCCTGCCAGCTCTCGAGCCGCTCCTCGCTCATCACCGTAACCTGCCCAAAGCCGTCGGGAAGCACGGTGCTCAACGCATCGCTCAGTTCGGCGACGGCGTCTTCCCGCACACCGGCGTATGTAGCTGCCGAAAGTTCGAGCGAGTCGATCACCGGATCGAGAATGCCTTCGTTGAAGACATGACCGATTGCCTGTGCAACCAGGGGCAGGATGTTCCAACGAACCTCGCCGGCGACAATCGTGACGTTCTCGAGATCCTCGGTGCCGTTGCGGATCAGCGCCACCGCCCCACGATGGGCGAAGGCTATTGCGTCCGGGAGCCGCTCCTGGAAACCAGCTGAGGCAACGAGGGCGGATATGGATTCCTCGATCCGCTGTTCGATCGGCTCGGCGATCGGCTGAGCCAGGCTGGCAAAGGCCGGTAGGTCAATCCTCGCCAGCAGGTTGCGCTGTGCGGGAGACAGATCGAGGGTGTCGGCCAGTGTTTCGGCGAAGTACGCATCGATCGCCGCCAATCTCGTTTCGAGGCGACCTTCGACGTCCAGGGCAGTGGTCGCCTGCTCGGTCAAAGCGTCGGCAACGACCGCCGTTACCTCGTCGCTGGTCAGCGTCGTCTCGACAGTCTCCAGGAACGAGTCCGTGTCGAACAGCGTGGCCCTGACCCAGATCCCGACCAGCGAAACGACCACACCCAGTGAGGCGAGAATCACCAGGATGAGGGTGGCTACAGATCGGATTCGCCTCATCTGGGCTTCCCGGGTGGCGGGCGCATTCACTCCTGGCGTTCCTTGGCCCAGGTCGAGGGCACGTCGCCTCCTCCCTCGAGGCTGAGCCGGCCCTCGAATTTGGTCAGAGTCGGCGTGGGTGAGATCTTGCCAGCGAGAAGCGCCCGACCCAGAGAGAAGCCGGTCGATTGCTCCAGCAGGCGCGGCGGAACGAACGAGAATGTCTCGCTGAGATGGGCGATATCCGTCAGCGAGTTCATCCGCATCAGAATGAGGTTGTCACACTGCGACAACACATTGGGGTGCAGCTTCTGCGGACGCTGGGTCGACAGCAACAGGTAGATGCCGAATTTTCGGCCTTCACCCGCAATTCTGACGACGTGATCCGTTGCCATCTCCTGCAAGTCGTTGGTTGGCTCGGCGGGGCACACGTTGTGAGCTTCGTCGATGACCACCAGCACGGGCCGCCGCTCTTCGCGCCTGCGCCACAGCCGGCCCAGCAGGCTCATTGCAACGACACTCTGTTGCGCCGGGGACCCGAGACCGCCTACATCGAGGATCAGAGCGCGCCACTCGTCGGACAGGTGATCACCGAGAGCGCTGGTCTCTCCCTCCGCCCACACGTCCCATCCGGCAACGCCCAGGTTGTCCAGGCGCAGCCCGATCTGGCGGGCGTTCTCATCCAGAGTGTCGAGCGCAGCCCGGCGTACGGCACCCAGCGTGTAGTGCCCGTCGCCGAGACCCTCGGCAATTCGCCAATATGCACTGAACTCGTCCCGGTCCCGTAGCGGATCCAGTTTCAGCACTGCCGCTTGCTCGTGAGGCGTGAGCTCGCTGAAGCGAATCTGCAGGGGTTGCTCCGCATCGCCGGGGCGTAGGACTCGAAGTCCCTTCGTGGCTGCGGTGTAGCGACGCTCCAGCTCCGCGTAGTTGTCGTCCGTAGTTGGTGCGGCCAGGGTCTTGTCGAAGCCCTGCTTGCTCCGCAGCGCGCCGAGCTTCACGAAGTCGGAGTTGGGATCAATGATGATCATGGGCAGCGACGTGTCAAGCAGCATCCGCTCCAAGACCACGCCGAGCGAGAACGTCTTGCCCGATCCCGACTGACCACAGAGGAAGGTGTGGCGGCTGAGACCGCTGGACCGGACCGTCGTTCGTACTTCCGGGCCGGCAAACGGCGACCATCCGACGTCCAGACCCGCAGCCCCGCCCCCCGACGCCTCCATGTACTGCTCGACAAGGGCGACGTCTGCGATTGTCATACTCGCACGGTCGAACACGTCGTCGGGGCGCGTGTCGCTGAGGCCACCGTCGGTGACTCGTGCGAGCAACGTGCCGCTACCTGCGACGAAGCGCTGCTCCAGCCGAATCTCGGCTTGTGCGACCCGAGCACTGCCTATCTCGATTCGAGGGACATCGATCATGACCCGGGCGCCACGGCGACGGTCGGCGCCGCGGTCGGTCACCTGACCCAAGTAGCGGCGCCCGTCATTCGTTGCGATGACCACGAAGCCTCCGAGCGGAACGGGTACGTCGAGCGAGGTGATGAACTCGAAGGTCTGGCCGTCTATCGACGTGAACGCGGTTTCGACGGCTACCCCGCCCTGGAGCTCACTGCGCAGGGTCGCTACGTCGTTCTGCGCGGTTGTGAAGTCGACCGCATCCCGACTTGCGTCTTCCGCCATCTCCCACTCTCCGCTCGACGATCGCTTCAAGATACACGACGGGGAGTAGAGGCCCCTCAGCTATCCTCGGCACAGTTCGCCAGCCACGAGGGAGAAGCCATGGTGTTCGGCCCACTTCAGCTCTTTGTAATCGGTTTTGTCAATCCGCGGCTCGACGGCAGTGTCTTGGGAGCGCTCGAGGAAGCGAGCGACGCCGGTCTGATTCGCGTCGTGGACCTTCTCGGCATCTACAAGGACGAAGAAGGCAATGTCCTCGCCGCTGAGGCGAGCGATCTGACCGAGGACGAGGCCATTTCCTACGGGGCCTGGGTAGGTGCTCTCATTGGGCTGGGCGCCGGCGGCGAAGCCGGAGCCGAGATGGGAGCCATCGTCGGCGGAGTGAGCGCGTTGGACGAGTACGAGTACGGCCTCGACGAAGAGGCACTGGCAACCATCGCCGACGACATCCCTGCCGGTGGGGCGGGCCTGATGGTGGTAGTAGAGCACAAGTGGATGATCCCGCTGCGTGATGCGATGCGAGCCCAGGGTGGCATCCTCATCGCTCAGGACTTCCTCAACCCCGAGTCGCTCATCGCGTTCGGTGCCGAGGCTGCTCTGGAGGACTAAGCCGGGTCGGGAAGCGCCGGCTCGCCGCCGGCCTCCCCCCGCCACAGAACACGCTGTGGGAAAGCGATCTCGATACCGCTTGCGTCGAGAGCGCGCTTGATGGCAACTGCCACCTCGTGACGGATGGTCCATCCCGCCCTGATCTGGGGTTCGTGCCAGAAACGCACTTGGGCGTTGATCGTGGAATCGGCGAACTCGTGGATGAACGCTTCGGGTGGCGGTTCGTTGTTGACACCCGGTGCCGCGGCCACAGCTTCGATCATGATCGACACTGCCAACGCAAGGTCGGTGTCGTAGGCAAGGCCGACATCGATGACGCTGCGCCGCTGCGCGCTGGCAGTGAAGTTGGTGATCGCCGATTCGATCACGGTGCTGTTGGGGATGTGCACAACTCGGCCGTCCATGGTGCGGATGACGACGGTGCGAGCGGTGAGCTCCGAGACTTCACCTTCGATTTGTCTCACGGAGACTTGATCGCCGATGTCGATCGGCCGTTGCAGCTGGAGGGTCAATCCGGCCGCGAAGTTCTCGAGAAACGGCCGCAACGCGACGGCCACCACAACGGCAGCTACGCCGAGACCGGCCATGAGGGGTAGGAAGTCGATCCCAAGGACCCGTAGGGATCCAACGACGCCGAAGAAGAGGATGAGCCAGGAGCTGATTCGGGCGCTCGCCGCCCAGAGCGCCGGCGATCCGATCTCCACCCGACCGGCCAGGCGACGAAGTCCCCGTCGCGCCAGTCTCGCCAGGATGATCGAGATGAGGAACACTGCGGCCGCAACGGCCAACGAGAGCCAATCCAAGTTGAGCGGCTCGAGCGAATCGGCGATCTGCTCCAACTCGCTCTCGTTCTGCACGGTGACCTCCCAGCGCGTTCGCTTGTGGATCGTACCTGCGGGTGTCGTGATGGCTGGGGATTACGGAAACCGCAGCGAAGCCACACCTCCTTCTCCTATGCTGAGCGCCCGCAGTCACCGAGAAAGGGCTAGCAATGCCTCCACGAAGACGATCGATGCGCCGCACCGCACGTCGGACTTCCCGCCGGACCGCTCGCCGGGTCAACCGGCGTCATGACATGATGGCGGCCGCTGCAGCTCCTCCCCCGGAGCCGGCCCCGGCGGCACCGGCCGCTCCGCCCCCGGCCCCGGCAGCGGCACCGGCGGCTGATCCCTACGAGGAGCTCAAGAAGCTTGGTGATCTGCATTCCCAAGGCATCCTCACGGACGAGGAGTTCGCCGCACAGAAGGCCAAGATCCTCGGCAACTGACCAGCAGCCCCACTCTCAGTCATTGCAGGCGCTCGGCGCCGGCACGTTGGGAGCGGCGCGCCCAGCGCCCCATTGCCTAGACTCGATGCCGAGCCGATCGGGAGAGTGCAGTCATGGCAACTAGGGACGAAGTGGCTGAAGCGGTGGTCGACGCCGCCAAATGGTGGTGGTGGTGGCTGTTGGCCGGCATGGTGTGGATCATCGTCGCGATGATCATTCTCCAATTGGATGCGTCCTCGGTGCGGACCGTGGGGGTGATCGTCGGCCTGATGTTCTTCGTTGCGGGCGTTCAGTACCTCTCGTTGGCAGTACTTGCCGAGGGTTGGAAGTGGCTATGGGCGATCTTCGGCATTGTTCTGGTTGGGAGCGGTCTCACGGCAATGTTCAATCCGGCGCGAGCCTTTGCCAGCGTTGCCGATGTGCTCGGGTTCCTGTTCGCCTTCGTCGGAGTGATTTGGGTTGTGGAGGCTCTCGCCGTTCGGAGATTCAACGAGTTCTGGTGGCTGAACCTCGTCGCCGGGATCTTGATGCTGATCATTGCGTTCTGGGTGGGGGGCCAGTTCTTCTTCGACAAGGCATACATTCTGCTCGTCTTCAGCGGCATGTGGGCGATGATGCAAGGTTTCCTCGACATACTGCGAGCGTTCCAGATCAGGACGTTGGGCAAGATCGCAGCCCAGTTCTAGAGGCAATCGCCCGTTGTGGGTGATGTGCGCCGGCTCTCGGCGTGGGAAGTTCGCGGGAACGGAAGGCTGACACCAATCTCGAGAGAGGTTCGGTGCTCGAGACTGGAGGATGAATGGCCAACGAAAGAAACAAGTGGGCTGTCGGTTGGACGGCCTTTGCCGCCATCATGATGGTGGTGCAAGGCATCTGGTGGATCATCGCCGGCCTCGCCGCCATCTTCGAGGACGACCTCTTCGTCATCACCGAGGACTACATCTTCAAGTTCGACGTGACCACCTGGGGTTGGACCCATCTGCTGCTGGGTCTCGTCGTGCTCTTCGCCGGGTACGGGCTGTTTGTTGCTGCGGCTTGGGCTCGGGTCGTCGGCGTGATAGTTGCCTCGGTCGCAGGCATCGCCGCGTTCAGTTGGATGCCGTATTACCCGGTAT
The DNA here is from genome assembly GCA_030066715.1 of Acidimicrobiia bacterium. GTDB lineage: Bacteria > Actinomycetota > Acidimicrobiia > Spongiisociales > UBA5794 > JAAETI01. Next base: position 17,891 of record JASJBC010000008.1, read on the forward strand.
GGGGTGCCTTGTTCGTCATTGCTGCGGTTGCAGTGATCTGGGCGATCACAGTGCACGGCGAAGACATAGCCGAGTAGCGGTCGAGACGAGGCCGGCTGCGATGTGCGACAATCGCCGCAGGGGAGCGGCCACCAGCCCCCGCTAGCGGGAAGGTTCTGACATCGCCGCTGTAACGTCTGATAGCCAGCAACCTTCCGGGCCACCCCACGGGGTGGCCCGGCTGCTCCCGATCCTCAATTGGGGCCCGGAGTACCGGCGAGAGTGGCTGCGACGGGATCTGATTGCGGGCTTGGCGGTGGCCGCATTGGTTGTTCCCAAGTCGCTGGGCTATGCAGGCATAGCCGGTGTTCCTATCCAACACGGGCTGTTTGCCGCCGCAGCCGGCACAATCCTTTACGCGCTTTTTGGCACTGCCAAGCAGATTTCGACCGGCCCGAGCTCGGCGCTGGCCGCAGTGGCCGGCAGCGCGGTGATTCTGGCCTCTGTGTCTGGTGATGACGCCGTCGCTCTGGTCGCAGCGATCACGATCCTCACCGGCGTCCTTTTCCTTCTGTTGGCCATATTCAGGATGGGGTGGATATCGCAGTTCCTGTCCAAGGCCGTTATCACAGGATTTCTCTTTGGTGCGGCCATCGAAGTAGTGGTAGGCGAGCTTCCGAAGCTAACCGGTACATCAACCGAAGGGTCGAACACCTGGCAGAAGCTGCACAACTGGCTGGGCACGCTGGGGGACACCGACGGGGCGACCCTGCTGTTGGGGCTCGTGTCGCTGGTGGTGATCATCGGAATCAGATTCGCTCACACCCGTATCCCGGGTGCGCTCGTCCTCGTCGTCGGTGGTTTGCTGGCCTCGGTCTTGCTGGGGTTCGACGAGACCACGATCGCGCTGGTGGGGGAGGTGCCCGCCGGGTTGGGCAGCGTGGCGCTGCCGGACCTCGAATTCGTCATCGACAACATCGGCGTGATCGGTTCATCAGCCTTGGGTCTGCTCCTCATTGGGTTCTCACAGACGGCCGGCGACGCTCGGGAGTTTGCCTCGAAACACCGCTACCGGATCGACATCAACCAAGAGTCGGTTGCCCAGGGTATGGCGAACATCGGGTCGGGCTTCTTCCAGGGGATCCCCGTCTCGACCAGCCTGTCGGCGAGCTCATTGAACGACGAGTCCGGGGCTAGGACCCCGGTCGCTTCGCTCACCACCGGTGTTCTGATCCTGCTGACGCTGCTGTTCTTGGCGCCCTTGTTCTCCGATCTACCCAAGGCGGTGCTGGCTGCGTTGATCATCGACGCCGTCGTCTTCGGGATGATGAACGTCCGTGAGATGAGGCGGCTCTATCGGGTGGCTCGCGTCGACTTCTGGATCGCGGTCGCCGCGATTCTCGGGGTGCTCGGTGCCGGTGTGCTGGCCGGGGTGATCATCGGTGTGGCCCTGTCGATAGGCTGGCTGGTCTATGTCTCCGCAACACCCAGCATGCCGGTACTCGGCCGCCGGCCGGGCACTACGGTGTTTCGGAGCATCGAGGAATACCCGGACGGCGAGACTTACCCGGGTCTGCTGGTGGTGCGATTCGATGCGGGTCTCCACTTCGGCAGCTCGGACGCCCTCGAGGACCGGCTGCGTGAGCTCGCCCAGGACGCAGAACCACGATTCCACACGGCGGTCGTCGACTTTGCCGGGGTCAACTTCATCGATTCACAGGGTTCGGACAAGGTCGCGGAGATTCTCCAACTGGCCGAGTCCTACGGGGCAGAGATGCGCCTCGCTCGGGTCAAGCCGCACGTGCTCGCCCTGCTCCGCCGCGACGGTGTGATCGAGAGATTGGGAGAGAGCAAGGTTTTCGGGAACGTCTACAGCGCTGTTGCGGACCGGCTCCCCGACGACGAGACCTCACGAGCCGCCGATCCGCAAACATGAGTGGAGCAGGCGCCCCGCACCAGGACCGCGCCTCCGCCGGCGATCCGATCGCGGACTTCTGCGAGAAGCACCCATATCCGCCCCCTGTAGAGGATCTCGATGGCTATCGCGCCCGGTGGAGCGATCCGGCGGTGCGCCGAGCCGAGCACCATCTGCTGTTCCCCGATCGCGCCTTCACGGGCGAGCTGGATGCTCTCGTTGCGGGGTGCGGCACCTCTCAAGCGGCGTGGCACGCCATACGGTGGCCCGCTGGCCGGGTTGTCGGGATCGATGTGAGCGCAACCAGCATCCGCCAGACTGCGGAGCTGAAGCGGCGCCACGACCTCGGCAACCTCGCCCTGCATCTGGTGGCCATAGAGGACGTGGCCCGCCTCGATCGACAGTTCGACTTGGACGTGCTCAACCGCGTCTCGAGTTTCTTCCGATATCTCTCCCGGTTTGATCAGGTTGTGTTCGATCTATCCGTCACGCAACCATGAACCGGGCCCTGGGGCATGGTGGAGGCAATTCGGGTAACGTCTGGCGAAATGGAGGCTTCATGGTGACCGACTGGAGGTCGAGATGACTTACGATCCGAGCGGCGTAGCGGGATATGGCAGGGACGTTGCGGTGGCTGCCGATGCGGTGTCTGATCTCATTGAGGCCAACCGAGATGCTTCGCATGCGTTCCGGATGATGGCGGAGATACTGGAGGGTTCGCCGCTGGTTTCCGAGCTGCGGAACCGGGCTGAGACGCGGGATGGGTTTGCCTCCAGGCTGGCAGTGTTGATGGCGCGATATGGTCACGGGGCGGAGCTCCCCGAAGGTGGGACGTCGCGCGGTACGCGCTACGGGTGGCGGATGCACATTGCGGCGGCGTTGCAGAAGGATGACCAGAAGGCGGTCCTGGGTGTTGCCGCAAAGGGGAACGAGGCAATGCAGAGGGAATACGACAAGACCCTCAACGAGAAGCTGCCCGATGACCTCCGCTTGGTGATCATTTCCCAGCTGAAGGAGATCGAGGAAACCGCCGACTGGATCCAGTCCCACCTGTAAAACCCTCCCCGCATCCGGCGAGACGCCTTCAGCGCATTGCCGCGAGCTCGTCGTCGCTGTAGCCACGGCGTTTGAGCGCCGAGACGGCCTCGATCGCGACCTACGTGCCTTCTCTGCTCTGGTGGCGCGGACCGCGACTGAGCTCGGACTCGAGGCCACTCGATGCAATTGTGCGGCTCACGGCGCCAACTGGTGGAACGGCCGCTGTGGAGCGACACTGCGCTGACGGAGCGTCAGAACTGGTACATCAAGTCGTTGCACCTTGGACGGGATCCCACGATGCCGGCATTAGCATCCCGGTACTCGAGCCACAGCCGACCGAAGAGACAGCAGTCGATGTGCCGGGGATCGAGGAGTAGTCATGAGAGACAGATTCGAGAGCGAGACCATCGCACTGACCCGGGCCCAGGAGTGGTACGTCTCCTGGACCGTAGACCTGCTCATCTATACGGTCGTGCTCAACCTGTTTGACGAGTACGTCGCAGGCGTCACCATCGAGTCATTCACGCTCTCGATCCTCGCCGCAGCGCTGCTCAAGGTAATACTCGTTCTTCTCGGCCGGGTCGAGTATCGGGTGCATCACTACTTTGCGGAGAAGGGAACCACATCGGCCAAGGTCGTCGGTGCCGGTGTCATCTTCGCGATCCTGTTCGGCGGGAAACTCCTGATACTCGAGGTAGTAGACCTGGTCTTTGGTGACGAGGTCGAACTCGGCCACATCGTCGAAGTCGTGGCATTGATCTTGGCGATGATGATCGCCCGTCGTCTCATGAACCTGGGGTTCAAGCGATTGGGCGGGATCGCCGGCGATCGCGGCCAGGTCTGACCACGAGGCACCGAGTTTCACCCGTGCCTGCTGGCCCAGAGCGGACCTGACTGGTGCTCGCCGCGAGGATGCCTTGCCGTCCCAGACCGATGGTGGCTGCCGCACCTAGAAGAAGCTCGAGACCGACTATCGGCGGCCTGAGCCGCCGGTTCGGGCCTTCTCACCTGGTCCGGGTGAGGCAGAGCCGCCCCAGATTCTGCTGGAATGCCGGATACAGACTTGAATCGTAGTGATCGGGTCCGCGGGCGAGCGGACCAGAGCGGACGAGAGGAAGGCCATGGACCTTTTTGGGATCAAGGAGCACGACGAGCGGCACGACGAGGTCGAGCGCCAGTTACGCCGGCTGATAGAGCAGGTCGCCCAATTGAGCATCGACCTCGGCGTCACCCGAACTCAGTTGCGCCGCCTTGCGCTGACTGTCGAGGGCAAAGTGTCGGAAGCCGATGTCGACCCCGCCCTCATTGATCTGGACGCAGGGATCAAGGAGGCTCGCGTCAAGCTGGCTGAGGCGCAGAGTGCCGCGGAGGAGAACTGGGCGGCTGTCAACGATGAGCTGGCTACGTCGCTCAACGATCTCCGAGCCATCATCGAGGGCGACGCCGGCTGATCCGGCGCGCGTTCGGGTCTACGACGGAGAGCCGGAAGACGATGCCGTAGAGACGGCGACGTTGTCTTGGCGCGTCCGTGACGTAGGTCGCGATCGTCTCTCTATGCCGCCCCGGCTGGAGTGGAACCTGGAGACTGTCGAATCTCGTCACGATCAGCGATTTGCACACCGGGTGAAATCGGGCCGCGTGGCGAGGGGCGGTCGTGCAGTCCAGAATTCGCCTGGGTGGACAAGGAGGCAGGTGGCCGAAATGAGTAGAGTCGTCGCTCGACTGGCCCTGACCAAGTTGCGCAATGGAGAGGAGCTGACATGGCTGAGGTGATAGGCGACATTCTCGGAAATGCTGTAGGCGTTGCGATCAGCCCAATCCCAATCATTGCGGTGATTCTGATGTTGTTTTCGTCGCGGGCGACGGGGAACAGCATCAGCTTCGTTCTCGGCTGGGTTGCAGGGCTGGTGGTTGCCGGAGGCCTCGTCCTCGTCATGGGGCTGGAAGATGCGGGTGGCGGCGAGTCGACCGTTGGGGCCTGGATCAAGGTTGTGATTGGTCTGTTGTTTCTTGCTCTGGCGTGGCGCAACTGGTCGAGCCGTCCGCAAGGCGACGAGGAGCCGGCTATGCCGGCCTGGATGGCAACAATCGACGATTTCACCTCGGCAAAGTCATTTGGTCTCGCCTTCTTGCTTGCGGCCGTGAACCCGAAGAACCTCGGGCTCACGTTCGCCGCGGTCGTGAAGATCACCGGGGCTGGTCTGTCTAGGGCCCAGGAGTTCGGCGCGCTAGCGGTTTTTGTCGCAATTGCCGCGGTGACGGTCGCAATCCCTGTTGTGGCCAGCCTCGTCCTCGGGGACAAGGCGAAGGGTGGGTTGGACACAATGAAGCAGTGGCTCGTGGCCAACAACAACGTCGTCATGACCGTTCTCTTCGTTGTCCTTGGTGCCAAGGTGCTCGGCGACGGAATCGCCGTAGTTCTATGAGCTCTCGCGGCTCGGGTGGAAGGTGATCAGTGTCAAGAATGGCTGGTCGATCGGCCTTGCTCCATCGTGATCCCTTCGGCCACAGGGAGGCAATGATGCGGAAGGCCGGCTCCGTCACCGCTCTGCGATCGACGCCGTCAGGGATGCCGTGGCAGAATTCGCAAGAGGACGTTCGCCATCTTGAGCCTGCAGCCGCTCGCAGCCGGGAAGTCGTTGCCGATCGTTCGATCACCCGCACCGGGTGGTGGCGTGTCTTCCCGCAAATGGTGGGATTACGGAGGCTGCTTGGTCCCGAAAGGAGATAGGAGTCGAAAATGAACGTGGAACGCGTAGAGATCATTCCGGTGGAGAGGAAACGGTTTGGGCGCATCATGGCGGTCTTGCTTGCGGCAGCGTTCGTTGCCGGGCTCGCTGTTGCCGGTGCATTCTGGCGCCACGAGGTCCGAGGGTTGGTGCGCAGGGCACGGCCGTACACACGCAAGTCCAGCAAGGTCGAGAACCCAACTCTCATCGTCAATCGTTGGAGCGGCGACGGCAAAGCGGAGAAGTATGGCCTCGAGGCTGCTGCCAGGGAGCTCGGTGTCACGACCGTGATGTTGGAGCGCGGTGACGACCTGGTCCAACTCGCCCACGACGCCATCAGCGCTGGGGCGGACGCCATCGGCATGGCAGGCGGCGACGGATCACTCGGCTTGGTGGCCGGCGTAGCCGTAGAACGGGGTGTGCCCTTTTTCTGTGTCCCGATGGGGACTCGCAATCACTTTGTGCTCGATCTCGGTCTGGACCGGGACGACCCGTTGTCGGCGCTGGCAGCGTTGCGGGATGGTGAGGTGATCCACATCGACTACGCGACCGCCAACGGCCGGGTCTTCCTGAACAACGTGAGCTTCGGTGTCTATGCCCAGGCGGTACACACAGAGGGATACCGCGAGGACAAGGCGTCCACGATCGCAACTGCAATCAGTGCGGCGAGCGCGGATGTCGAGGCGCAAGCTGCTCTGCGCTACGTCACACCGGGTGGTCGCACCCACGAGCGGGCACCACTGCTGCTGGTTTCAAACAACCGGTATCACTACTCAGGCCCTCCTGACTACGGGCGTCGGTATCGTCTCGACTCAGGCAAGCTCGGCATCGGCGCAATCACCGATTTGCCCGAGGGTGACGTTGCGTCCATGCCGCTCCATGAGGTCCGGTCTCTACAAGAGTGGGAGACAACCTCCTATCGAATTGAGTCCGACGAGCCGATCCTGGCCGGTCTTGATGGAGAAGCGTTGCAGTTCGAGTCGCCGCTCAAACTCGAGATTCACCGCAAAGGCCTGCGCGTATTGGTGCCGGCCGGGACCCGCCCGGGATACGTTCCGCCGGGTGAAGTGGTTGCGGCAAGGCTCCTCGATCTCGCTGAGACCGCCGGGTTGGCGGAGTAGCGATGGACCATCCGATCCAACCCCAGCCGCTTGTGGAGACCATTGCGGGGCTGCGAAGCGCACAGCCGGCTGATTCGGGTTCTTCGGTCGATCGGCTTCTCCACGAGTTGGGTCAACTCGATCGTGCAATCTACGCAGCCGTCGCCGACTCGCCGACCCCCAGCGTCGACGAACCGCTGCGGCGGCTCTCCAACCTCGCCAACTTCTCCAAGCTGTGGATGGGTGTGGCGGCAGGGCTGGCAGTGACCGGCGGCCGATCCGGGCGGCGGGCCGCCACAACCGGGCTCATCGCCGTCGGGGTCGCTTCGGCAGTCGTCAACCAGGGGATCAAGCGGCTGTATCCCCGGGCCCGTCCTGACAGAGATGGAGAAGGAGTGCCGGAGGAGAGACACGTGAGCATGCCGGATTCGACGTCGTTTCCATCGGGCCATAGCGCCTCCGGCTTTGCCTTTGCGACCGCGGTTGGCGATCAGCTCCCTGTTGTCGGGGCCGGGTTGCGATTTCTCGCCGGTGCGGTTGCCTATTCACGGGTGCACACCGGTGTGCACTTCCCAGGAGACGCCGTGGTCGGGTCTCTGGTCGGGGCGGGTGTCGGCGGTATGGTCGCAGCCGCAGCGCGAAGGTTCGCGCCCGAGGTCACGGCGTGAGCGTTGCGTCCGATTTCGGCGGCGCATGGCCAAAGAATGAGGGAGCGATCGGTTGGTGGCCGAAGCCCGGGCTGCTCCGGTCGAGCCGATCCAGGCAACCGAGCCAGTACTACCCAAAGGATCCAGAATGACCGATGTTGCCCAAGCCAGGCGTGTCCTAATCGCCAACTCCGACAGGGTGTCGGAGATCGTCAGCACACTCGCTAAGTACGGCTTCTCATCATGGGCGGCCGGTGTTCCCGACAAGTACCAGTCGCTCTTGACGCGGCTGACGGACCCCGATCTCACAGCAATGTCGGACGGAGAGCGTGCCGTCCGAGTATGCGAGGAACTGGGCACGACGTTCATCAAGATCGCCCAGATTCTGAGCACCCGCAGCGATCTTGTCGGCGAGGAAGTGGCTACGGCCCTGGCCAGCCTGCAAGCCGATGTTCCTGCCGACCCGCCCCACGTGGTGCGGGAGACGATAGAAGTCGAGATCGGTGAGCCCCTGGAGAACCGGTACGCCTCGTTCGATGAGCAGGCATTGGGGTCGGCTTCGATCGGGCAAGTACACGCGGCGACTCTCCACGACGGGTCTGAGGTAGTGATCAAGGTCCAGCACGCAGGGATTCGCAAAGTCATCGAGACCGATTTGGACATTCTCGAGGCGCTCGCAGTCCTGGCCTTGAACCACGACCCCGAACTGGCTTCGTACCGCCCCGTCGAGATCGCCGCCCAATTGCGTCGCTCGCTGTTGGCCGAGGCCAACTTCCTGCTGGAAGCGCGCAATCTGGCCAAGTTTCGGGAGAACTTCGCAGACGAAGCCGACGTAGTCATCCCGGAGCCATTTCCGGAGCTGTGCACGGAGCGTTTGCTCACTATGTCCAGGATGGGTGGGCAGCGTCTCTCGAACGTGATCGGGGACCTGGGCCCGGAAGGCGAGGGCTTCATTCGGCGCGGCGCCGACATCTACATAAAGATGATCTTCCGCGATGGCTTGTTCCATGCCGACCCCCATCCGGGCAACATCTATGTGCTAGGGGATGGCATGGTCGGCCTATTGGATTTCGGCAAGGTTGGTCGCATTGACGATGAGTTGCAGGACGTAATCGACGATGTTGTGGTCTCCGCACTGCGCCACGACGTCGACGGTGTGGTTGCAGGGATCCTGCGGGTGTGTGATGCGCCGTCAACGCTGGACAGGAGGGCCTTGCGCCGGGACGTCGCAGATTGGATCGAGCAGTTCGCCACGGCGGGAATTGCGGCCACCGACATGTCCGGGGCTACGAACGCCATCGACGGAATCCTGCGGCGCCATCGGCTGGTGATACCGTCGGACGTTGCGCTGCTGGGTCGCACGTTGACGCAGCTCCAGGGGCTGCTGGTGGAGACCGGCTATGACATCACACTCACCGAGGTGCTGCAGCCCTACGCCAGTGTGATTGCAGCCAAGCGGTTTGCGCCGCGACGGCTCCTGCGCCGCGCGCAGCGCACGGCCCGGGATTGGGAGAACCTCATCGAGACCGTGCCTGTGGAGGTTGCCGCCATCCTCGAAGGGGTTCGAGCCGGCCAGATCGAGGTCCCTCTCGAGGTGAAAGGCCTCGACCGCAACATAAACCGGCTGGTCTACTCCGCATTGGCGGCTGCATTGTTCAGCGGCTCGGCTCGGCTGTGGGCGTCCAAGGTGCCGCCCCGCATCAACGATGTCTCGATCCCAGGAGCGGTCGGCACCCTGTTGGCCGGAGCGTTCTCCTACCAACTACTCCGCTCCTCGAAGAGAGCCGGTGGCATCGGCTGAGTCTGTACCGGGCGCGATCAGGCTGGAGCCGATCGCCGCCGGGGGTGTTCTGGTACACGTGGGAGTGGCACTACCGGATCAACACCAAGAAGTTGACGATCACCGCAAAGGCCAGCCATACGCTCACGATCGCGTACGCCATCCTGGCGATTCTCTCCCAATCAGGTCTCATCGTTCATACCCGGCCCACGTCACTGCAATCACGGGACCACTCACACGAGCCGCATCGTGACGGCAGCATCTACGGCTCCGTTCCGATTCTCTGCGTCGAGCTTGCGGTAGATGGCCTTTAGGTGCGTCTTGACTGTGTTGATCGAGATGAATAGCTCGTCTGCAATCCTCTGGTTGGTCATCCGGGTGGGGAGAAGGCGCAGTACGGCAAGTTCTCGGTCGGTGAGAGGTTCGAGGAGTCGAGAGTTGCCGGCCGGGGTTGGGTCGGCCGACGGGTAGCTGGTGCTCGCCTCAGGTCGCAACACGGCGATGTCGCTTGGCCTGCTGATCGGTGCCAGGGTTCTCCA
>JASJBC010000079.1 GCA_030066715.1 Acidimicrobiia bacterium
GCCACCGGTCGTGAGATCCGGGGCAGGCTGGTGAAGGCGTTCGAAGAGGAAGGCATCGAGATCCCATTCCCACAGCGGGTCATCTGGACCAGAAGCGAGACGGCGTAAACCAAAGTCGGCCTTCCGGGCTAGCGTGGCATCGCAAATCGGAGGTGGTGTGACCCAACAGAGCACCGGGGGGCGCTTCAACTGGTTCTCTGGCGTGTTCACGCCGAGCATCCTCACCGTTCTCGGTGTCGTGATGTACCTGCTCCTTGGCTTCACGACCGGGTCGGTCGGGCTGGGGATGATGCTGATCATCGTCGTGGTGACCCACATGATCACGGGGGCAACGGCGCTGTCCGTCTCGTCGATCGCAACGAACCGCACGGTCGGCACCGGCGGCGCCTACTTCATGATCAGCCGATCGCTGGGGCCGTCGGTCGGCTCGGCCGTCGGCATCCCGCTCTTCCTGGCCCAGGCGTTGAGCGTGACCTTCTACGTCGTCGGTTTCGCCGAGGCGCTGCATCAGTTGCTACCGGAGATCCCCGTCGTGGTCACCGGCAGCATCATCAACCTCGTAGTGCTTGCGCTGGCGTACTGGAACGCCGATCTTGCCATCAAAGCGCAGTACTTCGTCATGGCTGCGATCGGCCTGTCACTGCTGTCGTTCTTCACGGGGACCACCGGGGATTTCCCGGTGAGCATCGAGTGGTTCAACGACGACGGAGGAGCGAGCTTCATCGAGGTGTTTGCGATCTTCTTCCCGGCGGCCACCGGGATCATGGCCGGCGTGTCGATGTCCGGCGACCTGCAGAACCCGCGGAGCGACATCCCCAAGGGCATCATGCTGGTCATCCTCACCAGCTTCGTCGTCTACATCGCCTTTCCGGTGTGGCTGTCGCTCAACTTCACCAATAACGAGCTGATCAACAACCTCGATGCTGTCTTCATCGTGGCATCGGTCCCGGCACTCATCTATCTGGGCGTGTTCGGCGCCACCCTGTCCAGCGCACTCGGCTCGATCCTGTCGGCTCCCCGCACCCTGCAGGCGCTAGCGACCGACGGCCATGTGCCTCGCTTCTTCGCCCGCGGGTACGGGAAGGACAACGAGCCGCGCATGGGAACGATGCTCACGTTCATGCTCGCCCAGATCGGTGTCCTGGTGGGAAGCCTCGAGGCCATCGCCCCGGTGTTGACGATGTTCTTCCTGGCTACGTACGGAGCGATCAACCTCGCCTCAGGTCTCGAGACCTGGGCTGCAAACCCGAGCTTCCGGCCCACCTTCCGGGTCCCGGCGACAATTAGCCTCGGCGCCGCGGTCGCCTGCTTCTACGCAATGAGCATCATCAACCTGCCCGCCATGCTGCTTGCCGCTGTTGTGCTGGTCGGGCTCTTCGCCTTCACCCAGCGCCGCACCCTCGACACCGCATTTGGCGATGCCCGCCACGGCATCTGGTCGGCACTGGTGCTCGCCGGCCTCCGCAACGTGCACCTCACCAAGGAGCACCCGGTGAGTTGGCGGCCGAATCTCGTCGTCATGGGCGGCGACATCGGGGAGCGGGCGCACCTCCTCGAGATCAGCAGTGCGCTGGTCCAGTCGCGGGGCCTGGTGACGTTCGTGCATCTTCTCGACGGGGAGGTCGAGGATCGAGCCCATGAACGGCGCATCCTCAACGATCTGTACAAGGACGAGTTGGCCGACAAGCACCCGAACGTGTTCTATCGCGCGGAGGTCGTAGGCGACATCTACAGAGGTGCCGTCACCGCGGCCCAGGCCTATGGGATCGGGAACTTCCAGGCGAATGCGGTGATGCTGGGCTGGCCGAAGAGCGATGAGCGGATCCTCGGCTACATGCGGATGCTGCGGGACCTCCATCTGCTCGAACGCACGATCCTCCTGGTGCGTGAATCCCCGGACGGCGGCAGACCCGTGCGCAACGGCCGCATCCACGTCTGGTGGACCGGGGCCACCGCCAACGGCTCGCTCATGCTGCTGCTCGGTCACCTGGTCACCCAGCACGCCGATTGGGCCGGATCGAGGATCACGGTGTTGACCGCGGTCGAACACGCCGAAGAGGTGGTGGAGGCCACCGGGCGCATCAGAACGATGCTCGGGGCGGCTCGCATCGATGCCGACATCGAGGTTGTGCTCACCGCCGGCCGTCCCCTGTATCAGGTGTTCTCGGAGGAGTCGGGCAGCGCCGACCTCGTCTTCCTGGGATTCCTGCTCCCGACAGATCTCAAGCAGTCGCCCGGCTTCTACCGGCGTATGGAGCGCATCACCTCGGGATTGCCCCGCACCGTGCTCGTGTCGAGTGCACGCGGGCACGACTTCGAGTCGGTCGTGTTCGACAGCACCGAGGAGATGGATGCCGTGAGGGACGGCAACGGCGGTTAACCCGCAACGATGATTCCCTCGTGCGCCCGCAACCGGCCGGCGTGAGCTTCCGCGTCCGGGTAGGTAGACAACTCGACCTCGCCTGTGAAAGGCAGTTCGATGACTTCGTCTGTGAAGTTGAGGGCGACGATCAGCTTGCCTCTCCGGTAGGCGAAGCATCCATCCGGTGCGGCCAGTTGCTCGTAGTCGGCCGTCTGCAGGTCGGCCGAGGAGCGGCGGTATGCCAGCAACCGCCGGTACAGGTTCAGCAGCGAATGCGGATCGTCGAGGTGTTGCGCCACGTTGCGCTCAGCCCAGTCGTCGGCGAGCGGCAGCCAGGTCGTCTCGGCTGTGTCGGGGGAGAACCCGGCATGGGCCGAGGAGTCCCACTGCATCGGCGTGCGGCACCCGTCTCGCCCCGCTCCCGGGAGAAGGCGCCCGTGCGGGTCGAGCTGCTGCTCGGGTGGGATGAAGCGCTCGGGGATACCCAACTCGTCTCCGTAGTAGAGAGTCGGCACGCCACGCAAGGTGAGGAGGAGCATGGCTGCGATCGGCATCTGCTCCTCGCCGAACCGGGTGGCGATGCGATTGTTGTCGTGGTTGCCGAGCACGTAGCTGGGCCAACCCCCGGGCGGGATCGCCGCCTCCGCGGTGTTCACCTCCTCGCTGATTCCCTGCGCAGTCCAAGGAGCCCACAGGAGTGAGAAGTTGAACGGCAGGTGCAGCTCGTCCAGATCGCCGTAATAGCTGGCCCACTCGTTCCAGTCCGCGATGTAGATCTCGCCCACCGAGAATCGCTCTGGCTGGTAGCTGTCGAGCAGGGCTCGCACGTCGCGGTATAGACCGTGGTTGTGCGGGTGGCCCTTGTCATGGAGATGCTGGTAGAGGTCGTACTCACCGTGATCTTTGGTGTTGAGGACTGGTTCGCCCTCGACCAGGGGGTTGTCGCGCAGTTCGGGGTCCTTCATGACGAAGTGGGCCACATCCACCCGGATGCCGTCGACGCCACGATCCAGCCAGAACGCCAGATCGGCCAGCATGGCTTCCTGCACCTCGGGGTTGCGCCAGTTCAGGTCCGCCTGCTTGGTGGTGAAGGTGCACAGGTAGTACTGGCCGGTCGTCTCGTCGAAGTTCCAGGCGGGCCCCGTGAACGCGCTCACCCAGTTGTTGGGGGGTGATCCATCCGGCTTCGGGTCGCGCCAGGTGTACCAGTCTCGTTTCGGGTTGTCCCGACTCGAGCGAGACTCGAGGAACCACGGATGCTCGTCCGAGCTGTGGTTGGGTACCCAGTCGATGATCAGTTTCATGCCGCGGGCGTGGACCTCGTCCAGTAACTCGTCGAAGTCGTTCATCGTGCCGAAGAGGGGATCCACGCTGGTGTAGTCGGCAACGTCGTAGCCGAAGTCGGCCATCGGGGACTTGTAGAACGGAGAGATCCAGATCGCCCCGACGCCGAGAGTGTCGGCGAGGTAGTCGAGGCGGCTGGTGATGCCGGGGAGATCACCCACACCGTTGCCGGTGGTGTCCTGGAAGCTGCGCGGGTAGATCTGATAGATGACGGTGGTCTGCCACCAAGGGTGCGTGCTCATCCGACGGAGGCTACTCCGCTGCGACGAGCCCGCATTCTGTCAGCTGAGGGTCCGGAAGAGGATGTTGACGATCTTCCATCCGTCGTTCGTTCTGACGAGCTGGAGAAAGTCCACGTACTCCGGAGAGGTGACGACAGCGCTTGCTATGTCCTGTGACACCCGGAATACCACCGTCTCGTACTCGGGATCGATCATGTCGCCCCCGCCGTCCGCAGTGAGCTCGAGCATGCGAGCTTTGCTGACTGCGCGGAGGTCACCGTCCGGCGATGTTGGGGTGCGCTTGACCAGATCCTCGTGGAGGCAGCGATCCATCCGAGCGACATCGCCGGAGTACCAGCCTTTGATGTAGTCGGCCGCGGCTGCTTCTATCTGGGTGACGTCGTCCTGGTTGTCTGTCAAGGTGGTCCTTTCGACTCAGCTCGGACCCTACCGACGGCGTATGCAACGTGGGGGTGGCGACGCGGGCTTCGCACCGTATGCCACGCTTGATACGATCGGAGGATGAATCGGGACGGTTCCCACCAGCGCACCCTTGGGCTGGGGATGCTCGCTCTGGGCTTGGTGCTTCCGTTCGTCGTTGGCATCTCGGAAGGTGCGACGACCGCGCTGCGGTACGTCCTCCCGCTACCGCTGCTGTGGTTGGGCGCTCGCCGGACATTCCGGCTGATGAGAGCCTCCTGGGGCGACAACGTCGCCGCCACCGACGGACCGATCTTCGTGCTCAGCCTGCTTCTGTTCGGGCTCGCCGTTGTCGTTTCCTACCCGGTCGTCAGGATCGCAGGCGCTGTGGTGGAGAGCAGTGCGACTGCCGTATCCATGTTTCCCGCCGACGTGCTTCTTCTCTGGGTCGGTGCTCTCTTCATGATCAGTGTGTCGCCCGTCCAGAGTGACCGAGCTTCCGCTCCGCCATCCCGTTGAGGATCTCGAGGACGACCCGGTTGGCCAAGGATGCAGTGATCTGTCCCGGCCCGTCGTAGGGCGGGCTCACCTCGACGATGTCGGCGCCGACCACTTCGAGGTCGCGGGCGAGGCGACGCACAGTGTCGAGCAGTTCTCGTGAGGTCAGACCACCGGGCTCGGGGGTCCCGGTGCCGGGGGCCATGCCCGGATCGACCACGTCGACGTCGACTGAGATGAAGGCCTTGGTCGCACCTTCGAGGGCGTAGGCGACCGCCTCGTCGACGACGGCCCGGAGACCGCGATCCACGATCTCGTTCATCAGGTAGCTGCGCATGTTCTGCTCGCGCATCCAGGCGACGATATCGGGTGGAGGCCAGTACCCGCGCAGCCCGATCTGCACGAAGCGATGGCCGGGGACCGACCCCTCCTCGATCAGCCGCCGCATCGGCGTGGCGTGGCCGAGGAGCTGCCCGTTCTGCGTATCCCCGGTGTCTGCGTGAGCGTCGAAGTGGATGAGGGCAATCTCACCGTGCCCGTGCACATCGGCAACACCACCGGCATCAGGGAACGTGATCGTATGATCGCCGCCGAGCACGATCGGCACGGTGTCCTGTTCGGCGATCTGTCTGATCCCGGCCCGGATTCTCGTCACGCTCTCCTCGACGTAGCCGGGCACGACGTTGAAGTCGCCGATATCGGCGACGCGCATCTCTGCAAACGGATCGATGCCGGTGGGCAGGTGGGTGCGTGACCCGTGCGCACCGAAGTAGTCACCCGACCTGATCGCGGCCGGCCCGAAGCGAGCGCCGGGGCGGTTGGTTGTCCCCCAGTCGAAAGGAGCGCCGACGATCGCCACATCGATGTCGTCGAGATCGTCCAGCGCAGCGGTCGGCGCACCGGCAAAGGTCGTGCGATTGGCGAAGTCCCCATCATGGCTCGTGCGCACATCTGTCATAAGAGCAGCGTACACAGCCAACCCATCCTCTCCGTTCTTGCGGACGTCACTTCCGCATCTGGAAGGCAGATCCGCCAGAACGACGGGTGGCGCCGCTCTCTCTGTCTTGCGGACGTCACTTCCGCATCTGGAAGGCAGATCCGCCAGAACGGGGAGGGGGGTGGGGTGGGTGCGGGACGTCCCGTTAGTATTTCACGATCCGCTCAAGGAGGATGGGTTGGCTGGGAATGAGCCGAGAGGTCGGAACTTCAGCGGGCTGCTGATGGCACTCGTGCCCGTCACGGTGGCAGGGGTCCTGTTCGCCTGGTGGCTGGGCACGGTGCCGGCCAAGGCCGACCCCGAGGTCGGGCGCAGGGTGTTCGGCAACATCCCGTCACCGATCGTGGCTCTCTTCTACGTCACTGTCGCAGTCTTCCTCGGGCTGACCGTTTACCTGTTTGCGCTACGCGCCCGCAACTGGGAACGCGGCGCATTCGAAGAGCGCTCCAACATGGTCAAGAAGCGCCTCATCCAACTCCGCGAGGGGCTGGCGATGCGGACGCTGCTTCAGGACCCAGCGGCCGGTATCCCGCATGCCGCCCTCTACTACGGCTTCGTCGTGCTGTTCCTCGGAACGGTCACAGTCGAGATCGATCACCTCCTGCCCAACAACCTCAAGTTCCTCGAGGGTGGCTTCTATCAGGGCTTCTCCTTCGTCCTCGACCTGTTCTCGATCGTCTATCTGGTCGGTCTCGTCTGGCTTGCGGTCCGCCGCTACGGGATCAGGCCATGGCGGCTACGCAGCAAGAGCAAGCCAGAGGATGCATGGATCCTCGTGACGCTCGCTGCCATCGGCATCACCGGGATCGCAGTGGAGGCGGCTCGGATCGCCGACATCGGTCGGCCCGCCTTCGAGCAATGGTCGTTCCTCGGATATGCAGCGAGCTACCTGGTTCCCGGCGCCGCGGCCGGCACTCACCAGGTGCTCTGGGTCGCCCACGTTGCCAGCTTCGTGGCGTTCCTCGTCGTTCTGCCGTCCACGAAGCTTCGCCACATGGTGACCTCCCCGGCGAACATGTACCTGTCGCCGAAGGAACGGCCCGTCGGCGCCATGCGAGAGATGCCCAACCTCATGGAGGCCGAAGACATCGAGACCGTTGGCGCCTCGGTCGTCGGCGAGTTCACGTGGAAGCAACTCCTCGACACCGATGCCTGCACGGTGTGTGGGCGATGCACCTCGGTCTGCCCGGCGAACACGACCGGCAAGCCGCTCGATCCGCGGGAGATCGTCCTCAAGCTCGGTGAGGTCGCGGCGGCAACGGCAGCGGTGAAGCAGTCGGCAACGGTGGCGATGGATGCCGAGATCACCATCACCTCCGACAACGTCTTCGAGCGCGTCACCCCCGAGGAGTTGTGGGCGTGCACCACCTGTCGTGCCTGCGACGACATATGCCCGGTGAACATCGAGATCCTGGACAAGATCCTCGACATGCGCCGTTATCTGTCGTTGATGGAGTCCGAGTTCCCGTCGGAGTTGGGCAAGGCCTACATATCGATGGAGAACTCCTCCAACGTCTACGGGATGGATCAGAACACACGCGGCGACTGGGCGCAGGAGCTGGACTTCGACGTCAAGGTGTTGGGCGACCCGGGAGTGACAGCCGAGTATCTCTACTGGGTGGGCTGCGCCGGGTCGTTCGACGATCGCAACCGCAAGGTCACCGTTTCCACGGCTCGTCTCCTCCATGAGGGCGGAGTCGACTTCGCCATCCTCGGTGCGGCCGAGCTCTGCACCGGTGACCCGGCGCGGCGCACCGGCAACGAGTACGTGTTCCAAGGGCTGGCCCTCCAGAACATCGAGACCCTCAATGATCTTGGTGTGACCAAGATCATCAGCCAGTGCCCGCACTGCTTCAACACTCTCAGGAACGAGTACCCGCAGTTCGGCGGGGAGTACGAGGTGATCCACCACAGCGAGTTGCTCATGCAGCTTGTCGAGCAGGGCCGGATCAGCCCCAAGTCGAATGGGCAGTCGATCACCTTCCACGATCCCTGCTACCTGGGTCGCCACAACGACGTGTTCGTAGCTCCCCGCGATGTCGTCGACGCCATCGGTACCCGGGTGGAGATGGAGCGCAACGGGACCAAGTCGTTCTGCTGCGGGGCCGGCGGCGGGAAGATGTGGTTCGAGGAGCAGACCGGCAAGAAGGTCAATATCGAACGCACCGAGGAGGCTCTCCGCAGCGAACCGGATGTCATCGCGACGGGCTGCCCGTTCTGCTACATCATGATGGACGACGGCGTCAAGGAAGTTGGCGCCGACGAACAGGTCATCGTG
Source organism: Acidimicrobiia bacterium (assembly GCA_030066715.1). Classification (GTDB taxonomy): domain Bacteria; phylum Actinomycetota; class Acidimicrobiia; order Spongiisociales; family UBA5794; genus JAAETI01. Next base: position 8,121 of record JASJBC010000079.1, read on the forward strand.
AAGGACATTGCCATGCTTCTCGACGAAGCGGTGACCAGCGGCGACGACTGAGCCGGGACTGTCATGACGCCCACCACCCGCCGTGCCTATGCGGGCGACGCCGACTTCGTCGCGGTTCGCGAGTTTCTCATCGACACGTACGGCCAGTACGGCTGGATGTTCAACTGGGGGCAGGAGCGCTGGGACCTCCAGCGATATTCGGTGACCTCCGCAGCGGAGCTGGCGGGGGAGCGATCGTGGGAGCGGTACACCCAAATCTGGGAGACGGACACGGGGATCGTGGGAGTCGTCCACCCGGAGAGCGGCGGCGACCTGTGGGTCGAGGTCGACCATCGGTATCGACACCTCGAGGACGAGATGTTCGCTTGGGGAGAGTCGCACCGCTCGCCGTCTCCTCGCCCGGAGCGGCCCTTCTCGACGTGGGTGGTCGTGGGTGACACCACCCGGGAGAGAGTGCTGCGGCGGCGTAACTGGACGCAGGGTGAGGTGGAGGCGCATCTGAATCGGCGGCCCACGATGGATGATCTGCCGGAAGTACCCGTCGCCGCCGGCTACGTCGTCCGTTCCCTCGACCTGAGCTCGGAGCAGGACAGCGAGGGCCGCGCTTCTTTGAGCCGGATCTGCTTCGGCACGAACCGCACGGGAGACATGATGCAGGTGATGGCGCAGGCTCCCAGCTACCTGCCCGACCTCGATCTGGCAGCCATCGCAGCCGATGGCACCTTCGCTGCGTTCACGACGGTGTGGTGGGACGCGACCAACGGCTACATCGTCTTCGAGCCCGTCGGTACCCATCCCGACCACCGCCGGCGCGGTCTCGCCGCTGCGGTGATGGCGGAGGGGCTCCGGCGTGGTGCGGCGCTCGGTGCGCAGATCGCCTATGTGGGCTCCGGGGCGGGCAAGGCATCCAACCTTCTCTATGAATCGCTCGGCTTCACCGACGTGACGGACTACGCCAGGTGGGATGCTCCGGCGCGTTCCGGCTGACGGACCAGCGCCGGGGCGATGCCCGCCGTCCCGCCGGCGATGAGGTCCGCTTCGAAGACCTGGGTCGGTTGGGTATCGCCGTTCATCTGGCCGAGCAGCATGGCTGCAACGCTCTGCGCCATCCGGTCCACCGGCTGCCGCAGCGTCGTCAGCGTCGGCCCTCGCATGCCGAGCAACGGGGTGCCGTCGAAGCCGATCACTGAGAGGTCGCGGGGAACCTCCATTCCCCGCGCCTGCGCCGCGCTGATGGCGCCCAGGGCGATCAGGTCGCTCATCGCAATCAGCCCGGTGACGCCGCGGTCGATGAGCGTCGTCGCCGCCGACTTGGCCCCCTCGAGTGTGAAGAGCGCTTCGACGATCAGATCCGGATCGACGTGGAGATTGGCCGCCCGCAGCGCACGCTCGTAGCCCCTCGCCAAATCCTGCGGGGAGGTGTACTGCATGTCGCCGGCGATGCAACCGATCCGCTCGTGGCCCAGGTTGATGAGGTGTCGCACCGCCGATTGTGCCGCGGCGGCGATGTCGATGGTTATCGCCGGAACCGGGCAGGGCTGGTAGATGCCGTTGACCAGCACCACCGCAATACCCTCCGCCAGCAGCCGCTCATATGCGGCATAGCCGATCGAACGCCGGGCATAGGCGCCGTTGACGACGACGATGCCGCTGGCCCCCATGCGAACGAAGTGCTGTAGGTAGTCGCGTTCGTGGGCAGTCGTGGGTGTCGCCGGACCGAGCATCGACAGGAACCCGTGCCGGGCCAGCTTGGACTCGATCGCCTGGGCCATGTAGGGGAAGATCGGGTTGTCCAACTCCGGGGTGATGATGCCGACCGTGCGGAACTTCCGCACCCGTTCCGCACCGAAGTTGTAACCAAGCCGGGTGAGGGCGTCCAGCACCTTGCGGCGCGTGTCTTCGGCAACGCCGGGCCGCTGGTTGAGCACGCGGCTGACGGTGGCTTCGCTGACGTTGGCGTATTTGGCGACTTCGTTTAGCTTGGGTTTCACCGGCCTTATTCTGACTGTCCTTGCAACGGTTTGCAAGAGTCTTGCAAGTTCTTGTGGAAATCCTGCAAGCAGTTTGCTTTAATACCGGGTGGTGCCGCCCTTCGGGTGCACCAAGGAGAACCCAGGAGGAAATCCCATGACAAGGCGATTTAGCGCCTTTGCGGTAGTACTTCTCGCGTTTGCCCTGTTTGTGACCGCCTGTGGTGGCGACTCCGAGGAGACGACCACTACCCAGGCAGCCGCACCGGAAACGACGACAACTGCCGCCCCTGAGACAACGACAACTGCCGCTCCGGAGACCACGACCACCGCGGCTCCTTCGGACGAGACAACGACGACGACCGAGCCCCCGGTGGTTCGTGCCGACGCCGACCTGGTGATCTGGGCGGATGACACCCGCACACCGGCGATTCAGACCTTTGCCGATCAGTTCGGTGCCGACAACGGCCTCACCGTTGCCGTGCAGGAGCTTGGCTTTGGCGATATCCGTGACCGTCTGGTCACTGCCGCACCGGTTGGTGAGGGCCCCGACATCATCATCGGCGCCCACGACTGGCTCGGCGAGCTGGTAACCAGCGGTGTCGTCTCCCCGCTCGACCTGAGCGCAGTTGCCGACGACTTCAGCGACGCCTCGCTGCAGGCTTTCAACTACGAGGGTCAGACCTACGGTCTGCCGTATGCAGTTGAGAACATCGCTCTGATCCGCAACACGGACCTGGTTCCGGATGCTCCGGCGACGTTCGAGGAGCTCGAAGAGGTCGCCCTCGGCCTGGTGGCCGACGGTACCGTCGAGATCCCGCTCGCTCTCCAGGAGAACGGCAACGGCGATCCGTTCCACAACTACCCGCTGTTCACCGCACTCGGTGGCTACGTCTTCGGTCTCAACGACGACGGCAGCTACAACCCCGAGGATCTCGGTCTGGACAGCGAGGGTGGCCTCGCCGCCGCCCAGGCGTTCGCTGACTGGTCCGAGGCAGGTCTCATCGACATTGACATCACCTACGACATCATGACCGAGAGCTTTGGCAACGGCACTGCCCCGTTCGCCATCACCGGTCCGTGGGCGCTGCCCTCGTTCGAGGGTGTCAACTTCGTCGTCGAGCCGATCCCGCCGGTAGACGGTGGCGAGCCCCGTCCGTTCATTGCGGTGCAGGGCTTCATGGTCTCGGCGTTTGCGGAGAACCCGCTCTTCGCCCAGACCTTCGTGCTCGACTTCATGGCGACCCAAGAGGCGCAGGAAGCGATCTTCGCTGCCGATCCTCGTCCGCCGGCACACAGTGCTGCCTTCGAGACCGTCGCTGCTGACAACCCGAACATCCAGGGCTTTGGCCTCTCCGGCCAGAACGGCTACCCGATGCCGGCCATCCCGGCCATGGG
>JASJBC010000080.1 GCA_030066715.1 Acidimicrobiia bacterium
AAGGCCGCAGCGAAGGAAGAAGTCGCGGCAGCCGAGGAGAAGTAGCTCATGTCAAAGACAAAGTCGGGTGGTTCAACCCGGAACGGTCGCGACTCAGCGGCGCAGCGGCTCGGCCCGAAAGCCTTTGATGGCCAGACGGTAACGGCGGGCTCCATCCTGGTCCGGCAGCGTGGCACCAAGATCCATCCCGGCCTCAACGTGGGCCGCGGTGGCGACGACACGCTGTTCGCCAAGATCGACGGTGTTGTTCAGTACGGAACCCGCAAGGGTCGTCGCCAGGTGAGCATCGTCGCTTCCGAGTAACTCGAAGCCGCCTCCGTGGCTTCCTTTGTTGACCAGGTAGTCATCCACGTCCGTGGTGGTTCCGGTGGTGCCGGTGTTGCGTCGTTCAAACGCCAGAAGGGAAAGCCGCGCGGCAAGCCCATAGGCGGCTCGGGGGGATCAGGCGGTTCGGTAATCGTTGCCGCCGACTCATCGGTCTCGACGCTACTTCGCTATGCGCGGAAGCCGCACTGGAAAGCCGAGTCGGGTACCCACGGCGAGGGAGATCTGCGCCACGGTCGCGTTGGTGAGGACTTGGTGCTTCCCGTGCCCCTGGGAACGCTGGTCCGCGACCCGGACGGCACCCTGCTCGCCGATCTGGTCGAGCCGGGACAGCAGATTCGGATCGCCACCGGAGGTCGCGCCGGACGCGGCAATGCCGCCCTCGTCTCGCGCAGCCGCAAGGCTCCTTCCTTTGCCGAACAGGGCGAGTACGGGGAGGAAGCTTCGGTCGTTCTCGAGCTCAAGCTGATTGCGGATGCGGCTCTGGTCGGCTACCCCAATGCGGGTAAATCGACGCTGATTTCCCGAGTGTCGGAGGCAAAACCGAAGATCGCCGACTACCCGTTCACGACGCTCACCCCGAATCTCGGTGTGGTGGCCTTCGATGAGTACGAGTTCGTCATGGCCGACATCCCCGGTCTTGTGGAGGGAGCGGCCGAGGGCCGCGGGCTCGGTCACGAGTTCCTCCGCCACGTGGAGCGTGCTCGCGTCCTCGTGATTCTTCTCGACCCGACGACGCTGCAGACGGATTCGGTGCAGCAGCAGTACGAAGTCCTCGTTGCCGAGCTGGAGCGGCATTCACCTGAGCTGGCGGGGCGACGGCGGGTGGTTGCGCTGAGCAAGGCCGACACCCTGGACGACCATACCGAGTACCTCCAGTGGGCGGGGGAGAAGGAGATCGAGCTCTACCCGATCTCGGGAATCACCGGAAGCGGGGTCAACGCTCTTCTCTATGCGATCGGCAGCGAGATCGAGGGGCATCTGCGCGAGGCCCCGGAGCGCGCCGGCTTCATACTGCACCGGCCACTTCCCGAGGCCTTCACGGTCAGTCGGATCGGCGAGGAGTGGGTGGTCTCCGGCAAGGCAGCCGAGCGTGCGGTGAATCTCGACGACCTAACCGTTGCCCAGGCTGCGGACTTTGCAGCAGGACGGCTTGCCCGCCTCGGTGTCGATGAAGCTCTGGCCAATGCTGGTGCAGAAGCCGGTGACGACGTGCGTATTGGCGATATTGTCTTCACCTACGACCCGAAGGATGAGGACGAGCCAGAGTGAGAACCAAGGCAGCCAGCGGCCGACCCGTTGTCGTCAAGGTGGGCTCATCGAGCCTCGCCCTGCCTGCCGGTGGGATCAATGCCGAAGGACTCGCCCGCACCGTCGACCAGGTAGCTGCCCTGTGGGAGACCGGTCATCCAACGGTGCTCGTTTCCTCCGGGGCCGTGGCCGCGGGTCTATCGACAATGGGTCTCGTCGAACGCCCTGCCGACGTGCCCGGGCTTCAGGTGGCGGCTGCGGTAGGCCAGGGAAAGCTGATGGAGGCCTATGCGGGCGAGTTTGGCAAGCGGGATCTCATTGTTGGCCAGGTGCTGATCACCCGAGATGTCGTGGCCGGTCGTGGCCAATACCTGCACGCCCGGGAGGCTCTGGAGCGAATGCTCGGCCTCGGAATCGTCCCCATCGTCAACGAGAACGACACGGTCGTCGTCGACGAGTTGAAGTTCGGCGACAACGATCGTCTGGCTGCCATCGTCTCCCACCTCGTCGACGCCACTCTGCTCGTAATCCTGACCGACACCGAGGGTCTCTACGACAACGATCCTCGTCTCGACGACACGGCGCAGCTGATCACCGCCGTCCGCGACACAGACGAGGTGCTCGACGCCCTGCATCGCAGCCGATCGACGGGTGCGATGGGCTCGGGCGGGGTGGCCACCAAGATCGCCGCGGCCCGCATGGCCGCGTGGTCGGGGATCCCGACCGTGATCGGTGACGCCAGCGAAAAGGACGCTGCTATCAAAGCCGTTGCCGGTGAGGAGCTCGGCACGTGGATCGCTCCCCGCGAGAACCGATTGTCCGCCCGCAAGCTATGGATTGCGTTCGGTCTTCCCTCCTGGGGACGGGTTGTCATAGATGCAGGGGCAGCTCGAGCCCTGAAGGAACGCGGTGGCTCGTTGCTTGCGGTGGGTGTCGTCGGGGCGGAAGGCCAATTCTCAGTCGGCGACGCCGTCGAGGTCGTCGATGGTGAAGGGAACCTGGTCGGCAAGGGGCTGACGTCTGTCGGGGCGTCGATGTTGACCCAAGTCGCAGGGCGGCACACTTCGGAAGTTGGGGGAGAGGTCATCCACCGCGACGACCTCGTGGTGCTCGTTTAGCCACTACCGCTTTGCGATGACCTCGCCGTGCAGGAAGGCGAACCAGCCATCGGGTTCGTTCGCCCATCGCCGCCAGGCTGCGGCAATCGTGTCGATGTCCGCTCCCAGGCCGAGGGTCGCAGCGCGATCGGCGAACCGGGGCAGCCGGATCCTTCCCGCCCAGAGTTCGGCCCAGGCGGCTCTTTCCTCCGGTGTCGTGTAGTGCCATGAGGAGGCCGACGCACGAACCAAAGTGAAGCCGGCTTGCTGCGCCCAATGCACCAGCCGTCGGCCCGCATTCGGTTCCCCACCGTTGCTGCGGGCGACCTGTGTGTAGAGGTCCCGCCAGCGGTCGAGTTCCGGATAGTGGGGGTAGTGGGTCATCGACCCGTAGTCGGCGTCCCGGACCGCGAGTAAACCGCCCGGCCGCAACACGCGCCTCACCTCGAGCAAAGCGGGGACGGGCTCGGCCAGGTGCTGCAGAACCTGGTGCCCATAGGCGACGTCGAACTCGGCCTCGGCAAACGGCAGCTCGTAGACCGACGCTGCGACGTACTCGGCGCCGGTGGCTGCGGAGTCACGACGGGCAATCGCGATCGCCTCGGCACTGCTGTCAACGCCGATCACCGATCCGGCGGAACCGACGATTTCGGCGAGATCGGCCGTGATGGAGCCCGGTCCACAGCCAAAGTCGAGCAACCTCGACCCGGGTTGGAGATGAGCTAGAAGGAACTCGGCGGAGTCGCCGGCACCCCTGCGGGCGTGGGCGTCGACCACCACTGGGTGGTGGCCGTGGGTGTAGTACTCCTCGCCTTGGGTCATTGCGCGACATTAACCCGGCAACCCTGTCGCTCAGAGTCGCGACCCGCTACCGTTGCCGCCTATGACTGATCGACTGACACATCTGGAAGCGGGCATGCCGGTGCTGTACGGAGGGGATCGTGTTGCGCACGTATCCCAGGAGTTGGCCGACGCGTATGAGCCGGGCGACCACGTCATCGTTGTGCAGTCAACGGGGGATCTGCTGCACGTGCCGGCGGCCGCCCATCGCACAGCTACTGCTGCCATCGACGCCGCATCTGCCGCCTTTGGAGCCATTGGGGCCGTATCGGACGACCAGATCACCCAGTTCTATCACGAGTTTGCCGCCCGCCTCGCTGACAACACGGCGTTCGCTCCGATCGCCGCAGCCAATGCAAGCGATGTCGAGGCAGCAAGGGCCAGGGGACGTTCGGTCACGAGGCTCGTGCTGTCGGACAAGATGCGTGCGGACATGATCGAGGGTCTCGGTTTGTGGGCAGGCACAACGTCCGTGCGAGATGAGGTCATGGAGTCAATTGAGCATGCCGGGTGGTCTGTGGACCTCGTCCGCTCCGGCCTGGGGATCGTCGGCTTCATTTTCGAGGGAAGACCAAACGTGTTTGCCGACGCAACCGGCGTGCTCCGCAGCGGCAATGCCGTTGTCTTCCGCATCGGTTCCGACGCTCTGGGCACCGCCCGGGCCATCGTCGAGCACGCGCTCGCCCCCGCCGTCGCCGCTGCCGGGCTTCCCGACGGCATCGTGTCTCTCGTCGACAGCCCGTCGCGGGCCGCCGGCTGGGCCTTGTTCTCCGATCCCCGGTTGTCACTGGCCGTGGCCCGTGGATCGGGAGCAGCGGTGGATCAACTCGGCGCCGTCGCCAGGCAGGCAGGGATTCCGGTGAGCCTCCACGGAACCGGGGGAGCGTGGATCGTCGCCGGAGAAACCGCCACACCGGACGTGTTCTCTGCCGCCGTCTTCAACTCACTCGACCGCAAAGTGTGCAACACGCTGAACACCTGCTGCATCCCCGAGTCGCGAGCTGCCGAACTGGTGCCGGTCTTCCTGGAGGCGCTGCTTGCCGCCGGCAAGGAAAGAGGGACGAATCCCAAGCTGCATGTGACGGCCTCCGCCAAGGCGCTGATCCCGGCCGAGTGGTTCGTGGAGGTGGAGATAGCCAGGGCCGAGGGTGGCGTGCTCGAACCGATGACGGTCGACATCGGTGACGATGAGCTGGGTGTCGAGTGGGAGTGGGAGGACAGCCCCGAAGTCACTCTCACCATCGTGCCGGATCAGGAGACTGCCGTTGCGCTGTTCAACGAACAGAGCCCGAGGTTCGGGGCCAGTCTCGTTGCTGAGTCGCCGGATGAGCATGCAGCCTTCTGGGCAAGCGTCGACTCTCCGTTCGTCGGCAACGGGTTCACCCGTTGGATCGACGGGCAGTACGCCCTCAACCGGCCCGAGCTCGGCCTCTCCAATTGGCAGTCCGGCCGTCTCTTCGGGCGCCCCGGCGTGCTCAGCGGTGATTCCGTGTACACAGTGCGGGCACGAGCTGCCCAGACCGACCCGGATCTGCGCCGGTAGCCGCGGTGATCTGGGACGATGCCGCCGGAGCAGCCGCAGACCTCCAGCGCGTCGGGTACCTGGCCGACGACAGGATCGCCCAGGTCGTTTTCCTGGCGGATCGGCTGGAGAAGCCCATCCTCGCCGAAGGCCCGGCCGGCGTCGGGAAGACATCGCTTGCGCTTGCTGTTGCGGCCGCCACTGAGCGCAAGCTGGTGCGCCTCCAGTGCTACGAGGGCCTCGACGAGGCCAAGGCGCTCTACGAGTGGAATTACCACAAGCAGCTGCTGCGTCTCCAAAGCGACGAAGGCAAGGCCTGGTACGAGATCGAGGGGGACATCTTCACGGAGGACTTCCTACTCGAACGCCCCCTGCTCGAGGCGATTCGCGCGGAGGAGCCGGTGGTGCTGCTCATCGACGAGGTTGATCGAGTTGAGATGGAGACCGAAGCGCTGCTGCTCGAGGTGCTCGACGCCTTCCAGGTCACGGTTCCCGAGCTCGGGACCGTCGTTGCGCGGCACCGACCCGTTGTGATCCTCACCTCCAACAACACGAGGGAGCTCTCCGAAGCGCTCAAGCGCCGATGCCTGTTCCTCCACATCGACTACCCCTCAGTGGAGCGAGAGACACGAATCCTCATGGAGAGAGTTCCGGAGCTGTCGGCCGTCATGGCGGACAAGATCGCCCGTACGGTCCGCTCGATCCGCGAGTTGGCGGTCCGCAAGGCTCCGTCGGTGAGCGAGTCCATCGACTGGGCGCGGACGCTGCTTGCCCTTGGTGTCGACGATGTCGACGCCAAGATCACCGCGGATACGCTCGAGGTCCTGCTCAAGTACCAGTCCGACATCGAGCTGACACAGAGCGAGCTCCTGGCAACGTGATCGACACGCTCGCGTCCTTTGTGTCCGAGCTGCGTGCGGTAGGGATACCCGTGTCGACCGCTGAAGCAATCGATGCCGCCGCGGCTCTGCAGCATGTGGATGTCGGCAAGGAGGCGTCGGTGCGGGAGGCTCTTGCGGCCACCATGATCAAGGTGCCCCGCTATCGGCGTGCCTTCGATACGGCGTTCGACGTCTTCTTCGGCGTTGGGGCCGTGGAGGGCGCCGAGTGGGAGACGTCCGCTGCGGGGACGGAGAACGCCGGCGAGCTTGCTGAGGGGATCGCAGCTGCACTACACAACGACGACATCGCTGCGCTCCGACGGTTGGTAGGGGATGCAGTTTCGCAGCTTGCGGGTTTCCAGCCAGGCCGTCCCGTCGGGGGCAGGTACTACCTCTATCGGGTATTGCAGAGGCTGGAGGGAGTAGAGGAGCTGCTCGAGGACCCAACGGATGATGATCGGCTGGCGAGAGCGATCGCCGCCGATGACGTCGCCGCACTCATGGAGAGGTTGCGGATGGAGCTACGGCGCGAGATCGTCCGTAGGTTGGTTGCAGACCGCGGCCCCGATCCGGTCGCCCGCACGCTGCGCGAGGCTCTCGCCGAGGACATCGATCTCATGCACGCAACGAGGGATGAACTCGACCGTATCGAATCTGCGATTGCGCCGTTGGCACAGAAGCTGGCCACCCGGCTGGCGCAGCGCAAGCGGCGTGGTGGACACGGCCGTCTCGACCTGCGTCGCACCATTCGAGCATCGCTGGCGCACGGGGGAGCCTTGGTGGCTCCACAGTTCCGTGCCCCGCGGAGGACGAAGCCCGAGATCGTGCTTCTCTGCGACGTGTCGGGGTCGATGGCGACCTTCGCCCGCTTCACCATGCAGTTCACGTATGCGGTCGCCAGCCAGTTCTCTCGGGTCAGGACTTTTGCGTTTGTAGACGAGATCGACGACGTCACCAGGTTCTTCGGTCCCGACCACGGCTTCGCTGCCGGGCTGGCACGCATGACGCGAGAAGCGAGACTCGTGGGCAGGGACGGTCACTCTGACTATGGGGTTGTTTGGCAGCGATTCGTCGAGCGTCATGCGGACGTCGTTACGCCCCAGACGACCTTGATCGTCACCGGCGACGCTCGCAACAACTACCGGGACACTCGCACGGATCTGTTCGCCGACGTGGCAAATCGGGCGCGTGCGGCTTTCTGGCTCAATCCTGAGGCTCGCCGATTCTGGGACACAGGTGACTCGGTCATGGCGCTCTACGCCCGGGAGTGCACGGCCGTGTTCGAGGTGCGGACACTTCGGCAGCTGGAACGTTTTGTCGAGCAGGTGGCGTTGTGGACACAGAAAGCTCCTCTCCGATCACTTAACTAGTCCCTACCCGGGTCGACAGGTGTATCGGAAGTCAAGTTCCGCATGGAACGACCGGATACATGATCGGAAGCAATGTGCCGAAGCAACGGGCCCTGATCGTCGACGATTCAGAGGTGCTGCGCCGTCTCATCGAGATGTGCCTGCGGCCTGCCGGGTTGGAGATCGCAACCGCCAGCAACGGGGCTGAGGCGATCGAAACCGCCGCCTCCTTTGACCCCGATCTCGTCTTGCTCGACATCGGCCTGCCCGACATGACCGGCTGGGAGGTTCTTTCGGCGCTCCGGGCTTCAGAAGTCAACGCCGACGCCAAGATCCTCATTCTCTCCGGATACGAGGACGTTCACGTCCAGGCGAAGGATCGTGGCGCCGACCGAGCGCTGGTCAAGCCCTTCCGCAACGATGAGCTGCGTCGGGTGGCCGTGGAGATGCTGTCCGGTCCCGCCGAGGAAGCAGCCTTCTAGGCACCCTCCTTCAATTCGCTTCTCGGCCTGCGTACTGTCGACGTTGTGGTGGTGGCATTTGTGATCCATGACAACCATCGCCCTTCTCTCCCTTGCTGCGAAGCTGCTAGTGCCTGCCGGGGTATGTCCCGGCCTGGCGCCACCGGCGAGCGGCGAAATTGTGCGCGCCTACGCCCCGATTGGGCGATACGCCGGCCACTGGGGTATCGACATCGCCGCTGAAATCGGCACGCCGGTGCTTGCCGCAGACTCCGGCGTCGTTACGTTCGCCGGCGACGTTGCCGGTGTGCTTTCGGTGACGGTCCACCACGGCGGGGGGCTGCGGACTTCCTACTCCTATCTGGACACGATCACGACAGTGGTCGGGCACGCCGTGCCGAGGGGGAACCAGTTGGGCACGAGCGGTATCGACCACGAGCAGGCGGCAGTCCACTTCTCTGTGCGCATCGGGGGTGCCTATCAGGACCCGGTGCGATGGTTGGGCTGCCTGAGTGTCCTGACACCGGCGCTCTCCCTGGTTCCGACCCCTGCCGCCTATCCTGCGCCTCGTGCGACGCGGCATCCTCGGAGGAACCTTCGATCCACCACACCTGGCTCACCTGTTTGCGGGCGAGGCGGCTTACCGCGACCTGGCTCTAGACGTGGTCACCTTCATCCCGGCCGGCGCTCCGTGGCAAAAGGCTGATCGCAAGGTCACGGACGCCGACGATCGTTGGAACATGACCCTCCTGGCTGTGGACGGGGTTCCGTACTTCGAGGCCGATGACCGTGAGGTGAGGCGCGACGGATGGACGTACACGGTCGACACGCTGCGCAGTTTCCCCGAGGAGGAGGAACTTTTCCTGATCGTTGGAGCCGACACGGGACGCGGGATCCCAACCTGGAACGAAGCCGCTGAAGTCATCGCCCGTGCCACGATCGTTGTCATCCCTCGGCCGGGAGTGGAGCGGGCCGATGTCGACGAAGCGCTGTCCGGCGCGAATCATGTCTGGCTGGACACGCCGGATGTGCGTCTCAGCGGAACGATGCTCCGCAAACAGGCGGGAGAGGGCCGCAGCATCCGGTTCCTCGTGCCGGAGCAGGTGTGGCGGTATGTGGAGGAGCGGCGGGTGTATCTACCCGAGCGTGGGCATCTATGATTGTCACCTCCCAACCGAAGGATTCGAGCAATTAGCGCAACAGCAGAGGCCATCGAAGCCGCACTGGTGGCGGCAGCCGCGATCGATGACAAAAAGGGGCTGGATGTTGTGTTGCTCGACGTCTCGGAGTTACTCGTTGTCACCGACGTGTTTGTGATCGCGTCCGGGACGTCGAACCGGCACGTGAGCACTCTCGCCGACGATGCCGAGGGCAAGGTGAAGCAGGATCTCGACCGGAGGCCGCTGCGCCGCGAGGGCAAGGACCATGCGAGGTGGGTGCTGCTCGACTACGGCGACATGGTTGTTCACGTGTTCGACCAGGAGACGAGGGACTACTACCAACTCGAGCGCCTGTGGGCCGATGCGCCGGTCATCGAGTTTGAACCAACACCCTCCGAAGCCTGATACAATCACCCACCGCTTTCCAAGGGGCTGTAGCTCAGTTCGGCAGAGCGCTTGCATGGCATGCAAGAAGTCAGGGGTTCAAATCCCCTCAGCTCCACGCCGGTCGCCTGTGGCGACCTAACGGAGTTTGCTATTGCATACTCTGCGAGAGACCCGATCTGTTCGATCGGGTCTTCTTCATGTCAGCGGAGGATTTGAGCGTTCCTTTGCCTCCGGGATAGATCGTTGTGTGGGTTGGTGGCCGATTTGCTGTTGATGGGAGCGGGCGGGAGCAGGTTCAAATCGCCTCAGCTCCACGCCGGTCGCCTGTGGCGACCTAACGGAGTTTGCTGACGCAAACTCTGCGAGAGACCCGATCCTCCTGATCGGGTCCTCTTCTCGTTTTGGCGGATCTGGCGCCGAAATGTCGGGGCGTGAGTAACGCCAGAACGCGGGCGGACTCGAGGCTCGTGCTTCTTGCGGATCTGAGTACCACCGGCGCTCCGCGGTCTTGCCGGTTCTGATTCCTCGCTACTGTCCCAATTCTGTCCCGAAAGGAAGCCATGAGCACCCTGTCCGTTCGCACTCCTTCCGACACGCAGGTCGAAGTCAGCCGAAGCTTCGCCTCCTCGGTGGCCCTCGTCTGGAGGGCGTTGACCGAACCGGCGCTGGTGAACCGCTGGCTGCTGGGACCTCCCGGATGGTCCATGCCCGTGTGTGAGTCGGACTTCCGGGTCGGCGGCAGATACGAGTACGGGTGGCGGAGCGAGGCGGACGGAGGCGAGTTCGGTTTCGTCGGTGAGTTCCGGGAGATCGAACCGCAATCGAAGATCGTGCACACCGAGGGGCTTCGGGAGGGCAGCCCCGGGGCGGAGGTGGCGGGCGGGTCGCTGGTCACCATCACCTTCGAGGAGATGGGCGGGGTCACGACGGTCGTCACGACGATCGAGTACCCGTCCAAGGAGGCACGCGACGCGGTGCTGGCCCAGGGCATGACCGACGGAATGGAGATGAGCTACCGCCACCTCGACGAGCTCCTCGCCAGGCTGTGAGGTCGACGAGGATGCCGCGCGTGCCACGCGCCGTTCGTCCCGGATCGACCACATGAACGCGATCGAAGAGGCTCGGGACCGCGACATCGCTGACGCCCAACTCGGCTAGCCCGCCATCCCTTGAGCCAGCCACCTATACCGGCACGTCTAGGTGCCCTTCGAACCTGTGCTCTACCAGCGCTGTGCGATCGATTCCGACACCCTCTGGTAGAAGACCTACCCGAAATCCCCTGGAGTTGAGCTACCCACCCCTGCCCCCGTAGCTCAGGGGATAGAGCACCGGTTTCCTAGACCTTTCGGTATTAGCGCTGTGCCACAACTGTAGGACACGGCAAATGGGCGTTTCGGCCGAGCGACAGCTGCGAGTTATGTGCTGAAACGTAGCCGGGAATCGGCAACCTCGACCCGCGCATATTGCCGTCTAAGCGCTGGGCTCCAACACCTTCTCATCACGTGGCATTGGTTAGGTGGCGAATGATCTCTCCCCAGCGCTTCAGGATGAAGAAGTGGCCTTCGTTCGGAAAGACTGTCAACGACGCATCGGGGATGGCGCGACTCAGGTACGTGGCGGTGGCGAGTGGGCTGTTGACATCAGCGTCGCCGTGCCACAAGGCCACCGGTACAGCGATGTCCTGCAGATCGAATCCCCACGGAAGGGTCAGCAGCCTGGCCTCCCATGCCGAGCCGTCGGATCCCGCCCGGAACGACTCCACCATCGAGGCGAGCAGCATGTCGGTGGCTCGCCGGTCGCTGAGGACCCTCCGATCAGGAGCAGGTGCCGAGGCGAAGCGGCGCCCGGCGGCGCCTTCCGGGTCCTTGGCGAAGGCCCGCCCCATCACTCCCGTTACGCACCGCATCACCGGCCAGGGCATGCGCCGCGCCATGGCGAGCGCCATCTTGTTGAAACGGTCCATGCCGGCCGTCGCCCCCGGTCGGTCGTAGGGCCCGAAGCTGGAGACCAGTCCCACCGCCGCGAGCCGTTCCGGGATTCGGTACGCACACGCCAGCGCGTAGGGGCCGCCAGCGGACCATCCCGACACTGCGAACCGATCAATGCCCAGATGATCTGCCAGCGCCGCCACGTCGTGCGGCCAATCCAACAGTGTGCGTTCTGACTGGAAGCTGGAGAGGCCATGACCGGGTCGGTCGATCGTCACCAGCCGTAC
>JASJBC010000077.1 GCA_030066715.1 Acidimicrobiia bacterium
TTCTTGCGTAACTGGCGGCACATATTGGCCGCCAGTTACGCAAGAACGGGGGTTTTGGGGGTCAGTCGCGGGTCACCTCGTTGAGGATGGTGCCGTCGGCGGCGCGGATGCGGACCACCATGGGCATCTGTCCGGGCAGGCTGTGGGTGGCGCAGCCAAAGCAGGGGTCGTAGGCGCGGAAGGCCATCTCGATCTTGTTGAGGACGCCCTCGGTGACCTCCACACCCTTGTGGATGAGCCCCTGGGCTGCCTTCTTGATCGACATGCTGATCGAGGCGTGGTTGTTGGTCGTGCCCACGATCAGATTGACCTTCTCCAGCACCCCGCGCTCGTCGGTCACGTAGTGGTGGGTCAGCGTGCCCCGCGGCGCCTCGACTGATCCGATCCCTTCGGTGGGTGTCTCCGTCGGGATCGTCCTGATGTCCGGACTGGTGATCTCCTCGTCCAGCGCCAGCTCCATTGTGCGCTCGGCGGCATAGATCAACTCGACGACCCGCGCCCAATGTGTGGCCAGCGTTTGATGCACCGGCGTGTTGCCGGTCGGATCACCGGTCAGCGTCTTGAAGTAGCGCTCGTAGTTCTCCTGCGCCAGCGGCGTCGCCATCCCCTTGGCCGCGTTCAGTCGGGAGAGCGGTGACGCCCGGTAGACCCCGCTGTCGACACCGTCGGTGAACCCCTGCCAGCCCTTCGCCTTGAGGAACGGGAACTTCAGATAGCTCCACGGCTCGACATGCTCAGCGACGTGGTCGAGATAGTCCCGCGGATGGTACTGAACGATCTCCGCGCCTTCAGTGTCGACTACACGGATCTCACCGTCGTAGAAGTTGATGTGCCCGTTCCCGTCGACCGTGCCCATCGAATGGAACCGGTGGGTGTAGGTGTCGGACAGAATCAGGTCGAGATAGTCCTGGTTCGCCAGCACGACGTCGTCGAGGATCTGCAAGGTGAACTTGCCGAACTCGAGCAGCTGCTTCGCATACTCGACGATCTCGAGCCGCTCTTCCTCGGTGAGCCCCTTGGTGACCCCGCCCGGCACCGACGTGACCATGTGGATGGTCTTGCCGCCGAGGATCTTGACGATCTCGTGAGCCGCAGCGCGCGCACCGATGACCACCTTCCCGGTGTCGATCCCGAGCTTGTGGATCATGCCCAGGATGTTCCGCTCCGCAGGCGGGGCTTCCGGCCCCATCACGAAGTCGGGCCCGCCGAGGACGTAGAAGTGGGTGGCGTGGTCGCCGGTGAAGAACGCGGTGTACATCAGTTCCCGCAGCTTCTTCGCCGCCGATGGGATCTCGACGTGATAGGTGTCGTCGCACGCCTTGGCCGCTGCGAGGTGATGCGCCTCGCTGCAAACGCCACAGATGCGGGCGGTGATGCGGGGCATGTCCTCGACCGGTCGCCCGACGCAGAACGCCTCGAAGCCGCGCAGCTCGGGCACGATGAAGAAGCAGTCGGCAACGTCACCGTTGTCGTCGAGGAAGATGTCGATCTTGCCATGGCCTTCGAGCCGGGTGATCGGGTCGATCGAGATCTGCTTCATGACGACACCTCCTGCTCACTTCCATTGCCGCCGACGGAGAACGGCCCCAACGTGGCGTGCGCCATGGAGAACCGGTAGAAGGTTCCGACCGGGTCGGTGATACCGTCCAGGATCCGATCGATCTCCTCCGGGTCGTCGGAGTCGATCACCGAGGCCAGCGCGGCGACCATCTTGGTGCCCTGGTCCTTCGAGTTCGGCGCCGGTCCGTAACAACCGCGACACGGCACGCCTGCGGCGACACAAAGCCCGCCGCAGCCGCTCCGGGTTGCCGGCCCCATGCACACGATTCCCTGGTCGAGCAAGCACTGGTCGGGATCGGGGATCACCTCGTGGATGCGCACGAACCCCTTGATCTTCTTCTCCTGCCGCTCCCGCGGACACTCGTCACAACAGGTCTTGTCGCCGGCGCCGAGCACCGCTCCCTTGGGCGGCAGCGGCTTGCCGTTCTCCATGATGTCGATCACGGTTTCGAGCACCGCCCAGATCTGATGGGCCTGGGGCGGGCAGCCGGGGACGAAGTAGTCGACGTCCACCGTCTGGTCCAGAGACTTGACGGTCTCCCAGAACTCCGGCAGCTCGAGCACGCCGACCGGTGTCTCGGTTGATGTCTGCGGCATCACCCGGTCGGCGTTGACCGTCGAGGGTGAGTCCGCAAAGACCCAGTCGAGAGTGGCCTGCCGTGTCGTCGTGTTCGACAGCGCCGGGATGCAGCCTTCGCAGGCGCACGACCCGAACGCAACCAGGATCTTGGACTTGCGCCGCAACAGCTCGGCCATGTACTCGTTGTCCGAGGTCCGCACCGCGCCGTTGAACAGACAGAGGTCGATCTCGCCGTCCTCCATCGCTTCGACATCCTTGACCTTGAAGTCGACGGCGACGGGCCAGAAAACGACGTCGAAGAAGGCGTCGACATCCAGGATCTTCTCCTTGATGTCGAGAACGGCGATCTCGCAGCCTCCGCAAGAGGCGGCCCAGTAGAGCGCGAGTTTCGGCTTGTCGCTCATCGTCGCACCTCCAATGGCCCGAGATCTCTGATCTTTGCTGCCATCTCGTTGGCGGTTGCGGCCCACTCGTCGCCCTCGCTGGCGGAGACCCAGACCAGCTTCAGCCGCTCCGGGTCGATGCCGAATCCGGCGATGAGCCGCTGCAGCAGATGCACGCGGCGCAGGGTCTTGTAGTTGCCCTCCTGGTAGTGGCAGTCACCGGGATGGCACCCGGAGATGATCACCCCGTCGGCACCCATGCTGAACGCCTTGGCGACGAACGTCGGGTCCATCCGCCCGGAGCACATCACCCGGACGATGCTGACGGAGGGATCCCACTGGATGCGCGAGATCCCCGCCAGGTCGGCGCCGGTGTAGCTGCACCAGTTGCACAGGAACGCCACGATGCGCGGCCGCCACTCGGTGGTGACCACCTCGGGCTCACGCAGCGGCGCTTCGGTAGTCGTCGTCATGTCGCCACCTCCTGTGCCAGCGGAGACAGAATGCCGTCGAGCTCCGCCAAGATCTGCTCGTCCGTGAACCCGGCGCCGGTGATCGCCGCCGCCGGGCAGGCGGCGACGCAGGTGCCGCATCCCTTGCACAAGGCCTGGTTGACCACCGCGTTGTTGCCGTCCTCGGCGAATGTGATCGCCGTGTACGGGCACAGGGAGAGACAGGTCTTGCAGCCACCGCACAGGTGCTCCTGCACGGTCGCCCGCACCGGTTCGATGATCACCTCACCCTTTGCGATCATCCCGAGGATGTCGGCCGCCGCCGCTTGGGCCTGGGCCACCGTATCGGGGATGTCCTTGGGGCCCTGGGCGCACCCGGCCACGTAGACGCCGTCGGTCGTGGTGCCGATCGGATCCAGCTTGGGGTGACGCTCGAGGAAGAAGCCGTCTGGGCTCCGACTCAGCGAGAACACGCGTCCGACCTTGTCCGCATCGGGCTGCGGCTCGATTGCCCCCATCAGCACGACCATGTCGACAGGAATCTCGCGGAAACGCCCGATCAGGGTGTCCTCTGCACGAACCATCAAGTGCCCGCCGTCGCCGTTGTGATCCTTGGCCGGGGTCACTTCGACGACCTTGCCGCGGATGACGTTCGCCCCCTCGTCGAGCACCCGGAGATAGAACTCCTCGTAGCCCTTGCCGAAGGCACGCATGTCGATGTAGAACTCGTAGAGCTCCGCATCGGTGCGGTCCTTCACCAGGTGGGCGAACTTGAGAGCCGCCATGCAACAGACTCGGGAGCAGTAGCGGTTGTAGTTCTCGTCCCGGGAGCCGACGCAGTGCACGATGGCCACCGAGCGCGGCGGCTTCCCGTTCTTGCACAGGATCTGGCCGCCGGTGGGCCCCGTCGAGTTGAGCATCCGCTCGAACTCGGCGCTGGTGATGACGTTGTCGTAGCGGCCGTACCCGTAGGGCGTCATCCGGGTCGCATCGAACGACTTGAACCCGGTGGCCACGAGGATCTGGCCGACCTCCAACTCGACGATCTCGTCCTTCATATCGAGTCGCACTGCGTCCGGCGGGCAGATGTTCTGGCACGACTGGCACTCCACGCAGACGCCGCAGTGCAGGCAGCGTGATGCTTCGCGTATGCCCTGCTCCTCGGTCAGCCCGAAGTCGACCGTCTCGTAGTCGGCGAGGCGCGCCCGCGGGTCCCTGGCTTCGAGACGGGCCCGCGGCATCTTCTCGATCTGGTCGTAGGTGGGCCCGTGCTCGTACGGAGCCTTGACGAAGCCCCGCACCGGATCCGGTGGCGCCACGTGCGTCGTGAAGTCCTCCAGCGGCTTGCCCTGCAGGTACTTGTCGATCGCTTCGGCGGCACGACGGCCCTGGCCCATGGCCTCGACGATCGAAGCCGGGCCGAGCACAACGTCGCCGCCGCCGAAGACGCCGGGCACACCGGTCTGCAGCGAGTCCGGCTCGACGATGAGGGTGTCCCACTTGGTGAAACCGATCTGCCCCTTCTCGGGGATTCCGCCCTTGTACCAGGTGCGGAACGGCTGCTGACTCACCGACGGGATGACCATATCGAACTTGCGGACGTGCTCGGAGCCCGCGATGGGCACCGGCCGTGCTCTGCCGCTCTCGTCCGGCTCACCGAGTTCGTTGGTGATGCACTTCAGCCCGGTGACCCTCCCGTTCTCGAGCACGACCTCGAGCGGAGATACGAGGTAGTCGAACTTGACTCCCTCGGCGATGGCGCCTTCGACCTCTTCCAGGTCGGCCGGCATCTCATCGGCGGTGCGTCGGTAGAGGATCGCGACCTCAGCCCCCTGCCGGCGAGCGGTACGCGCCACGTCCATGGCAGTGTTGCCGCCGCCGATGACGGCGACCTTTTTGCCGGTCGGCTGGGGACGACCCAGGTTGATCTCGCGTAGATAGTCGATGCCGAGGATCACGCCCTCTGCGTCCTCGCCGGGAACCCGCAGCGGCAAGCCGCGGTGGGCGCCGAGAGCCATGAACACCGCTCCGAAACCGAACCCCGGCTCGTTGCCGAGCAGGTCCGCCAGCTTGAAGTCCTTTCCCAGCTCGACTTCGGTCTGGAACTCGACACCAGTCTTGCGGATGTAGTCGAGATCCCGTTCGACGATCTCGGGCGGGCAGCGGTAGTCGGGAAGCCCGACCGCCAGCATGCCTCCGAGCTTGTGGTGTCTCTCGAAGACCGTGACTTGGTAGCCCTCCTGGGCGAGATCGAAGGCGCAAGTGAGCCCGGCCGGGCCCGACCCGATCACGGCCACCTTCTCGGTGTAGTCGTGCTTGGCCGGAGGCGGCTCTGGGTCGGCGACATTCTCTCTTTCCCAATCCATCGCCAGCCGCTTCAAGCCGCGGATGGCGACGGGGTCGTCGACCTTGCCCCGGCTGCATGCCGTCTCACAGGGGTGGTAGCAGACCCGTCCGCACACAAACGGCAGCGGGTTGCGCTTCCGAATGAGCTTGGCGGCCTCTTCGAAGCGGCCGTCGGCGATGAGCGCCACGTAGCCGGCGGCGTTCTGGTGGATCGGGCAGGCCTCCATGCACGGCGGGCTGCCTTGCTTCTCGATGACGTACGTGCTCGGGATCGCTTGAGGGAACGCCTTGTGGATGGCATGCCGGGTCGAGACGTACTCGTTGAACGGGTCGGGAACGTTGACCGGGCACACGTTGAGGCACTCGCCGCACGATGTGCATGCATCGGTGACGAACCGCGCCTTCTGGCGCACCTTGACCGTGAAGTTGCCGACGAAGCCCTCGACCGACTCGACCTCGCACATCGTCATCAGGTGGAGATTGTCCCGGCGATCCGCCGACACCATCTTCGGGGTGAGGATGCAGGCGGCGCAGTCGAGAGTGGGGAAGGTCTTGTCGAACTTGGCCATCATGCCGCCGATGGTCGACTTGCGCTCGACCAAGTAGACGTCGTTGCCTGCGTCCGAGATGCTGAGCGCAGCCTGGATACCGGCGATGCCCCCGCCGACAACCAGCGTCGCCGGGTTCATTTCGGCGTACATCGGATCGAGCGGTTCGTGCAGGGCGACCCGGGCAGCGGCGCCATTGACCAGCGACTCCGCCTTGAGGGTGGCGGCCTGCCGGTCGTCGTGAACCCACGCGCACTGCTCGCGAATGTTGGCGATCTGCACCAAGTAGGGGTTGAGATCCGCCTCTTCGGCCGCGGCCCGGAACGTTGGCTCGTGCATCAGTGGGCTGCACGCCGCGACCACGACGCGGTTGACTCCCAGCTCGTCGATGTCCTGCTTGATCAGGTCCTGACCTGCATTCGAGCACATGAACTGGTAGTCACGGGCGACGACGACGTTGGGCCGGGTGGCGGCTTCATCGCGGACCGCCTCGACATCGACGGTTGCGGCGATGTTGAAGCCGCAGTGGCATACGTAGACGCCGACTCTTGGTTCTCCGTTATCGGCCATGTCAAGCCTCCCTCGTCCCGACGATGGTCACCGGTGCGTCGTGTCGCGAGCTCACGCCGACCGGCGGCGCCTTTGCGTCGGGCGGAATCAGTGCATGCTCCATTCCGACCTCTTCCGGGGTGCAGCCGATGGCGAGGCCGATCAGCTGCGTGAAGTAGAGGACGGGGATCTGGTGTGTTGGGCCGTTGCTGCCCTTGGTGACGTTGATCAGATCCAGGTTGGATTGGCACAAAGGGCACACGGTGACGATGCAGTTGGCCTCGCGAGCTATCGCCCAATCCACCAGGTCCATGCTCAGCTCGGTGGCGACCTGCGGCATGGTGGCAACCAGCATCCCGCCGCAGCAGCGGACCTTGGGCGGGTACTCAACGGGGCGGGCACCGAGGGCGGTGAAGAGGGTCTCCATCGACATCGGCAACTCGGGGTCTTCGTCGACTGCGCCGAACGGTCGCACGATCTGGCAGCCGTAATAGCAGGCGGGCCGGAACTCCTCGAGGCTGTGTGTCTGCTCCGCCACCAGACGGGGAATGCCGATGTCGTTGAGCAGGACCTCGAGCGGATGTCGGACCTCGACGCTGAGGTCCGCTTCCAGGCCACCGGCGGCAAGAGCCTCCTCGACCTGGGCCCGCAACTCCGCGTCCTCCTCCATGCCCACGCGGGTGTGCTTGAGGGCGTAGTAGCAGGCGCTGCAGGGGGCGACGACGTCGTCACCGGTTCTCTCGGCGATCGCCAGGTTGCGCGCCGAGACGGCAAAGGCGACGGTCTTCTGCACGGACATGTACGCCGTCGCCCCGCAGCAGTTCCAGTCCTCGAGCTCGGCGAGCTCGGAGCCAAGCTTCTTGAATACCGCCCGCATCGATTTGTCGTAGGCGATGCCGGTGGCGTGGAGGCTGCAGCCGGGGTAGTAGGTGTATCGAGTGTCCATGGCCTACCTCCCGATCGACTCGTAGCCGACTGCAGCAGTGACCTTCTCGCTGGTCACCTTCTCCTGGGGAAGATCGAACGTCTCTGCCTTGGCGATGATCTTCCGTAGCTGATCGATGTCCTTGATCTTGTCCGGGCGCAGCTTGATCCTCCCGTGGCGCCACAGCGCATACCCCGCTCTGCGTTGCGCAAACAGGCCGAGCGGTTTCGTGCGCAGGAAGTAGCGCAGCAGCAGCCCGACTTCGTAGTTGCGCCCGTACCGCTTCACGTTCTTGGTGAAGGTCTCCGACATGACGTGCACCGGGAAACGAGCGGGGAAGATGCCCTCCTCGATCGCAATGCGCTTGAGGGCATAGATGAGGTCGGTGATGTGGATCTGCGCCGGGCAGCGCAAGGTGCAGTGGTAGCAAGACGCACACAGCCAGATCGTCCGGCTCTCCAGCAGTTCTTCGATCGCACCGGCGCGGAACATGGCGATGACCTGTCGCGGGGTGACATCCATGGCGTGGCTCACCGGACAAGACGCGGTGCAAGTGCCGCATTGGATACATTGGTTGAGTCGCGCCCCACCGGGGATGCGGTCGATCTCCTCGAGGAAAGCAGTTCGCAGTTCCTGTTCGGTCTTCGACAGCACGCCGGGAGCGATCGGTCCGGCCAGCGGATCAAGCGTCTTCATATTCCTCTCCGGTCGAGTGGGGTGGTCAGGTACTCGATTACTTCATTGGCGACCTCTGCCACCGCAGCAGCAACGGGTGGCGAGAGGTCCTCAGAGAACACATCCGCAACTCCCGCCTCGATGCCCCAGATGGCGATCAGATCGGGCATCTCCCAACCCAGTTCCCGACCCAGGGACATGACGGTGGGGTAGCTGATGTCGTGGAAGGAGTTGAGTCGCACCGAACCGGCCATATCGGTCTCGTCGAGACGGACGATCGTGCCGGCCGGATAGCGACCGGTGGTGAGACAGTCGATGATCGCGGCGCGACGCCGGCCGCGCAGGATGTCGAGGAGGGCGAAGCCCGCCCACGGCAGAGCGACTACCGCCACGTCCTCCTTGTGGCGGGTCCGAGCTTCGACGCACTTCGCTGCTGCAATGCCGACGCCATCGTCGGCGGCGATGTCGTTGCCGAGACCGACGGCGATGTTGGGGGCATCAGTGTCGGAAACAGGATGAGGTGAAGTAAGGGGGGTCTGGCCACTTTGACGGTACTGAGCCTTTGGTCCCATGACGGGTCCAATCAGACCGTGCGAGGAATGCCAAGAACCATGCCGTGCGACCCCGGGGGCCACCAAGCGTCGGGAAGCCTGGCTTTCTCCTCGCCTTTGCCTTACCCCTTCATACTATGTGAAAGTTTTCACGAGCAGTAGGGGTTTCTCCGCGATTGTCGCCGGGATTCTGTGGATTGCGGGAGATCAATCGCCGTAGCCGTTTGGGTTCTGGCTCTGCCACCGCCACACGTCCGCGCACATCTCGTCGAGCGAGCGGGTCGCCCGCCAACCCAGGACCGACGCGGCCTTGTTCGCATCGGCGTAGCTGGCGGGGCCGTCGCCCGGCCGCCGACCCGCAATCACGGTCGGGATCGGCATGCCGGATGCCTTCTCGAAGGCGGCGACGATCTCTTTGACCGAGATTCCCGACCCCGTGCCGAGGTTGATCACGTCGTAGCCCGGATCCGAGGCAAGATGCTCCACAGCGGCGACATGGCCTTCTGCGAGATCCATCACGTGGAGATAGTCACGCACACCGGTGCCGTCGGGGGTGGGGTAGTCGTCGCCGAAGATGGTCAGCTCCGGCCGCCGCCCCACGGCCACCTGGGCGACAAAGGGCATCAGGTTGGCGGGGACGCCCTGGGGATCCTCACCGATGAGGCCGGACGGGTGGGCACCGACCGGGTTGAAGTAGCGGAGGGCGATGGCGTTCCAGCGTTCGTCCGCACGGCACAGATCCTGGAGGATCTCCTCGCACATGAGCTTGGTGCGGCCGTAGGGGTTGATCACAACGGTGGGAGCACCCTCCACCAGAGGCAAGTCGTCCGAGAACCCGTAGACGGTCGCTGACGACGAGTACACGACGTTGCGGACCCCGTGGTCGGCCATCGTCTGCAACAGGGCGACCGTTCCGCCGACTCCGTTCTTGAAGTAGTGGAGGGGTTTCTCCATCGACTCACCGACGGCCTTCGGAGCGGCGAAATGGATTGCCGCATCAAAGCTGCGCTGCTTCATGATCTCGGTCAGTGCCGCTTCATCCGTGACGTCGGTCTCGAAGAAGTCCATCGCAACACCGGTGATGGTGTGCAGCCGATCGAGGACGGCGGGCTTCGAGTTGGAGAAGTTGTCGAGAAGGGTGACGTCGTGGCCGGCCTCGAGCAGCGCTACCGCAGTGTGGCTTCCGATGTATCCGGTGCCGCCGGTCAGCAGGATCTTCATGGTGTCCCCCTCATGGGATGAATGGCTCGGTAGGTGACTCGCTGAGCAGCGTGCGGGTTGTCTCCAATCCCCACTCGTCGAGGTCGGCGATGCGGTCGCTGCTGCCCCGCAAGCCTCCGTATTTGCGGATGTGATCCGCCCACTCCTCCCTACGCTCGACGTCGGGACGGGCGAGCAGACAGTCGGGGTCGTTGATCCAGAAGCGGCCCTGGGTGAAGGCGCGGCTGCGACCCGTCATCATTGCGGACACGAGCGCGGGCTGGCTCCGATCCCCATCCCAGGGCTCGTAGTGCAGGTGGGTATCGGGGCTCACCCGCATCGCATCGACCAGCCCAACGGAGGGCAGGATCGGTGCTCCGCAGCCGAGGAGATAGGAGGCCCCGATCGCCTCGCGGATCATGCGGATCCCCTGCCGGTAGGCATGCAGCGGGGAGACATCGTCGTAGCGACCACCGGGGATGGCGGCTGCGTACACGAAATCGATCTTGAAGAAGTCGTACCCCCAGCGATGCATCGTGGCGAAGACCTCGGCGATCCACTCCATCGCGGCGGGATGCGTCGTGTCGAGGACCAGGAGATCTCGTCCCCAGTTGTGTCCGGCGTGGATGGGCGCGGTGGCTCCACCGACCAACCAGTCGGGGTGGTCGCGGGCAAGCTCGGAATCGGGGAAGACGAGAAATGGAGCGAGCCAAATCCCTGCTCTCCGCCCCGTGGCCTTGATCCGGTCGGCGACTCCTGCGATCGAACTGAAGCGGTCGGTTGGAGTCAACCAGTCACCGTGGGCCGTCTGATAGCCGTCGTCCAATTGGATGACTTCGACCGGGAGCTCGAGCTGGTCGATGGCCTCGATGTTCTCCAGCATGTCGGCTTCGCCGACACCGGTGAAGTAGTTGTACCAAGAGCACCAGATAGTGGGGGCGCGGCGCACCTTGCGCACTCCGGCTGCAGCGGCGAACTCGTCGGCCCACCTCGCAAGAGCCGTGTCGATATCCGCTGCCGTCGCATCGGTACGTGCGGTGACGCGGCCGTCGGCAGCAATAACGATGCTGTTCTCGATGACTTCGGCACGGATGCTGGGGATGCCGCTCTTGGCATCGGCGGCCGCGTAGATACGGATTCCGGTCCCATCTCCGGGGTCGACTGCCAGCAGTCCTTCACCCCAGAAGACATCGGCCCGCGGGTCGGCTTCCGGGCGGTAGCACAGTATGCGGTTGCGGTCGCTCTGTGGTCGCCACGGTCGCTCGGTGATGGCGTAGGTCGTGCTCGGGCTCCACGATTGCCACCCGTGCTCGAACACCCGGGCTGTACCCCGATGAATGGCGAACTCGTCGACTTGCTGCATTCAGGTCCGATCTCGAGCACTCGGCGGGCAAATCAACACTTCTACCCAACCTCACTCATTATATGACACAGGCGCTGCGGTTTGATCTGGCGATGAGCGGCGGCGTTGTTGTATTCTGTTGGAATCTGTGGTTTTCGGCTAGGAGCAACCATGCTGCCCCGGCAGAGGCAAACCTACATCCTCGAGCGCATCCGTCAGCAAGGTGGCGTCAAGGTGGCCGACCTCGTGCGTGATCTCGACGTCTCAGACATGACCATTCGCAGGGATCTCGATGCACTGGCGCAATCGGGGCTCGTCGTCAAGGTCCACGGTGGTGCCACCGCCCTCAATCAGCA
>JASJBC010000078.1 GCA_030066715.1 Acidimicrobiia bacterium
TCTTGCGTAACTGGCGGCAACATACGGCCGCCAGTTACGCAAGAACCGGCTACTTCTTCGCCCGTGGGTCCAAATGGGTGTGCGCCCCGGTGCGGAGATGGCATGCGGCCATGTGGTCGCCGTCGTCCTCGGCGGCGGCCAGTTCCGGGACATCGACGTTGCAGATACCGTCGACAGCGATCGGACAGCGCGGGTGGAAATGGCAGCCGATCGGCGGGTTGAGCGGTGAAGGAATCTCCCCCGTGAGGAGCTGCCGGTTCTTCTGCCGGTCCGGGTCGGGGATCGGGATCGCCGACAAGAGCGCTTCGGTGTAGGGATGTTGCGGGTTGCTGTAGAGCGACTCGCGTTCGGTGAACTCCACAACACGGCCGAGGTACATCACGGCGACCCGGTCGGAGATGTGCTCGACGACCGCAAGGTTGTGAGCGACAAAGAGTAGCGTCAGGTTCAGCTCCTCCTGCAGCTCCCGCAGCAGGTTGAGCACCTGAGCCTGGACCGAGACATCCAGAGCGGAGACCGGCTCGTCCGCCACGACCAGATCTGGCTTGAGGATGAGTGCGCGGGCGATGCCGATTCGCTGCCGTTGCCCTCCCGAGAACTCGTGGGGGTAGCGCCCGGCGTGCGCCCCCTTGAGACCGACGAGTTCGAGCATCTCGGTGACACGATCCTGCCGCTCATCCCGGTCGGCGACACCGTGCAGACGCAGACCCTCGGCTATCGAGTCGCCGACCTGGGTGCGCGGGTCCAATGATCCGTATGGATCCTGGAAGATGAACTGCATGCGGCGACGGAAGCCCTTCAGCTGCGCACCCTTGACGTGAGTTATGTCCTCACCGTCGAACTCGATTGTTCCACTCGTGGGTTCCAAGAGTCGCACGAGCATCCGGCCGAGGGTCGTCTTGCCGCAACCCGACTCCCCGACAAGGCCGAGTGTCTCCCCTCTGCGGATGTCCAGGTTGACGTTGGACACCGCGTTGACCGTGGCCACCTGTCGCTGGAACACACCCCCTTTGACGGGAAACTCCTTGGACAGGTTCCTCAGCCGAACGAGGTTGTCAGCCATTGTCGGGCTCCTCGTACAGCCAGCACCTCACGCTGTGACCCGGGGCAACGGACCGCAGCTCCGGCTTCTGCGACGTGCATATCTCGAGACCGTTCTGCACACGATCGACGCATCGCGAGGCGAACCGACACCCCGGCGGCATGTCGATCAAGGAAGGCACCACGCCGGGGATCGTATCGAGCTCGTCCTTCATGACTCCGAGCACCGGGATGGAGCCGATCAGACCCTGGGTATATGGATGCAGCGGCTCGTGGAAGATGGTCTTGACATCGGCTTCCTCGACGATCTCGCCGGCATACATGACGGCCACGCGGTGCGCCATCTCGGCAACGACCCCCAGGTCGTGCGTGATCAGCAAGACCGCCGTGTTGGACGACTCCTGCAGCTCACGGATGAGATCGAGAATCTGCGCTTGGATCGTGACGTCCAGGGCTGTCGTCGGCTCGTCCGCAATCAACAGCTCCGGCTCGCATGCCAGCGCCATGGCGATCATGACCCGCTGCGCCATACCACCCGAAAGCTCGTGGGGGTAGGCGCGGGCTCGAGTCCCGGGGTCGGGGATCCCGACGCGGGCAAGCATCTCGATGACCTTTTCCTCCTCGACGTCTTTGGACCATTCGCGGTGCAACTCGAAGACCTCTCTGATCTGGGCTCCCGAGCGATACACCGGGTTGAGGGCGCCGGAGGGCTGCTGGAAGATCATCGAGATGTGCTCACCGCGCAGCCCGCGAAGCTCCGACTTCCGCATCTGGGCGATGTCCTTGCCGTCGAAGAGGATCTCGCCGGCAACGATCTCGCCGGGATGCGCAATCAGCCCCATCACCGACAGCGAGGTGACCGACTTCCCGCATCCCGATTCGCCCACGATGCCGAGAACCTCACCACGGTCGACGTGCATGTCGACTGCATCGACTGCTTTGACTACTCCATCCCTGGTGTCGAAATGCGTCTTGAGCCCGCGGATTTCGAGCAGCCGCTCGGAAGCAGCCTCGGGGGCGTTCTCGGAGGTGGGTACCGCTGCCGTCATCGGTTCAGAGTCGGGTCGAGAGCGTCACGCAGTCCGTCACCCATCAGGTTGAAGCCGAGCACTGTGATCATGATGGCCAAGCCCGGGTAGAAGACGAGATGTGGGGCGGTGAAGACCTGGTTGCGGTAATCGGCGAGCATCGAGCCCCACTCCGCCAGCGGTGGCTGGGCACCGAGCCCGAGGAACGAAAGCCCGGCGGCCTCGAGTATCGCGGTGGCGATGCCAAGGGTGGCGAGAACCACCAGCGGTGTCATCGCGTTCGGGACGACCCGGCGAACGAGGATCTGCATCGGTGAGGCGCCGAGCGCCTGCGAGGCGGCAACGTAGTCGGACTCCTTGATGGCGAGCACTTGCGCTCGCATCACGCGCGCATAACCGGGCAATGTGACAATCGCGATGGCAATCAGCGCGTTGCGTAATCCCGGTCCGAGCACAGCAACGATGGCTATCGCCAGCAGCAATGCAGGGAACCCCAGGATCACGTCCATGAACCGCATGACGATGTTGTCGAACCAGCCTCCGAGGTATCCAGACACCGCACCTATGGCCGACCCGACCACAAGGGCAAGGGTCACGGTGAAGAACCCCAGCTGCAGGCTGACTCGCGATCCGTAGACGATGCGGGAGAAGTAGTCGCGGACGTTGCCGTCGATGCCCATGAGATGTTGCGGCTGGTCCCGGTCACAGCCCAGCAGGTGGATACACGGCTCCTGATAGCGCCGCACGTCCTGCTCCCCGATGAGGTCCTCGTTCGGGTCGTAGGGGGCAATGAGCGGGGCAAAGACCGCAACCAGGATCAGTGACGCGATGAGAAAGAGCCCCACCATGCCCGACTTGCGGCCGCGAAAACGCCGCAAGGCGAGACGCCACTGTCCCAGCGGTTTCTCGAAGAGCTGATCGGTCGATGACTCGGCGACCAGCTTCTCCATTGCCTCGTGTCTGCTGAGCTTGCTCATTCGAGTCGGATCCTCGGATCGAGATAGGCATACGAAAGATCGACGAGCAGGTTCACGATCACGTAAACGCCCGCAACCACCACCGTGAAGCCCTGAACCACGGCGTAATCACGCCCGGTGATCGCGTCGAACAGCGCGCGACCCACCCCTCCCAGGTTGAAAACCGTCTCGGTGAGAACAGCGCCTCCAAGCAGTGCCCCGAGTTGGAGACCGACGATGGTGACCACGGGCAGCAAGGCGTTGCGGAAAGCGTGGCTGCGGACGACCGACCACTCGCTCACGCCTTTGGCCCGGGCGGTGCGGATGTAGTCCTTGCTCATCACTTCGAGCAGGGCGCTCCTGGTGATGCGGGCAATGATGGACAGCGGGATCGTCGCCAGCGCAACTGCAGGAAGGATCATGTGCTTGACGGCATCCCAGAAGACTTCCCAGTTGCCGGTGATGAGGTTGTTGAAGATGTAGTGGTTGCCTATGTACTCGTGGAACTTCGACCAGAACGAGCCTTCGGTCAGTTGCCATCCCCAGGCTTCGTAGTACGGAACGGAGGAAAGGCCCGCACTGAGCCGGCCGGACGGGGGTAAGGCAAACGGGGTGTCCTTGAGTACTAGGGCGAAGACATAGGCAAGCATCAGCCCCAGCCAGAACACGGGCATGGAAACACCGATGTTGGCGAGCGCCATGGTTCCCGTATCGACAAACGTGTTGTGGCGGCGGGCGGCCAGGACACCCAGCGGTACTCCAACAAGAACGGCGATAGCGAGGGCGGTCAGCGCCAGCTCGGTAGTGAGCGGCAGCCGCTCGATGAGCAGCTGATTGACGGGACGGGAGAACCGCACCGACTCTCCCAGATCGAACGTGACAACGTTCTTCATGTAGATGCCGAGTTGAACGATGACGGGCTCGTCGAGACCGTTCGCCTCATTGAACCGTTCACAGGCTTCCTCGGTGGCGCGCTCGCCGAGCATTGCGGTGCAGGGGTCGCCGGGAATGGCACGCAACAGCAGGAACACAACGAGGACGATCCCGATCAGAACCGGGATAGCGAGCAACACGCGTCTCATGAGGTAGCTCAGCATTTGTCGCTCGGATGATAGGGCGTCGAGCTAGAGGCCGAGGTTTGGGCGCAACCGCGCCGGGAGGGCCGGGTGTCGGCCCTGAGAAGTAGATGATGTGAAGAGAGCGAATGCGGCATTTGGGTGTTGTGGGGGAGGCGCCGTGTGGCGCCTCCCCCGTTGGTGTCGGTTGTCGTTGGTTACTCCTCAGGAACGTTGATGAGCGAATTCCACAGATAGCTGTAGTAGTCGAACGCTCCCGAATTACCCGTGTGCAGCGGACTCGACGCATCGAGGCCGGCAGTGAACGAGACCACGACGTCGTTGGCGTCGAATGTCGAACCGTCGTGGAACAGAACGCCCTGACGGAGCGTGCAGGTCCAGAGGTCGAGAGCCTCGTTCGGCGCACACTCTGTGGCGAGCTGTGGCCGTACGTTGCCTTCGATGTCATACGAGTACAGAGCCTCGATTACCTGACCGCAAGCACGGAGCGACTCGCCGTCGCTCTCGTCCGCGCAGTACAGGGAGATCGGCTCGTTGCCCTGCATGAACACCACCGTGTCGGTGCCGTTGTCCCACAGGTTCAGTTGCACGTGGCCCCACGGCGGAGCGTTGGAGCCTTCAACTGCCGCGCTGGCACCGAAGAATGCACCTGCGTGTGCAATCGGCACCATGGGCACCAGTTCCTTGATTGCGTTGTTGGCCGACTCGTAGAGCGGCGCAGCGACTGAGGCGTCGGCGATGCCTGATGCCTCGGCAAGTGGCTCCCAGATCTCCGGATGGCCGCCGCCGAACTGGGCGACACCCTCACCGAAGTGGAAGTCAAGGAAGTTGGTGACGTGCGGATAGTCGCCCGTCCAACCCAACAGGTGGATACCGTCACAGGTTCCGGCGGACGAACACGCCTGGATGAACTCTGCGGACTCCATCTGCACGACCTCGGCCTCGATGCCGAGGTTCTCCCTCAGCTGAGTCTGGATGTTGACTGCAACATCCCCTGGTGTCGGCAGATAGCCACGGGTCACGTCACGGTAGAAGATCGATGTCTCGAACCCGTCCGGATAACCGGCGTCGGACAACATCTGCTTCGCGGCGTCCGGATCGAAGTCGTACCACGACTCGCCCTGACAGCCGTTCTCCACGGAGCACGGCGTGAAGTGGGATGCCACCTCGGAGCCGACCGGGTAGAAGATGTCGACGATCTGCTGACGATCGATACCCATGCCGATGGCCTTGCGGACATCGACGTTGTCGTACGGCGTGAACGTGTCGGTGAAACCGACGTAGAAGATGTTCGGCTCGGGCTTGCTGAGCAGGCTCAAGTTGGGATCGGTCTCGATCAGTTCGAGATCCTCGGTGCCCGGGAACGTGATTCCGTCCACGGTCCCCGACTGGAGCTCGAGCATGCGACCGGCACTCTCAGTCGCCCACTTGAGGACGAGGGTCGAGTGCGCAGGCTGCGGGCCGTAGTAGTCGTCGAACCGTGAGAAGTTCACCGAGTCGCCACGGACCCACTCTTCGAGGACGTACGGTCCTGTGCCGACCGGGTTGTCGAGCGGAGCACCGCTGGTGGCCTCCAAGTGCTCCTCGGGCTGAATCCCGAACACGCCGAATGCGATCTGCGCCAGGAACGCTGGGTTCGGCTTACACAGGTCGAATTCGACTGTGAACTCGTCAACAGCAGTGAGCTTCTCCAGGTCGCCGCCGTATTCGCAGCCACCGGCATCGAGGACCTTGCCTGCGAAGTCCGGATCTGGAGCCTGCGTCGTGGTTGCCGCCGTTGTCTCAGTGGCACCCGCCGTAGTCTCCGTTGCTGCTGCTTGCGTTGTTGTTGTTGTGTCGTCGTCGGAGTCGCCGTCACCGCCACAAGCTGCGGCAATGAGAGCGAATACCACGAGAATCCACAACACCTTGAAGGTGTTTTTCATCTGCGGCTTTCCCCTTCCTTCTCCTAATGCCGTATCCGGTATCTCCAGATACGGCTACGAACCCATAGGAGAGGTGGGAACCGATACGCTCTCCCCTCCCCAGACGAGCTGCGTATCTCGCGCAGACTACCCACATGATCCGAAAGGTGCGATCCGAACCTGGGACTAAATGGGAAGACGGCGTGTCTGCCCGCATAGAGAAACTCAACCGAGAGAGGTCAGCCCCTAGACCTTTATGTCGGCTTCGAACACACCCTGGACGAGCGTGAACAGGTCTTCATCGGTGAACTGGCTGAGCGTCCCGTCGAGCCAAAGCGTGGCCAGACCATGCACCAGTGCCCATGCACTCATGGCCGCATGCATCGGGTCAGCGCCGTTGAGCTCCTCAGCGCTCATCGATTCGACAACACTCATCAGGACGCCAAACGAGTCCTTGCTGACGCACTTGAAGTCGGGATCGGCGCTGTCGTGCATCTCAGAGCGGAACATGACCTCGAAGTAAGGCCGGCGCTCAACAGCAAACCTGATGTACTCGACGCCGATCGCCCGGAACTTCGCATCAACCTCATCGGCGGAATCGGCCGCAGCCTGCATCCGTTGGCCGAACTCCTCGAAGCCCTTGCGGGCAAACGCAGTGAGCATCCCGATCTTGTCTCCGAAGTGATGAGCGGGCGCACTGTGGGAAACGCCGGCGCGCCGCGCCGCCTCGCGCAGTGAGACCGCACCCACGCCCTTCTCCTCGATTATCTCTCCAACTGCGTGCAGCAGGGCGTTCTGCAGGTCTCCGTGGTGGTAGTTATCGCTCATCTGAAAAACATCTTGACAACGTAAACATTATGCGTCAAGATCTTGTCACTGTCAACTTGACGATGTCAAGATAACTACAGCGAGGGAGTACACAAATGACCGCCAGCGAACGAAACAGCCGTGTCTCGAGGTGGATTGCGGCCCGGGCCAACAGCGTTATTGCCGCCAGCCTGCTCATCACTGCGCTGCTTGCAGTGCCATTCCTGACAATGCAGCCCGATGAATCCGCATCACAGGAGCCGGCGGGTGCGGTGTTCGACGCACGAGACAAGATCGAGGACGAGTTTGCCTCATCGGTGTTCTCAACCTTCCTCGTCGTTGAGGATCGAGACGGTGATCTCTTGACCGCCGACTCGCTGCGAGCACTCCTTGCAGCCGAGGAGTCGCTGCGGAACCACCCAGAGCTCGGCCCCACCCTGTTCACCTACTTCGACACCGACGAACTGACCGAGGTCGTCGGCATCCAGTCGATCGCCGATCTCGTTGATCGCCGCCTCCCGGGCGGATTGGCCAACGCCACAGATGAGTCCATCAAGCAGGTAGTCGGCGGCTTGATTGCCGAACGTGGCCCGACCGAGCTTGGTCTCTCGGCGCAGACGGAGCTCGACGCGGACGGGCAACCCGTCTCCCCCGCGATTCTTGTTCCGGTCCTCTCGGACGACACGGTGCTCGGTTTTGGTGCGGGCGGGGTCCGGCTGGGGACCGACACGGCACCTGAGGAGTACAGCAGGGAGGTGCTCGAGGTGATCCGGGCGGGCGAAACGAGCTACCAGGCCTGGGGGGTCGCCATCGACGTCAACCTGACAGCGGCGGAACAGGGCGAGGTCGCCGGGCCGTTCATTGGATTCACCATCCTCGCCGTGCTGCTGATCGTGGGCTTGACCTTCCGCAGCTACTGGGTGCTGGCGGTCACGGGTGCGGCACTTTCTGCGCTGATCATCTGGCTGCAGGGCATCAGCAACCTCATCGGGTTCAAGGACGACCTGATCCTGTCGCTGATCGTTCCCATCGCGATGATCTCGTTCGGCGTCGACTTCGCATTCCACGCAGTGGGCAGGTACAAGGAACAGCGCCTGGCGGGTTACACCCCACGCCGCGCCTTCGGGACCGGGATTGCCGCAGTATCCGGCGCACTCGTGCTCGCTCTCGCGTCCGACAGCGCCGCCTTCCTGTCCAACTCCTCGGCCGGAATCGAGTCGATCGTTCAGTTTGGAATCGGCGCAGCAGTCGCACTCGTCGCCGCCTTCCTGCTGCTCGGCATCGTCACCCCCCTCGCAGTCATGAAGATCGAAGACAAGGTTGGCTTGCCGATCCAGACCCGCACCCGACGTTTCCTGGCCATCAACGGCGCAGGCTTTGCGGCTGCCGCTGCGATGACGTCCGTTCTCCTCAGCGTGTTCATCCTGCCGGTCGGCGGACTGATCGCACTTGCAACGTACATCGTTGTCTTCCTCTTGCTGCCCTACCGGTTCGCCGCCGCAGGAGCGGAGAACGTCGAGATCCCGCAAGCCGAACCGGGGCGTGGCACAAAGCTGATCGGGGAGGTCATCACGCGCATCACCCGGATGCGTCGGATCGTCCTGCCGGCCGTTGCCGTCATAACGGTGATCGCAGTCAGTTTCATGGTTCGGGTCGAGTCTGAGTTCGACGTGAAGGACTTCTTCAGCGCCGACACCGACTTCGTCGTGAGCCTCGACAAGCTCGACGAGCACGGCGGGGAGCAAGCAGGTGAACCGGCCGACATCTTGGTTGATGCAGACCTCACCGATCCTGCGGCCTTGCAGGCGACAGCGCGCTTTGCTGCGGCTGTGCGTTCCCTGGACAGCGACAGGTTCGCCCGCACGGACGAAGGTACGATCGATCTGCAAGGTGGCGTCCTCGACGTGATCGACGAGGTCTGGCAGAGCGACGTCGCTCTTGCGGCCGCTCCCGTCCCGCTGACTGACAACGATGCCGATGGGCTACCCGACACGACGGAGCAGCTCACCGCCCTTTACGCCTTCACGCGGCAAGCCGGCGTGCCGTTCGACGCACAGAACGTGACTCTGACTCCGGACAACGTGAGGACGGTCCTGTCGGCCGACAGCGCAACCAGGATGCAACTGCAGATCCCCGGATCGCGAGAGGTGGCGACCATTTCTGCTGCCAAGGACACGCTGCAGCCACTGGTCGCCCAGCTCGAGTCCGATCTGCAAGCGATCGACGCAGAATCCGCAGTGACTCTCACCGGCGGGCCGATCGTCCGGCAGGAGTCCCTCGACGGTGTGCAGCGTGCCCTGCAAATCAGTCTCCCGATCGCGGTCGTGCTGTGCTTGATCATCGCCAGTGTCTTCATGCGTTCGGTGCGGTACGGGATCGTCTCGGTCATTCCCATCCTGATCGTCGTGTCCTGGCTCTACGCCTTCATGTACCTGTTCGGCTACTCGATCAACCTGGTGACGGCGACGATCGGAGCAGTGTCGATCGGTATCGGCATCGACTTCGCCATCCATTTTGCGATGCGCTATCGCGAGGAGTTGGGGCGAACCGGGAGCCGCGATGAAGCAGTGCGGTCGGCAGGTGAGGGAACCGGAGTAGCACTCGTCGCCTCCGCCGTCTCTTCGATGATCGGCTTCGCCATCCTGGCGTTTGCGCCAATGCCGCTGTTTGCCTCGTATGGCTTCCTCACAGCCATCATGATCGGGATGGCAGGCGCCGCCTCGCTTCTCGTGCTCCCCTCGCTCCTGATGGCGATCACCAAGGATCGCCCCCACGTGTCGGGTGGTCTCACCAACGAGGCCGAAGAGGCGGCCGCCTGAGCCTGGCGGGGGGCACGCCGTTCTCGCGACCCCCCGCCGGCGACGGTTCGCGCCTGCCGTAACATCGCAGCGATGCGACCGATGCGAAGATCATCTGTCCCGGCCACCACGGAGGACCGACCCCGTCTCGGCCGGGAGCAGCTTTCCCAGATACGACGTCTGTTCGTCTTCGCCCGTCCCTATCGGGGTCGGATCCTCGCCGCCACCGTTGCCGTGACCTTCGCCAGCGCACTAGGCCTCGTCTTCCCCCGCATCATGGGAGACCTGGTCGACTCGGCTCTTGGTGAGGTGGAGACGGCGGACACAGGCACTCTGGACCGGTTCGCTCTCATCCTCGTCGGCGTGTTTCTTCTCCAGGCCGGATTCAACTTCATTCGCAGCTACTTGCTGGCCATCGCCGGCGAGGGGGTGGTCGCAGACCTCCGCCGGGCAGTATTCGACAGAGTCATCAGACTCGGAGTGCCGTTCTTCGACAGCCGCAAAACCGGAGAGATCACGTCACGGCTCACCGCTGATGCAGCTGTCGTCCAGCAAACGGTCTCCAACGCCGTTGCCCAGGCATTGGCCCAGAGCATCACTTTGATTGGAAGCGTCATCCTGCTGTTCTTGCTCAGCTTCCGCCTCTCTTTGACCGTGTTGACCTTTGTCCCTCTCGTCATCATCGCCGCGTTCGTGTTCGGCAGGCGCCTCCGCAAGATCTCGACCGAATTCCAGGACCGCCTGGCGATTGCCAACAGCCTGGCCGAGGAGGCCATAGCCTCGGTACGGGTGGTGAAGTGGTTCACGGCCGAGGACGAAACGGCCCGGCTCTACGACCAGGACATCCGTAAGTCCTATGCGATCGCGGTGAGACGAGCCCGAATTCGGGCCGTGTTCGTGCCAACCGTCACATTCGTGATGTTCAGCACGCTGGCACTGGTGTTATGGCAGGGTGGGCGACAGGTCATCGCCGGCAATCTCACCGCCGGGGATCTCGTTACGTTCTTGCTGTACACCCTCACGGTGGCCGGAGCGATCGGAACGTTCACCGGCCTCTACGCACAGCTCCAAGAGGCGCTCGGCGCATCGCAGCGCATCTTCGAGCTCCTCGACGAGCCCCCGGAGGTGGCACAGGTCGCGGCGACGACCAATCCCGAGCCGGTAGGCACCGTGTCCTTCGAGGATGTTCACTTCGCCTACGCCGAACGCGACGGCGAGGTGTTGAGCGGGATCAATCTCGAGGTCGAGCAGGGAGAGGTAGTGGCCCTTGTCGGTCCCTCCGGCGCCGGCAAGACGACCCTCGTCCAGCTCATCCCCCGGTTCTATGACGTCGATGCGGGCCGGGTCACCGTCGACGGCATTGATGTCACACAGCAGGACGTTGCGCGTCTCCGCTCCCGCATGGCTGCGGTCCCCCAGGAGGTGGAGCTCTTCTCCGGGACGATTGCGGAAAACCTCCGCGTGGCCAAGGGAGACGCAACGGATGCCGACCTGGTTGCCGCCTGCACTGCCGCAAACGCCCATGACTTCGTCCGCGAGTTCCCCGACGGCTACGAGACGATCATCGGCGAACGCGGCATCAAGCTATCCGGTGGGCAACGACAGAGGATCGCCATCGCTAGAGCACTTCTCGCCGATCCCAAGATCCTCATCCTCGACGAGGCGACCAGCTCGCTGGATGCCGAGTCCGAGGCCCTGGTACAGGCGGCTCTCGAGGTGCTGATGCGAGGCAGAACCACGGTCGTGATCGCCCATCGGCTCAGCACCGTGCGTCAGGCCGATCGCCTGGTGGTCCTCGCCGAGGGGCGCATCATCGAGGAAGGCAC
>JASJBC010000098.1 GCA_030066715.1 Acidimicrobiia bacterium
CGCCGGGCGCAGGCGGCGTTCTCCAGGTACCTCGACGAAGGGGCAGTCGACGAGGCGTTCACCGAGCTGGCGGCGCAATGGGAGGAGCTGCTGGGTCTGTTCCAGGTGGAGACCCCGGACCCGGAGACGAACCGGATGGTGAACATCTGGAACGCCTATCAGAACATGGTGACGTTCAACCTCTCGCGGTCTGCGTCATTCTTCGAGTCCGGCGTGGGGCGGGGGCTGGGTTTTCGCGACTCCAACCAGGATCTGCTCGGGTTCGTCCACATGGCCCCGGAGCGTTCGCGGGAACGGATCCTCGATCTGGCCGCCACTCAACTCTCCGACGGCGGAGCGTTCCATCAGTACCAGCCGTTGACCAAGCGGGGCAACGATGCCGTCGGTACCAACTTCAACGATGATCCTCTCTGGCTGGTGCTGGCCGTCGTCGCCTACGTGAAGGAGACGGGTGACTTCGGGATCCTCGACGAGCCGGTGGTGTACGAGAACAAGCCGGGCACCGAGCAGCCACTCCTCGACCACCTCCAGCGCTCCCTGGACTTCACGCTCGATCGGCTCGGACCCCACGGCCTGCCACTGATCGGTCGCGCCGATTGGAACGACTGTCTCAACCTCAACTGCTTCTCCGAGGAGCCTGGTGAGTCATTCCAGACGACTACCAGCCGCGACGGCAAGGTTGCGGAGAGCGTGATGATCGCCGGCCTCTTTGCCGCTGCAGCTCGCGAAATGGTCGACCTCTCCGAGCAGCTCGGTAGGCAGGACCTCGTCCGACGCTACGGAGCTGCCCGTGCCGAGATGCTGGTGACGATCGAGGGACCTGGTTGGGATGGGGACTGGTTCGTCCGTGCCTACGACCACTTCGGCAACAAGGTTGGGTCGGCCGAGTGCGACGAAGGCAGCATCTTCATCGAATCGCAGGCTTGGTCGATCCTCGGCGGCGCCGGTACCGCCAACGGGATGGCGCAGCAGGCGCTCGACGCAGTGGCCGGAAACCTCGCCACAGAGCACGGGATCATGCTGCATCAGCCTGCCTACACCCGCTACCACCTGGAACTCGGTGAGATCACGACGTATCCCCCCGGTTACAAAGAGAATGCCAGCATCTTCTGTCACTCGAACCCATGGATCATCGCTGCCGAGACGATCGTGGGCAACGGCGACCGCGCCTTCGACTACTACAAGCGGATCTGCCCGGCAGCTCGGGAGGAAATCAGCGACGTGCACAGGACAGAGCCGTACGTGTACGCGCAGACAATCGCCGGCAAGGATGCGCCCACGCACGGTGAGGCGAAGAACTCGTGGTTGACGGGAACTGCCGCGTGGAACTACGTCGCCATCACGCAGGCGATCCTCGGTATCAAGCCGGCCTTTGCCGGTCTCGAGGTGAGCCCGGTACTTCCATCCTCTTGGGTGGGTTATCGGGCCCGTCGTGTCTTCCGGGGCGTTGCCTACGACATAGAAGTTGCACGTGGGCCGGGTGCGGACATGCAGGTGATCGTGGATGGAGCGCCGATCGAAGGCAATGTGGTCCCGCTGCCGGTCGACGGTCGCCGCCAGATCACGGTGGAGGTCACGCTCGCCGGTGGGAGCGATGGCTCATCCTGAACGGGACGATGGCAGTTACAATCCGCGCTCATGAACGACCGGGAGAATCCGGGCGAGCCGGACCCGATACCGGAAATCGATCTGCCGATGGAGCATCAGGGCCCTGTGCAGACGCTGGACAGGATCGAAGCGTCGCTGCTCTTTGCGCAGATCTCGCGCATCTCGTACATGCAGCCTCATGCGGTGAACCACTACATCCCGCGCCTGGGCATGCGCCTGGAGCACTTTGCAGACCGCAACGGCGCCCAGGCATACATCTTCGGCAATGACAGCGACATCATCGTTGCCTGTCGCGGGACCGAACCAAACGACTGGAACGACGTCAAGGCCGATGTCAACGCATTCACGGTCCTCGCCGAAACTGTGGGAAGGGTGCATCGCGGGTTCAAGCAGGAGGTCGATGACCTTTGGCCCGCCCTCGAGGCTGAGATCGCCGCTGACGAGCGCACGCTTTGGTTCACCGGCCATTCGCTCGGCGGGGCCATGGCGACCATATCCGCCGGTCGCTGCTTCCTCGCCCATATACCGGCGACCCCTCAGGGCGTCTTCACGTACGGCGCTCCCCGCGTCGGCACCAGTCGATACATAAACAACGTCGATGTCGATCTCACCCGCTGGGTCAACAACAACGACATCGTGCCCCGGGTGCCGCCGACCTGGATGGGCTACCGCCACACGGGAAGACGGATGTACATCAACACCTACGGCAAGGTGCGGCGTATGACCAAGCGGCAGCGGGTCAAGGACCGCTGGCGCGGGTTCTTCCACGGCTTGCGCCAAGGCAAGGTCGATCACTTCTCAGACCACGCAATCGCTCGCTACATC
Source organism: Acidimicrobiia bacterium (assembly GCA_030066715.1). Taxonomy (GTDB): domain Bacteria; phylum Actinomycetota; class Acidimicrobiia; order Spongiisociales; family UBA5794; genus JAAETI01. Next base: position 2,434 of record JASJBC010000098.1, read on the forward strand.
GAACACATCGCAACAGCCGTCGCCGAGCGGAGCAGCGGACGACCCTGAAGCCGCAGTGCCGGGTTTTGTCGGGGTGCTTCGGTAGCCTCACGACCATGAAGACCCAGGTGATTCGGAGTGCCCGGCGGAGAAAGACCATCGAGGGAAGCGTGGTTGACGGCGTACTGCGCGTCTCCATCCCGGACACGCTCTCTGCCGAGGAGGAACGACAGTGGGTAGCCGAGATGCGGCGCCGGGTCGTGGCGAAGACTTCGTCGCAACACATTGACCTACAACAGCGAGCCGCCGTCCTTGCGGAAACCCACGGTCTTCCCCGGGCACGCTCCGTGCGGTTCTCGGACCGCCAGACGAAGCGGTGGGGTTCCTGCACACCGCAGACCGCGACTGTCCGGATCTCCTCCCGCCTTGCGGCATACCCGCCTTGGGTCCTGGACTACGTGATCGTCCACGAGCTTGCGCACCTCGCCGAGTCAAACCACTCTCCCGAGTTCTGGGAGCTCGTGAACCGGTACCCGCTGGCGGAAAGGGCCCGAGGCTTTCTCATCGCCATGCAGACACATGCTCCCGGCGGGGAATCGTAGAGATCGTCGCTTGAGGAATCGGCCTCCCGGCCGACAGGATTCCCCGTATGAGCGACAAGCGCAGTGTTCGAGTACCGCTGGGTGCCCAGTTCTTCGCGGCTGCCATCGTCATGGGCAGCGTCGCCATGGTGATGGCCGTCTCGACAATGACGCGGTCTGCCAGCGTCGAGCAGTCCCTCGATGCCCTTGCGCCGCTGATAGTTGCGAGCGAGAACGAAGCGGCTGTCGATTCCTTGGAAGCGGCGCGCACCGCGCTAGCCGGAGGCGAACAGGAAGGGCTGCGCCTTGCCCTGATTGTTGCCGCAATCGGCGTCGGCGCCGCCACCTTCCTCACCTTGAGCGTTGGGCGGGTTTCCAAGCGCCTGGCCCGAACCGCGCAATCGATTGCCGAGGATGAGCTACCCGCGTTCGCAAGCGCCATCAGCCGCCTCGCCGAAGGTGACTTCACCGCCTCGTACGAATCCGACCTCACTGCGATTCCCACGCGAACCACCGACGAGATCGGCGACATCGGTGTTGCCTTCAACACCATGATCGCAAGCCTGGAGAGCCTCACCACAGGCTTCAACCAAACCGTTGTCGCAGTGCGGGAGATTGCCGCAGAAGCTGGTGACATCGGGCACGCCGTGCGCAGTCGAGCCGCAGTGCTGGCTGATGCGTCGGCGGAGTCAGCGTCGGCCGCGACTCAAGTTGCGACTGCCGTGGCGGATATCGCCTCAGGGGCGGCGACCCAGACCGGAGTTGTTGCCAACCTCAACGACTCCGTGACCCAGATCGTCGACGACGCCGCTGCCGCTGGAGAGGCCAATGCGGAAGTCCTGGCTGCCGCTACTTCTGTGACCGGGGCTGCCGAGAGCGGCCACAAGCGCGTCGAGAAAGCCGACGAAGCGATGAGACGCGTTCGTGGCTCGTTCGCCGAGGTCGAGACGACCGTAGCCGTGCTGAACGAGCACTCTGAGGAAGTGGTTGAGATCGTCGACCTCATCCGGGAGATTGCCGATCAGACCAACCTGCTAGCACTCAACGCGGCGATCGAGGCGGCTCGAGCGGGAGAGATGGGCAGAGGCTTTGCAGTCGTGGCGGATGAGGTGAAGAGTCTGGCCGGAGAGGCCGCCACCGCTACCGATCGCATCGCCGGCATCGTGTCCGAGATGCGCGCCTCCGTATCGGGTACCGCCGCAGCCGTCACGAGCGGTTCGAGCGAGGTGAAGAAGAGCTCATCCGTCGTGGCAGAGGCTGGAGCGGCGTTCGCTGAGATCGCAGCCGGGATAGAAGGCGTGCGCAGTCGGCTGGTTGCCATGGCCGATCTGACGAGCCACATCCGTGATGTCGCCGGGACCATTGCCAATCAGGCGGCTTCACTCGGCGGCGTCGCAGACGCAACTGCCTCAGGTGCGGACGATGTAGCTGCGGCCGCACAGGAGTCCGCTGCTACTGCCGAGGAGATCGGGGCCACCGCCGTTGAACTGGCGGCAAACGCCGACGAGTTGGACGAGTCGATGGCAAGGATCAAGACCGAGTCCCCCGGCGCTTAGTGACTCCGACTACGCCTTGACGCCTTCGGCTAGCGTGAGCCGTATGGACCAACCCCCACCACTTCTCTCGGCAGAGCAGATCAGCAACAGGGTCGACGAGCTTGCGGCGGAAATCGACGAGGCCTATGCGGACACCGAGATGCTGGTGCTGATCGGTGTACTCAAGGGGTCGTTTATCTTTCTCAGCGACCTTGCCCGCCGGCTGCACGTCCCGCACCGGGTGGAGTTCATTGCCGTGTCGAGCTACGGAGCGAAAGAGAGCGAGCACGCCGACCCGGTCCGGCTGATAATGGACGTTCGTCACGGGATCGATGGTCATGACGTTCTGCTCGTCGAGGACATCGTCGATACCGGCCACACCCTGGCATATCTGAAGCGGCTGTTCGCCGCGCATGAGCCCAAGACACTCGGCACATGTGCTCTCCTCCACAAGCCGGACCGCACCGAGCAGGAAGTCGAGGTCGACTACCTCGGTTTCACCATCCCGGACGTGTGGGTGGTCGGCTACGGCCTCGACTACGCCGAGCGGCATCGCACGCTTCCCTACATCGGGGAGCTGCCGCCCGCGATGCGGTGATCAACTACTCGCCGATGTCCTCGTTCCACAACTCGGGGTTTGCCGCGATGAAGGTCTCCATCATCGCCACGCACTCGTCATCGTCGGCCACGATGACCTGAACGCCGCGCTGTTCGAGGTAGTCCTCTGCGCCCATGAAGGTCCGGTTCTCCCCGACGACAACCCGCGGGATTCCGTAGAGCAGGATCGCTCCGGTGCACATGTCGCAGGGAGACAGCGTGGTGTACATCGTCGACCGTCTGTACACGGTGGCGGGTTGTCGCCCTGCGTTCTCCAGTGCGTCCGTCTCCCCGTGCCGGGTCGGAGAGCCGAGTTGGATACGCCGGTTGTGCCCGGCACCAAGCACCACACCGTCGGCCGCCAGCACCGCACCGATCGGTATGCCACCTTCGCCAGCCCCAATGCGAGCTTCGGCGATTGCCTTCGCCAAGAAGGTCCGATCCTCCGGGGTCATGTCGTCCTCCAATCCGGCGCTTCGCCTACTCTATCGACGACCGCACCACGCCGCTGTTCCCGTCAGATCGGACTCATCCGTTGACCGGCCCGCTTCAGCGCCACGTTGTCATCACCGGCCCGATGGGCGCGGGAAAGTCAACCCTGGGCATAGCGTTGGCCGAGCGCCTGCAGCGGCCTTTCCTGGACAGCGACAGCCACATCGAGTCGAGCCAGGGCCGATCGGGCAAGGACATTGCCGACTCCGCCGGCGTTCCCGCCCTGCATGCGCTGGAGACCGATTTCCTCGTGGGCTCTCTGGCGGTTGGCGAAGGCGCGGTGATCGCAGCCGCCGCAAGCGTTGCCGATGACCCGCACAGGCTGGCCGCGCTGACCGCCGCGGGCCACGTTCTCGTCTTCATGGAGGTGGCCCCAGATCGGCTCGAAGAACTCGCAGGGTCCGGGGACCATCGGCGACCGTTGCCCGCCACCGAGGCTGCCGAGCTCTATCACCAGCGGCGAGCCGCGGCCGCCGCTGCTCGGGCGCTGATGGTCGGTGCGAGAGATGACGTTGCACGCTCGATTGAGCGGATCGTCACCAAGCTCGACCAACGTGGGTAGCTACTCCTCGATCGTCGAGTTGATCACTTGAATCGGGCCGTTGCCGAGGTAGAAGATCCCCGGGAACCCTCGTGTCTCGAAGCCATCGCTCGGGTTGCGCCGCAAGGTGGAATCCTCGATGCGAAGAGTTCCGGACCGGTCGTTGCTCACGAAGAAAACCGCTCCGCCCCCTTCGTTGGCATGGTTGTCCTCGATCACAGAGTCGATGATCGTGAGAGTGAAGGTATTGCCGTCGTTGTAGATCGCACCACCGCTGCCACCGCCCGGTGTGCCCCCGCGGGCGGGATTGGCGCCATTGCCGATGGCATCGTTGTGGGAGAACAGGCTGTTGATCACCGTGTACGAAACCCCGATGCTGCTCAAGCCGCCGCCGTTAGAACAGACGTTGCCGTAGCCCTCGCCACCGCCGAACGTGCTCTGCACCACATAGACGGGTAGGCCCTGATACTGGCTGAAGACCCGGACGGCAGCACCGCCCACATCGGGCCCGGTGTCGTCGCAGACGTTGTTGAAGAAACGCGAGTTGACGATCTTGAATCGCCCGCCGCGTACCCAGATCGCTCCCCCGCCATCTGGATCGTCCCCCTTTGAGTTCCCGTCCACAAAGGTCATGTTCTGCACGGTGAGCCGAGGATGATCCTGGTTCTGGCAGTGCGGCGTCGTCCATACGAGGGCCGGGTCACAGGTGTTCATGTACAGAATCCGGTTCTCGCCACGGCCCGACAGTGTCACCAGCCCCCCGCCGTCGATGACGATGTCCGGGTTGGCGTCGTTGAAGACCTTGGCGGGCTCGGTCATGAAGATCGTGACAGCGTCGGGTCCGCAGTCGAACACGATCACCCCACCCTGCGCCACCGCATCGACAACTGCCTGTGAGGTGCAGCTCGCCGCAGTGCCGTCGCCGATGACGATGTCGGGCGATGTGACGCTCTCCAGACCGGCCCCGGCCGGAATCGGTGCATTGCCGTCGGGATTCCCCACCGGCGGCCCGGGACGGACCGGGGGAACGATCGGTGTCAGGCCGAGACCGCGCGTCAGGAACGTGGCCATCTGCTCGCGAATCACGTTGTTGTCCGGGCAGTAGCGGTCGTTGTCGGGGGGGTTGCAGCCTTTGGTGATGCCGGCGGCGGCGAGCCGGTTGATCGAATCCTCGAATACCCCGGATGCGTCGGTGAAGGGGCTTTCGGTGGTCGCCGGTAGGTCCAAGGCTCGGGTCAGGAACGCCGCCATTTGGCCCCGCGTGACCGGATCCTCCGGGCAGAACAGATTGTTCACGGGTGGGTTGCAGCCTCGGGTGACCCCGATGGCTGCGATTGCCTCAATCGCCCCTTGGTGCTGGCTGTAGTCATCGTCGAGGAACGATCCCCCGGGTGGGAGCTCGTCGCCCCCGGCGGCCGGGCTGGATAAGGCCGCAAGCAGCGCAGAGACGATCAGGAGCGTTGAGATTCGATAGCGCATACTGCGGAGGCTAATGAGGTTCCCGTTCCTAACACGTTCTGATCGCCCGACCGCATCGCCATATACTCGCCGCATGGATCTGACCCCCCAGCGTGTGAACGATCTCGTCGCCACGGCCTTCCCGGCAACCACCGCAATGGGCTTTGCGTGCGTAGAGCTTGGCGACGGCAGCGCGGTTGCCCGGTTGACTTGTGACCCGAGCGAAGCTCGCCCCGGAGGAATAGTGCCCGGCCCCACCGTGTTTGGGCTGGCCGACCTGGCATTGTGGTTTGCGGTATTCACCAAGATCGGCTTCGAACCCATGGCGGTCACGAGTGACATGACGATTCACTTCCTGAGACCGGCAATGGCAGACAGCCTCCTGGCCCGGTGCAACCTCACCAAGGTTGGCAAGCGCCTGGCTCACGGTGAGATCCGGGTCTGGGAAGAGGACGGAGACCCCGAGCGGCTCATTGCGTTTGCCTCGGGAGCCTACGCCCTGCCGGATGCCAAAGGAGATGCTTCCACGTGAGTGACGTGCTGTCGCTGCGCCGACAAGGCAAGCTGCATGATGAGTGGCTATTGGAGCGCGTCGACACGGTGCTGCCGGCAATCATGGAGCGGGAGGGAATCGACTGCTGGGTGTTGATTGCCCGCGAGTACAACGAGGACCCGGTAGTGAAGACCATGTTGCCGGCGACCTGGATAACGGCTCGGCGACGCACCATCTTGGTGTTCACCGATTTCGGCCGGGAGCGCGCCGCTGTCGCCCGTTACGACGTCGGCACTGCCTTTCCCGGCGTCTGGGACCCTGATCAGGAACCCGATCAGTGGACGTGCCTGGCCAACTATCTGGCCGCAAAGGCTCCGCAACGTATTGCGATCAACAGGTCGGAGCGATTCGCTCTGGCCGATGGGCTCAGCGCCACCGAACACGACGCGCTGCTGGCCGTGCTCCCCGACAGCCTCCTCTCCCGGATTGTGCACTCCGACGCACTGGCGATCGGCTGGCTGGAGACGCGCAGCGCTGCGGAGCGGGCCGCCTACCCGGATGTCTGTGCCCGCGCTCACGGCATCCTGCGTCGCGCCTTATCCGGGGCAGTCATCACGCCGGACGAGACGACGACGGCCGAGGTGGAATGGTGGCTTCGGCAGGAAGTCGACCGGCTCGGCTACCGCACGTGGTTCCAGCCAACGGCCTCGGTGCAACGACGAAACGGAGCCGGCCGCGACGACTTCGCTTCCCATCCTGGTGACGACGTGATCCGCCGGGGAGATCTCGTGCACATCGACTTCGGCATCGAGTATCTCGGCCTGCACACCGATCAGCAGCAGCACGCCTACGTGCTGCGGCAGGGTGAGACCGAAGCACCGCTAGGTCTGGCGAGAGGCATGGAGGCGGGCAACGATCTCCAGGACATCGTCATGGCTCTCTTTGCGACCGGGATCTCCGGCAACGAGCTCCTGCGACGTGCTCTGGCAGCCGCACGTCGTGACGGCCTCGATCCCATGATCTACAGCCATCCGATCGGCCTCCACGGTCACGGCGCCGGGCCGACGATCGGTCTCTGGGACCAGCAGGACGGAGTCACCGGTTCCGGTGACTATCCGGTTTGGCCCAACACGGCGTATTCGATAGAGCTCTCGGTCGGCGTCGGTGTGCCGGAGTGGGATGACCAGAAAGTGAGGATCATGCTCGAGGAGGACGCTCTCTTCGATGGGGAGGAGATCGTCTTTCTCGACGGCAGGCAACGGGAGCTCTGGTTGATTTGACCGGCCCACTCCCCCTCGGCCCGTTCCCCGACGCGGCGGGCTACGCCGACGCCGTGCAGGCGGACCTCGCCGATCCCCTGGCCCGATTTCGGGACCACTTCGCCCCCACCGAACCGGATCTGATCTATCTCGATGGCAACTCGCTGGGACGCCTCCCGAGTGCAACCGTCGACCACCTTCGCCGCGTCGTCGACCACGAATGGGGACGGGCGCTGATTCGATCGTGGGGCGAGCGTTGGTGGGACCTGGCCAGGGAGGTGGGCGACTCGATCGCCCCGCTGATCGGCGCTCCGGCCGGCTCAGTCGTGGCTGCGGATTCCACGACGGTCGGGCTGTTCAAACTGGCATGGGGCGCATTGCAGGAACGCCCGGGGCGGAGCGAGATCGTCACCGATGACATGAACTTCCCGACGGATGTGTACGTGCTGGGCGCGGCCGGTCGGGCCGCCGGCGGTGCGACAGTGACCATCATCGAGTCCGCGGATGGTGTCGAGGGCCCCGAGGAGGCAATTCTCGAGGCGATTACTCCCGCTACTGCGCTCGTCAGCTTGTCTCATGTCTCGTTCAAGAGCGCCTACCTCTACGACATGGCACGGATCACCGCGGCGGCTCGTGCGGCCGGCGCCCTCGTGTTGTGGGATCTCAGCCACTCCGTCGGTGTCGTGCCGATGGACCTGGGTATGGCCGACATGGCAGTCGGCTGCACCTACAAGTACCTCAACGGGGGCCCGGGTGCACCGGCGTTTGTCTATGTGAACCCGGCACTAGAGGTCGACAACCCGCTGCACGGATGGTGGGGGCACGAGTCGCCGTTCAGTTTCGATCTCGAATATGCGGCCGCGGACTCGATCGCCCGATTCCAGACAGGGACCATGCCGATCCTCTCGTTGAGTGCGATCGAGCCTGCGGTCGCACTCGTCGCCGAAGCAGGGGTCCCCGCCATTCGTGCCAAGTCCGTTGCCCTGACCGACTACCTGATTGCCCTTGCCGACGAAGTGCTCGGCCCCCTGGGGTTCACGGTCGCATCGCCACGCAGCTCCGCACGAAGAGGCTCTCACGTCTCCCTACGTCACGATGACGCGTGGCGCATCACCCAGGCGATGACCGACGTAGGCCGTGTTGTCCCGGATTTTCGTGATCCCGACAACATCCGGCTCGGACTGGCGCCGCTGTACACGAGCTTCCTCGACGTGCATACCGCCGTTCACCGGATGGCGACGCTCATGAACGATGACCTGCTCAACCGCTATCCAGAGGCGCGCGGCGCCGTCACCTGATCAGCCGATGGCGAACAGAACGACGGCAACCACCCCCAAGGCAAACCCGACCCCCTGGATGGGCCTCATCCGTTCGTGTGCCAGCATTCTGGCCAGCACAACCGTGGGGCCGGGGGCCAATCCGATCACGGCCGCGACGATGGCGACCGGTCCCCGCTGATAGGCGAGCACGCTGAGGAAGACTGCCAGCGCGGTGAGAGCCCCCACCACCACGGCAAGCCGGAGTGCATGAGGACGGGGCCGGATGAGTCGATGTGTTGCCGCGGCAAACACAAACAGAAGGACGGTTGTCGTCCACTGCGCAACCACCCCGGGGGCGATGCCGCTGGCGGTGCTGGTCTGGCCGAAGCACACAGCCGAGGTGCCGAAGAGGACTCCTGCGGCCGACGCGATCGCCACGGCTTGCGGAATCGGAGCCGTGAACTCAGTCTGATGGTCGGACAGCGACACGAGTCCGGCGGCCGGAAACGCGATCAGCAGGCCGGCGGTCTCGACGCCTGTCAACTGGTCGCCGAGCAACGGCCCGAGGATGGCCGGAACGGCCAGCGACACCAACCCCAGCACCGGGGCAACCACCGCGATCGGTCCTCTGGCCATACCCACCATGAGCAGGGGCAGCGCACCGGCAAGGGCGACGCCCGCAGTCAGCGACCAGAGGAGGTCGTTCGCCGTAAAGGCTTCCGGGGGTGCCAGCGGCAGCGTGAAGAGCACCAGAACAGCTCCGAACAGCGACCCGACCATCGTGTAGACAAGGGCAGTGTTCATCCGCCCGTCGCGGAGCAAGGTGGCCCCGGCGAGGTAGTCGGCTATGCCGAGCGATATGGCGGCCGCAATCGCCAGCCCCAGGACCAACTGCTTCTCCATTCCTCGATGCGCCATGAACCTAACCGCGGCTTGACACGCCGACCATTCCAGAGAGAAGGGAGCGAGGCATCCCGCGGGAGAGAAGAACCGGCGGCGACGGGCGGCGGTATCATCTTCGCCATGTCAATTCTCGTAGTAGGAAGCGTCGGAATCGATTTTGTCGCTGTGGCTCCGCGGTTGCCCAAGGTTGGGGAAACAGTGCTCGCCACCCAGCCTCTATACATCGG
>JASJBC010000099.1 GCA_030066715.1 Acidimicrobiia bacterium
CAACCGGCCGCAGCGCCCGTCTGTGTGTGGGATTTCGTCGTCACCACCGCGGGAAAGGCACGTAGCGGTGAGCGAGCGCCCCGACCAAGGCATCTTCACCCCGTGCAAGGCGTCATTGCCGACTGCCCAGAGCCGATAGCCAAGGACCGGCGTCGGCGACCAACCCTCGCTATGGGTTTCCCGGGTGCGTGCGATCAGGTCTTCTAGGCAGAATTCGAGCCAGCACTCGATCCTCTCCACCTCGGAGGTCATGGACTCCAGCTTGTTGCGGATTCGCTCGTATTCGACCGCCAGTTGGTTGTACCGCCGCTGGCGGGATGCCAGCGCCGAGTTGGCTTTGGTGATGTCGGCCATGCCCTCCAACTCGCCGTAGCGCTGCTGATACTTACGGACTGTCGCACGCAGCTCGGCAAGGCGTTGGCTCGTTCTCGTGCCGATGATTGGCTCCATCGAGTCCCCCGGGCGAAGGCCTTCGACCATATGGCATCGAACACATGTTCGCAACGACATTTGGCTGCCTGGTTTTCGCGATCTAGACCCAGTTTTCGCGATCCGCACGGAACGTCGCCGGGATCACTAGCGTCGCCACCGTGAGTAAGGACATCGCCGAGATCGAGGCGGCGGATGCGGCCGAGTTCCGCAACTGGCTCGAGGAGAACCACGACAAGGCCGACGCCGTCTGGCTGGTCTTCTGGAAGAAGGACAGCGGTCGACCGAGCATCGCCTGGACGGAGGCAGTCGATCAAGCTCTGAGCTTCGGGTGGATCGATTCCAAGGTGCAATCGATCGACGGCGACCGCTACCGCCAGTACTTCACCGTCCGCAAACCGGGCAGCGTTTGGTCGCGGATCAACAAGGAGAAGATCGCCACCCTCGAGGCCGCCGGTCTGCTCGCACCGGCCGGGCGGGCGGCCGTCGACCGAGCCAAAGAAGACGGCTCATGGAGCATTCTCGATGGTCCCGAAGCCGGCATCGTGCCCGAAGATCTCGCTGCGGCCCTCGACGCCGGGGGGGTGCGCGACGTGTTTGATGACCTGACCAACGGCAATCGCAAGGCGATCCTCACCTGGCTCGTGATGGCCAAGCGCGACGCCACCCGGGCCAACCGCATCGCCAAGACAGTAGACGCCCTCTCCAGGGGCGAGTTGCCGATGGGCTAGCGCATCGGCATGTCGCTGGTTACGGCCAGCCGACAACGCCGTCGAGGTTCGGCATCGAGCGCAGGAAGCGGGCGACACCGCCAACCGCAGCCTGCTGGGCGGAGACCCCACCGGACACCAGATCGACGACGGTCGCCACCGGATAGACCGAGCCTTCTTCGACGATGTTGATCAAGACGTGGGTGCCGCTCAGATCGAGCGAGTCGATGTAGCCGCTCGCAGCGAGTTCCGGCAGCGTGACACTCATGACCAGATCGCCGGTGGCCACCTCGCGCACCTCGATCTGCGGCACCGTGAAGAAACCACCCGAGTTGGGTCCCAGCCGACCGAAGGCAACCAGGCTCCCATCCGGCGAGAGGTCCCCGTAGTAGAAGCAGTCCGGAACGCAGTCGAAACCATCGGCGATCGGGTTCGCCGGCGAGTCGATCAGATTGCTCTCGAGATCGGTGAAGATGATCCAGAAGTAGGCCTCGCCCGACCCGTTGCGAACGATCGTGGAACCGCCGACCGAGATCGGAGACGTCCCGGACTCCCAGCCGCCGACCACGGCGAGCTCGGTGACGGTCTTGGCGTCCAGGTCGAACGCACGCAACGTTTGCTCGGCCGTTTCCGGGGTCTCGCCGGATCTCCTGGTGTAGTAGACGATCACGCCGTCACCCTGTGGCTGCACGTCCTCCAGTCTGAGGATTTGATCGGCAGCAGGGACTAGCAGTTGCTGGAGCGCCCCGGCCCCTTCCGGCGCCCAGTAGACCACGGTGTCAACGCCCTCGTTGAACCAGGAGTTGCGATGCGGGTGGACAACGATCCCGGCCCGGGTGTCGTCGATGGCGAAGTCCACCATGCCGCCAACCACTCCCGGGTCCGCCTCGAGTACCTGCGCCGCCACACCGTCGAGAGTCACCACAAACACACCGTCCTCGTTGGTGATGAGCATCGACCCGTCGGGAGGCGCCACCTGCGGGGGCTCGGAAGTGGTCGTCGTCGTTGTCGACGTCGTAGTCGTGGCGGGCGCTGCGGTGGTCGTCGTGGGCGGCACAGTTGTTGTCACCGCCGCAGTCGTGACCGGCGCCGTGGTAGTCGCTGTGGTTTCGACAGCATCGTCGTCACCGCCGCAAGCCGCGAGCACCAAGCACGCAGCAAGACCCAGATTTGCCAACCGTTTCATCGCAGCTCCCTCGTCCTCTGACCCGCAATCTATCGGCAGATCACCGCTTCGCCTCAGTCCGCCATCTCTCGCACAGCCACCCAGCCGGCGATCCGCTCGGTCGCCTCGATGATGTCGGCCGTCGACTCCGAGTAGGAAAGCCGCACATAGCGGTGACCGCCCACCGGGTCGAAGTCGATGCCCGGAGTACAAGCTACGCCCAACTCGTCGAGCCAGATCCGGCACAGTTCCTGGCTGTCGTCGGTGAGATGGGAGACGTCGATGTAGAAGTAGAAGGCACCGTCGGGGGAGGCGAAGTGATCGAGGCCGACCCGGCCGAGGCCATCGAGCAGGACCCGACGGTTGGTGGCATAACGAGCGACGTTGGCGTCGAGCTCCTCAGCCGCATCGAAGGCGGCCAGCGCCGCGTACTGCGACAGCGTGGGCGGAGAGATGAACAGGTTCTGGGCAAGACGCTCTACAGGCCGAACCAGGTGCTCGGGCAGAACCAGCCAGCCGAGGCGCCAACCCGTCATCGAGTAGTACTTCGAGAAGCTCTGCAACACAACGGAATCCGGGGCGAACGCCAGTGCCGTCGGCACCCGCTCGCCGTATTCGATGCCGTGGTAGATCTCGTCGGCAATCAGAAGCACGTTGCGAGAGCTGCAGTACCCCGCAATGTCCTCCAGCTCGGGCGGACGCAGGGCCGTGCCGGTTGGGTTCGCCGGACTTGCGATCATCAGCCCATCGAGGGGACCCGCCGCGGCCAGCAGGCTGCTGTTGGGCACAAACCGGGTATCGGGGCCGACCGGGATCGGCACCACCTCCACGCCGAAGGCTTCCAGAGTGTTTCGGTAGCACGGGTACCCGGGCTCGGTCACTGCAACGCGATCACCCACGTCGAACGCCGCCAGGAAGGCGAGGACGAAGCTGCCCGACGCCCCCATCGTCACCACGATCCGGTCGGCAGAGACCTCCACGTCGTATCGATCCCCATAGTGCCGGGCGATCAGCTCCCGCAGCTCGGGGATACCCGTTGCGTCGGTGTAGCCCAGCCGGTTGGATTCCAACGCTCGCGCCGCCGCCGCGCGCACTGATCGTGGCGCCGGCGTGCTTGGCTGCCCGACCTCGAGATGGAGCACATCGCCGCTCTGCCGCTCCCGCTCGGCGGCCGCCTTCATGACCTCCATCACATAGAACGGGGGGATGTCGGCGCGGGAGGCGGACTTCACGATTACCCCTAGAGGCGTACCTTTGTGATGCGCTCAACGGGCTCAGTGCGAGACAGCTGAGCGATGACCTCGTCCGGCACGTCGGAATCGACACTGACGAACGAGAGAGCCCGCTCCCCCGGCCCGGATCGCCCGGTGCGCCAGGTGGCGATATTCACTCCGAGCTCACCGAGAAGTGTGCCGACCTTGCCGATGAATCCCGGCTCGTCATGGCTCCACGTCACGAGGATGGTCCCTTCCGGGATCACGTCGACCCGGAAGCCGTCGACATCGACGATCCTCGGCTCGTCATGGCTGAAGAGGGTCATCGCGATCGTCCGGCTGCCCCCGGACCACTCGACCCGACACGAAATGATGTTGGGGTAGTCGGTCGTGTGCAACCCGGTTGTCTGCGCCACGATGATGCCGCGCTCCATCGCAACGTGGGGAGCGTTCACGTAGTTGACCGACCCGGTCGGGACGGGCTCCAACAGCCCCTTGAGGATCGCAACGGTGATGGGCTTGATGTGACCGTCGATGATCTCGCCCTCGATGGCTACCTCGACCTTGGTGATCGCATCGGGGGCCAATTGGGTCTGCAGACTGCCCAGGCGTTCCGCCATGCTGAGATAGGGACGCAGCTCCTTGAGCACATGCCCATCGACGATCGGCATGTTGACCGCGTTGCGATAGTCGACGTCGTGCAGGGCATCAACGACCTGCGCGACCACCTGCAACCCGACCTGCCGCTGCGCCTCCTGGGTGCTGGCGGCGAGATGGGGGGTGACGACAACGTTGTCCATGTGGAGCAGAGGGTTGTCCGGATCGGCGGGCTCCTGGACGAGCACGTCCAACGCCGCCCCGGCCACTCTGCCGTCCTCCAGCGCTTCGATGAGGGCTTCCTCGTCGATGAGCGCACCGCGAGCGGCGTTGACGATGCGGACCCCGGGCTTCATCTTGGCAATGGCTTCTTTGCCGATGAGACCGCGAGTCTTCGGCGTCAGTGCTGCATGCAGGCTGATGAAATCGGAGCGCTCCAGGAGCTCGTCCATCGTGACCCGCTCGATACGCATCTCATGGGCACGCTCGTCGCTGAGATAGGGGTCGAAGCAGATGACGTCCATCCCGAAGCTGCGGCACCTCCGGGCGACGCGACGTCCGATCCGGCCGAGACCGACGATGCCGATGGTCTTGTCGCGCATCTCGACACCCTTGTACAGCTTGCGGTCCCAACGACCGGCCTTGAGGCTTGCGGCCGCTTGGGGAACGTGGCGGCACATCGCCAGCAAGAGCGCCATAGTGTGCTCGGCCGTGGCGACAGTATTGGCACCGGGTGTGTTCATGACCACGATGCCCCTCTCGCTCGCAGCCGGGATGTCGATGTTGTCGACTCCGACGCCCGCACGACCGATCACCTTCAGTTTGTCCCCAGCATTGATGACCTCGGCGGTGGCCTTGGCGCTGCTGCGCACGATCAGCGCGTCGTACCCGACGATCTTCTCTGCAAGTTCCCCGGGACTCAGCCCCTTGACGACGTCGAAGTCGATGTCGCCTTGATCGTCCAGGAGCTCAACCGCATCCGGGGACAAATCGTCGGTAACGAGCAATCGGAACGTCATGGCGATACGCCTTTCCGTATGGTCATCTCTCCCGCGGCAATGCGGGTGTCGGCCTCGTGCAGAACCGTCTCCCACACGGTACCTGAAAGCGTGGATTTCTCCGCCTCGGTCAGCGCGATATCGACTATGGGAGCAAGCGAATCACCGGTGATCAGCACGTCGGATTCTGCAACCACGTGCGGCCTGGCGACAACACCGGTGAAGCCGACGAACAGATCGACGACATCGCGGGCGGCGAGATCGCTGACGCCGTCCCCGATCAGCATGGAGCGGCCGAAGCGATCGCCGAGCATCTCGCGGACGACGTCCGACTTCCCCTCGGCCTGAACCAGCGGAGTTTCTTCGGAGTCCTTGTATTGGACGTCTGTGCGCTGATCCCACTGATCCTGGAGGTAGTCCCACCACTCCCCGGAGAGCTGGTCGTATTCCAGCCCAACGGCCCGGATGTGATCATGCGGGACGCCGAGCCAGCGGCCGAAAGGGCGGACTGCGGCCAGCAGCCCGCCGGAGACTATGAAGACCTCCTTGCCGGCGGCCCGCAGCGCCCCGATCACCCCGGCGGCGTCCCGAACGGTCGTGCGCCGGTACAGACCATCGATGCTGGCGATCTCCTCGTGCGTAGGTGCCAGCATCTCGAGACGGCGGTCGTAGACCGATTGCAGGTAGACCTCGCCTTCCATCGCGGCGTCGGTCATGGCCTTGACTTCGTCGAACTTCCCCTTCATTCGGGCCAGCTCGTCGATCCCCTCTATCGTGCTGAGGGTGCTGTCGCAGTCGAAGAAGATGTAATCGAATCGTCGTCTGGTGGTGTCCGCCATTGCGTCCCGGCCGGTTTGGGTACCGGACCGGACGATACACAAGGCCCGAGCCGCCGGGATCCGTCACCCGGAACGGGGGCAGGCACCGAACAAGAGCAGAATCCAGAAAAAGAGTGGGAGTCATGTCAACAGCATCAGAAGAAGTGAGCACGGAAACCAAGTTTGCCCGTCTCCGCCGCTTCAACATCATCATGGGGTTCTTCCACGCCATTCAGGGCGTGTTGATCCTCATCCTGGCCAACGAGTTTGCGCTGCCGGTCACCGCCACGTTCCTCGAGAACGCTCCCGGCATCGAGCCGCCTCGCCTCTTCGAGCTGTTCGAGGTCCGTATCGCCTGGGGCGTTGCCGCATTCGTGTTCCTGTCTGCGCTTGCCCATTGGGTGATCTCGTCACCAGGCGTGTACCCGTGGTACGTGCGGAACCTGGAGCGAGGCCGCAACTACGCCCGATGGATCGAGTATGCCGTTAGCTCTTCGCTGATGGTGGTGCTGATCGCCATGCTCAGCGGCATCTCCACGATTGGCGCCCTCGGGGGCATCTTTGCGGTGAATGCGACGATGATCCTGTTCGGTTTGCTGATGGAGCACTACGAGTCTCCGGGCCGCCCCAACTGGATGTCGTACTGGTTCGGCGTCTTCGCCGGCGCCGTTCCCTGGGTGCTCATTGCCATCTACCTGTGGAGCCCGAGCACGGCTGAGTCGCCTCCGGCGTTCGTCTACGGGATCTTCTTCTCGCTGTTCATCTTCTTCAACAGCTTCGCCATCAACATGGTGTTGCAGTACCGGCAGACCGGGAAGTGGAGCGACTATCTCTACGGCGAGCGCGCCTACATCATCCTGAGCTTGGTCGCCAAGTCCGTGCTGGCATGGCAAGTCTTCGCCGGCGCCCTGACCGCAACGCTGTAGCAACCCGACAACCAACACGTAGGCGGGAGTTTGCCTTGCAAGCTCCAACCTGAAGGCGCACCACGCACACCCACCTAGGCCAGAGTTTGCCTCGCAAGCTCCGTAATTAGCAGGAGTTTGCTTCGCAAACTCCGGACGTAAGGCGCACCTCCGGTGCGCCTTACGCGTATACCTGAGGATTTGCGCAGGCTTCCATCCGCTCGCCGTTCCTGGCCAGGATCAGATTGCGGGCAGCCAGCTCGGCCATTGCGGCTCTGGTGGCCGCCGCGGCGCTGCCCAGGTGCGGCGTGATCACACAGTTGGCCAGCCGTGCCAGTGGATGCTCGGCCCGCAACGGCTCGGGGTCGGTGACGTCGAGACCGGCAGCCGCGATGCGTCCGGACCGCAGCGCGTCCACTAGGGCGTCCGTGTCCACGAGCGGTCCTCTGGCGATATTGACGAGAGTTGCGTTGGGCTTCATGAGACGGAGAGTGCGCTCGTTGATCAGGTGGTAGGTCTCAGGGTTGAGTGGGGCCGTGATCACAACATGGTCCGCTGCGGCCAACAGCCCGGAGAGATCGCGCCGCACCGCACCGAGTTCGGCCTCGATGTCGGGCTTCGGGTTCGGCCCTGCGTAGACGATCGACATGCCAAAGCCGTGCGCCCTCCGGGCCACCGCGGCCCCGATCCGGCCCAGTCCCACGATTCCGATCACCGAGGAGTGCACGTCGGAACCGAGGAGCAGATCCGGCTGCCATTCTCCCCAGCGGTCCCGGCGAACGTGCTCAATCCCCTCACCGATCCTGCGGGCAGCCGCCAGCAGCAGCCCGAACGCCATGTCCGCAGTGGCTTCTGTCAGGACACCCGGCGTGTGACCGACCGGAATGCCACGTTCTGTGCACGCAACCAGGTCGATGTTGTCGACGCCGACGGCCATGGTCGAGATCACAGAGAGGCGAGGAGCAGCATCGAGCAGTTCACGGTCGATCTGATCTGTGAGCATGCAATAGAGCGCCTCCGCCGCAGCGATGCGTTCCATCATCTCGGTCCGGGGCATGGCGCCGTCGCCCTCCCAAACCGCAACCCGATCCTGCTCGCGGAGCAATTCGAGCGCAGATCCCGGTGGACGGCGTGTTACGAGAATCACGTTTCGATCATAGGTGAGCCGTCCCGGTGCGACCTCAGCCGTCGCGGCTGCTCTTCTTGCGGAGGTTTGCCATGGTCGTCATGTTCGACTTGGCCTGGTTGCCGAGTTGCGGAAGCTGCGCCGAGCGGCTGCGATACCGGCTCTCACGAGGCTTCCCATCCTCGTCGTCCTCTTCGGTTTCGGTATCGGAGTCGTCTGCCTGCATCGGGGTTGGCCAGGCCATGCGCGGTTGTGGCTCGCCGTTCTCGTCGCCGCCGATCTGCTCGAGATCCACGGTGTCCATATCCAGGGTGCCGCTGGATGCCGGTGCCACCTGCTCGAGCAGTGTGCTGAGCCGCTCGGCCGGGTCATCGTCGCCCTCGTCCTCGGACTCCGGACGGACGTCGGCTTCGTCCGCTTCGGCCACAATCTCTTGCTCCGGGAGTGACGGCTCGGCGGGCGCCGGTGCGGATCGCGTGCTGGCGATCAGCTTGGCAGCCTCGGCCTGCTTGGCGATGAGCGCACTTTCCCGCTCGGCCAGTTCCTGCTCGCGGAGATCGAGTTGAGCACGCTGGTGGCGGAGCTCCTCCGACACGGCCACTTCGAGCTGGGCCTGCGCCATCATGGCGTCGAGATCCTCCTCGGTAGCTCCGGCCGATTCCGTCTGGGCCTCCGCCAGGATCTCCTCGGCGCGTGCCTCAGCATCGGCGAGCAGCAACCGTACCTCCTCGGCTGCGGCTTGCTGCGCCTGCTCGGCCTCGTCCTGCGCTGAGCGGAGCGCTTCCTCTGCCTGCTCACGGAGGCTCGCGGCGGCCCTCTTGGCCTCCTCCTCCAGCTCGTCGGCGCGAGCCTGCGCAGCGGCCACGATGTCATCGCGGGCCTGGCTCATGGAACGTTGGGCCTCCGCAAGATCCTCGGCCTCGAGTTTGGATCGCAGTGCGGCCGAACGTGCGTCCTCGGCCTGCGCGGTCAGAGTGGCGACGGTCTCCCTCACCTGCTCCGCCTCTTCACGGGCCTTGCCGATCACCTTCGCCGCTCGCTGTTCGGCTTCTTCCTCGGCTTCTGCCTTGATCGCTTCGGCCTCTTCGCGGGCCGCAGCGATGATCGCATCCGCTTCCTCATCGTCGGATGCTTCGGGTTCCGGCCGGGCGGCGAGCTGTGTCTCGAGATCGGCGATGGTCGTCTCAGCGTCGGCAATCTGCTTCTCGGCAGCCACGACTGCCGCTTCGAGCTCGCCCACTTGGGTCGGATCTGACCCCAGTACGTCGCTGGCCCTCGTGAGCTCGGAAATGAGTTGCGACTGAGACTCGTGGTTCTCGGCCTGAACGAGTGCGGCTGCGAATGCGGTGAATCGCGCCCCAGGATCCGCAACGTTGGGTGCTGCTGCCGCCTTCTCCAGCTCGGCGCGGGCCGTCTCCAAATCGGCGCGCTCGCTGGTCAGCTCCTTCTCGAGCTCGGCGATCGTGCGTCCCTTCTGTTCCAGCTCCGCCTCCGTATCGGCGACATAGTCCTTGCTTTGTGCGAGTGCCTGATCGGCGGCCGCTACCGCCTCCTGCAATGCCGCCACCTCTCGATCGCGCGTCGCAAGCTCACCCTCGAGGCGCTCGGTGTCACTACGTGCTGCGCTCAGATGAGTCTCCAGCTCGGCGAATCGCTGCTCCAGATCGGAGGAAGGCCCGTCGTCCCGACCGCTCTCCAACTCGACGATGCGCTTGCGTGCTGCATCGAGCTCTTCGCGTGCGGATGCGGTGTCAGTGTGGGCCCTGCGCAGCTGCGCCGCAGTTGCGGCCAGCTCGGCCTCGAGATCCTCTGTCGCCTCCTCGGTAGCCGCTTCCCGGAGCCGATCCGCCTCACGGCGGGCGGCGGCAATGATCTCGTCTGCTTGGGCTCGCGCCGCATCGAGTTCGCCCGCGGGAACACCGGTGGAAGTCAGTGCAGCCGCCTTGATCCGGCCGGCCTCGGCGTGGGCTTCCTCCTCGATCTCGTCGGCCTTGCGCCGCGCTCGCTCGAGGATCCGATCCTTGGCATCGAAGACCGCCATCATCGCGTTGTCCACGGAAACACGCTCGGTCGCTCGGGCCTTGGTGAGATCGCGTTCCAGATCGCCGACTCGCTGGGCGGTGCGTCGCGCATGTCCTTCCAGCTCGCGGAAGGCCTGCTCGAGGTCTTCGAGATAGTCTTTGACCTCGCGCCTGTCGTATCCCCTGCGGCTCGTCGAGAATTTGCGCTCGTCGATGCGCTGGGCGAAATGGCTGCGTTCTTCGCTCACCCACTAGCTATCGGCAGATCAGACAGCGCCTTGATAGTGGAAGACAGCTTGGCCGGAAACGGCTCAGATCGCCTGGCGGAGTTGCTCTTCTTCGGCCCCGACGACAAAGTCGTAATCGTCGACGGCTGAGCTGCGCTCGTAGACGACGGTGCCGGTGACTTCGTCCTGCTCTTCGCCGACCTGGGCGTTCAGCGCCGCCTTCATCTCTTCGAGCTCGGCCCTGGCGTGCATGGCGGCTTGCTGGGCCTCGGCCAGCTTCTGCTCGTAGTCACGCCGCATGAAGTCGGCCTCACGGGCGGCAGTGCGCAGTTGCTCGTTCTGCTCCTGCTCATGCGTGAGCTGAGCCTGCAGGCTGGTGATATCGACCGTGGCGGTCGATTCGAGCCTGTCGATGACGGTGTGGGCATCGTTGAGCTGCGTCCGCAGCCGCTCGCCGTCAGCCCGGGCCAGCACCAGCTCATGCTCCAGATTGCTGATGTCGGCTTCGAGCTTCGGCTCGCGGCCGCGTGCTGCCTCAACCTCGGCAAGAAGCGTCGTTGCGGTCTTGCCGGCCTCGTCTGTGATCTCCTGGGCGCGACGCTCGGCCCTGTCCAGCATGCGGTCCTTCACATCGAAGACCGCCATCATCGCGTTATCGAGGGAAGCGTTCTCGGTAGCGCGTGCTGCGTTGAGATCTCGTTCGAGTTCAACCACTCTCTGTGACGTCCGCCGGGCGTGACCCTCAATATCCTGGAATGCGTGCTCCAGATCCTCGAGGTAAGTCTTCACCTCCCGGGGGTCATAGCCCTTGCGAACGACCGAGAAGGATTTCTCGTCTATCCGCTGGGTTTGTGGTGTTCTCTCTTTCATACCGAGGCTGTCGGCCAACCTCTTGCGCGTTTCACTAGTTTCTTTGTGTAGCCCGAAATGGTTCTCAAGGGGGGTGAATCGCTTCTTGCGTAACTGGCGGCACATACTGGCCGCCAGTTACGCAAGAACGGAGAGGGCGCTAGATCGCGTTGACGATGCTCTCGTCGAGACCCGGGTAGGAGCGGAGGTATTCCGTCCGCTCCTCCTTCAGTTTCTCCACGATCATGGCGTACTCGTCGAGGCGGCCTTGCCGCTCGTACAAGGTGTACGGGCGCAGGAGCTCGAAGTCGGGGAAGTCGGGCAGGTTCGTCGCCACGTAGTAGCCGAAGTCGGGATCCTCTTCCCACTCGATCGTGCCGGAGACGATGCCTTCGACAACCGCCGAGCTATGGCGAATCTTCACCTTCTTGGACCGCTCGTCACCATCGGTACCGCCAACCCGGCCGGTATTCATGAGATAGACCTCTAGGTCGGGCATTGTGTCCAACAGCTCCAGCAGACGATTGCCCTGCATGGCGTCGTTGTTGAAGAAGAACGGGTTGGTACCGGGTACCCGCAAGTTCTTGCCGGCCTCTTCGACACCGCCGGCCGACGTGCCCTTGGTCTCGCCAAGCATGAAGTAGGCCGCGGCCTGCTCGCGCTTGAGCTT
>JASJBC010000100.1 GCA_030066715.1 Acidimicrobiia bacterium
TGAGATCCGCAAGAACGAGAAGGGGTTCTTCAGTGCACCTCTAGCACGTTGTCGTGGACCCAATTGGTGACCAGCGAGGTGAACATCTCCGGGTCCTCGACCTGCGGTGTGTGGCCCATCTTCTCGATCATCAGGTACTCCCAGTCGGGGCGCTCGTTGGCAGCCCACTCCGCCGAGGTCGGGTGCACCAACCGGTCGTCGCTGCCGTGGATCAGCAGGGTCGGTTGGCTCACCTGATGGATGATCCTGCGGAAGCGCCGTGCTGAGGCCAACTCCACGGCGATGGAGCGTGCCGAGTCCGTGAAGGAGGGAATGCTCCACTCCATTTCGCGTCTGGCTCGCGCCATTTCGACGGCTGCGGCTCTATGCAGTGGATGGACGGTGGCGCCATCACTCAGGACGAGCCGGAAGGTCTCGTCGACCTCCTGCTCGGCCGTGCGCTCGTGGTAGTAGTACCGGGCGGCGCTGTTGCCCAGCAACGGCAACAGTGGCAGCGCCAATCGCTGTTTCTCCCGGGACAGTGACTTCACCGACACGATCGGCAGCGCAGGGTTGACCAGGATCAGGCCGGCGACCAACTCGGGTCGGGTGACGGCGGTCAGCAACGACACCAACCCGCCCATCGAGTTGCCGACGAGGATCACCTGATGCTCGCTCATCACGTCGGCAAAGTCGGCGAGAAGTTCCGCGTTGCTGCGCACCGTCGCTTTGCGCCCGTGTGGTGGCGTGAACCCGTGGCCGATCAGGTCGATGGCCAGGACCCGGTGGTGCTCACCCAGCATCTCCACGACGGGATACCACGAGAGATACGAGGCACCGATGCCGTGCACGAGAATCAGCACCGGCCCGTCCTCGCCTACCTCCTGGTAGTGGACCGAGCCGTCGACATCGACGAAGTGAGACTTCATGGGGGCAACGGTAGTCAGAGTGAGCGCCTCCGTGGTCCAAAGAATCGGTTCGAGCGACCTTCGGATGCGACTGCGGTCAGGGCGATCAACACCAGCAGGAAGCCAAACCAGCCAAGTGCGGGTGGCCGCTCGCCGACGGCCACGACGCCGAGCAGGGCAGCCGTCATCGGCTCGCCCAGCGTGAGAGTCGTGGCGGTTGTGGATCGTGTCGTCTCGAGACCGGTGGCGAAGAGAAGATAGGCAACGGCCGTTGCCAGGACACCGAGGTGGAGCACTGCGATCAAGCCACCTGGAGTGACGGTCCAGCTCAGATCCTGGCCGGCGAGAAGCGGCAGCAGCATCACGGCGGCGAGAGCGAAGATGAACGCTGTGGAGCCGAGCACGTTGCCGGCGCGGGAGAACTGCCGGGCCGCGATCACATACGTTGCGTAGGCGGCGCCGGCCCCGAGCGCAAAGCCAACCCCGGCGGCGCTGCTGCCCACTTCCTGGCCCGCCGCGACCAGCAGAGCGACCCCAGCGATGGCGACAACGGTCGCACCAACCCAGAGACGGGTGGGGGGCGTGCGGTCGTAAATCCATGCGAGCAGTCCGGCGAATACCGGTGCGCTACCGATCGCAACGATCGTGCCCAGGACGACGCCGCTGCGATCGACGGCGAGGAAGAAGAATGGCTGATAGACCGCAACCCCGAGCGCAGCGAGGAGAGTGGCGGGACGACGCATCCCGCGCAGGCCGCCGAGATGGCCTCCCCCGGCGGCGACCATCAGCAGGACGATGGCGGCGACGAGCAAGCGCAGGGCTGCGATTGCGGGCGGAGTGGCCGCCTCAGGGGCGAGTTCCTGCGTGGTCCCGGTTGTGCCCCAGAGAACGGTGGCGAGCCCGATCAGTGCCGGTCCGGGGAAACGTCGCATCGGCCGGAGGAGGGCGGACTCAGCCGCCGGTCTGCTCTCGGCCAACGCCGGCCATCATGAGACCGACCTCTTCGCGCGTGGCCGTCTTCGGGTCCACGATCCCCATGATCTCGCCTTCGTACATGACCGCGACCCGATCTGATACTCCGAACACCTCGTCGAGGTCCTCCGAGATCATGAGGATCGCCGTGCTCTCGTCGCGCTGCTCGATGAGGCGCTTGTGGATGTACTCGGCTGCACCAATGTCGACACCGCGGGTGGGCTGCGCTGCAACGAGAACCTCCGGGGTCCCCGAGAGCTCTCTGGCGATGATCATCTTCTGGATGTTTCCGCCCGACAGGTTGCGCGCCGGCGTGTCCAAGGTCGGTGTCTTCACCGTGTATTCCTCGACGAGTTGCTGGCAGTGCTCGTTGATCGTGCCAAAGTCGTACAACCCATGGTTGAGGTACTCCGACTCGTTGTGGTCGATGAGGAGCAGGTTCTCCGACACCGTGAACTCGCTGATGGCGCCGTCTTTCATCCGCTTTTCGGGAACGTACGACAGCCCGGTGCCGCGTACCTCCTTCGGGTTCATCCCGACGACCTCGGTGCCCGCGATCCTGATCGAACCTTCGCTCGGCGTGCGCAGACCGGCGATGGCCTCGGCGAGAAGCATCTGCCCGTTGCCGGACACCCCGGCGACGCCCACGATCTCGCCGGCGCGAACCTCGAGATCGACGCCCCGCACTCCTTCTTCGCCACGGTCTCGCAGAACGCGCAGGTCCTTGATTGCGAGCTTGACGTCGGTCGGGTGTGCTTCGGTCTTGTCGGGTGCGAGCTTCACCGCCCGGCCCACCATCATCTGCGCCAGGCTTTCCCGGGTCGCACCCTCGGCACTGACACTTCCCGTCACCCGGCCGTGGCGGAGCACGGTGATCCGTGTGCTCAGCGCCAGGACTTCGTGCAGCTTGTGCGAGATGAAGATGAGTCCCCGCCCGTCATCACGAAGCTGGCGCAGCGTGACGAAGAGCTGATCGACTTCCTGCGGGGTGAGAACGGCGGTGGGCTCGTCGAGGATCAGCAACTGGGCATCACGGTAGAGCGCCTTGATGATCTCCACTCGTTGCTGCTCACCGACGGCCATTTGCCAGATGAACGCGTTCGGATCCACTTTGAGGCCGTAGATCTCCGACAACTCGAGGATGCGGGCTGAAACCACATCGAGGTCGGTGCGAACACCCTTGCTCGACCGGAGACCGAGGGCCACATTCTCGGCCACGGTCAGGGTGGGCACGAGCATGAAGTGCTGGTGGATCATCCCGATCCCGTGCTCGATGGCGTCGGTGGGCTCGTGGATGTCGAGCGGCTCGCCGTTGAGCAGCACCTCGCCTTCGTCGGCTTCATACAGGCCGTAGAGGATCTTCATCAGCGTGCTCTTGCCCGCGCCGTTCTCACCCAGCAACGTGTGCACCTCGCCGGGATACACGTCGAAGCTGACGTCGTCGCTAGCGAGCACGCCTGGGAACCGCTTGGTGATGCCCTTCATCTCGAGCATCGGGGTTCCTGTAGTCACCTGTCCGACCCTTTCCTTCTTGTGTGGGTGGGAGTCCGCAGACCCCCACCCACAATCATCTCTCGATCAGCCGGTTGAGATCGAACCGTCCTTGATGCCCTCGATGGCTTCCTCAGCCTTGTCCTTGATGTCGTCCGATAGATCGAAGTCCTCGTTGTACTCGATGACCAGACCCTCGTTCTCGAGCGTGATCACATAAACCTCGCCGCCGAGTTGCCCGTCCTGGACGTTCTGGATGATGTCCTCGAGGATGACCTCCCAGTGGTACACCTGCGACGCCACAACGATGTCCGGGGCCAGCTCAGTCTGATTGGCCTGTGTTCCGAACCAGAGGATGCCTACGTCGTTGGCGACACCAACTGCACCGACCACCATCTGCGCTGTTCCGCTGAGCACGTCCACATCCTGCGATGCAAACGCCTGTGCGGTCTCGGAGGCCGCAGCGACGTCGGAGAACGATCCGGTGTAGGCGGCGGTGGCGTTGGCACCACCCGACCGGGCCCCGTTGAGGAACCCGTCGACGTAGAGCTTGGCGTCTCCAACCTCGATCGGGCCGACGACGCCGATGTTGCCGGTCTCGGTGAGTTCGGCGGCCATGACGCCCATCACGTAGCCACCCTCATCCGAGGCTGCCTCGTACGAGTAGACGTTGTCGAGCCCGAACGTGTCCGCCGCAGTTCCCCAGGCGAACGACACTTCCGGGAAATCCGGTGCGATCTCGACGAGCGAACCTCCGTACTGCGATCCGTGGGCGATGACCAGGTCGTAGCCTTCCTCCGCGTAGCCACGGATTGCTGCAGCGGCGTCTTCGACGACGAACGTGCCGTCCGTGACTGCCGGGTCGATTCCCAATGCGTCGACGGCATCAACGATCGATTGAGTGAACGCCAGGTCGTTCGAGGCCGACGGGGCAACGATGGCGACCCGGAAGTCGCTGACATCAACCTCGTCGTCGCCGCCGCAGGCGGCCGCGATGAGGGCGAAGGCGGCGAAGAGCGCCACCCAGATGAAAGTCTTTCTCACTTCTCTTCCTCCTTCGTTTGTTTCATGCTCCACGGGTAAAGGGCTTGGTGAGGGCGCTCGGCGGGCTGAACCGGGTTGCCACGACCACTAGAGCGAGAATCGTGATGATTGCCGGTGTCATCGCCGCAATGTCCGACCAATCGGGGGGGATGATCTCTAGAACCTTCATCTGGAGCACCAGCGCATTCACCAAGCCGTACAAGAGCGCGCCCAGCATGATCCCCAGCGGCCGCCACGCCCCGAAGTAAACGAGGGCGATAGCGATGAAGCCCTGGGCGTTGGTGATGTTCTGCTGGAAGATGCCCAGATCGATGGCAAGGATGGCCCCGGCAATACCGGCGAGGGTACCGCCGATGGTTACGGTCGACCAGCGCACCCGAGAGACGCTCACCCCGAGGCTGTCGGCCGCCTCCGGATTCTCCCCAACCGCACGAATGTTCATGCCAAAGGTCGTCTTGTTGATGATCCACATACTCAACGGGATCGCCGCAAACGCCAGGTAGATGACTACGGAGTGTTGGAAGAACATCTCGCCGAGCCAGGGGATGTCGCTAAGTCCTGGGATGTCGAGTTTGGGGAACTTGGGGATGGGACGGGGCGTGCCCACCCACTTCTGGAAGAGGAGATCGCTGAAGCCGAGCCCGAACAGGTACACACCGATGCCGCTGATGCCCTGCTCGGCCTTGAGGGTGACCGCCATCAGGGCCGACACGAGACCCATGATGAAGCCAATCCCGATCCCGACCAGCAGTCCGAGCCAGGGGCTTCCCGACTGCAACACGGCGTAGTAGCCACCAAAGGCGCCGAGGAGCATGATCCCGTCGACACCGAGATTGAGCACTCCGGACCTCTGCCCGAAAGTCTCTCCGAGTGAGGCAACCAGCAGGGGCACCGCCAGTCGGATGCCGCCGGCAACGACGGCGACGATGGCGGCCTGGGTGAACAGCTCGCTCATGAGTCACCCCCTTCCGGGTGGTCTCCGGATGTTGGCTCTGCCGCGGCAACCGCTGCGGTGGCGACTTCGTTGCGGTTGTTGTCGTCGTTCTCTTCGATCACGACCGGCGGGCGTTCCAGCAGCCGCCTGCGGAACCGATCGGCGGAGACCACGAAGATCACGACCAGCCCGTTGAGCGCGAGGATCAGGGCCGATGGCACCTGAACGGCGCGCTGTAGGGCGAGCCCGCCCACGAGGAGGCCTCCGAACAGGAAGGATGCCGGGATCGTCCACAGCGGGTGGAGACCGCCGAAGAGAGCTGCGACGATGCCGTTGAACCCGGCGCTGCCGGTGAAGCCAGCCGTGGACCCGTCGGTCACCATCCGGTGTCCCTCGCTGCCGAACACCAGCACTGCACCGGCGAGACCGCACAGCGCCCCGCTCATGGTCAAGGCAAGAACGATGGTCCGCTTCACCGGAATGCCTGCGTAGCGAGAGGCGTCGACGTTCTGGCCGACCGCACGCACGCGGTATCCCAGCGGCGTGCGCCACAAGATGATGTAGGCCACGATGGCAGCGAGTACAGCGATGAGGGGGCCGATGTGGAGACGACCCGACCCGAAGAGAAGGGGCAGATCGGCGCTTTCGACGAGACGCTCGGTCTGCGGGATCCGGGTTCCGCGTTCGATCTCGAGCGGGTCGATGAGGGGGCCGCGCAGCAAGTAGTTCATGAGCTGGACTGCGACGACGTTGAGCATGATCGTGCTCAGGATCTCGTTCACTCCGTAGTACGCCTTGAGCGCACCGGGGATTGCCCCCCAGATCGCACCGCCGGCCAAGCCCGCCAGCAGCACGAGCGGGATCATGATGAACGGGCCCATGTCGGGGGAGTTGAGCGCAACGATGGTGGAAAGCAGACCGCCGGCGACCATCTGGCCCTCGCCGCCGATGTTGATGACGTTGGCGCGGAATGCGATCGTGATGCCGACTCCGACAAAGAGAAGGGGAGTGGCCTTGAGCGCCGTCTCGATCAACGCATCGGTGGAGCCGAATGCGCCGCTGAAGAGACGGGAGAAGCCCTTGACCACGTCTGCGTCGAGGGCGATGAGCATGATTGCGCCGATGGCCAAGGCTCCTAGTACGGCCAGGATGGGGACGCTGTAGGCCAGTAGGCGTCTCCGGCGTACATCCTCGATCGTCACTCGCTGTTCCTCCCAGAGAGAGCAGTCGTGTGCGCTGTGGCGCGTTTCCGTAGGCTGCTACCTGTTTTACAAAATGTCAACTTGGTTGGTGCAGATAGGGACTTTCGGCCCCCCTCATTCCTTGATCGCGTTCAGATAGTTGTAGATGGTGATTCGGGAGACGCCCATTGCGTCGGCTACGTACTCGATCGACTTGCGGAGGAGGAAGGCGCCCTGTTCATCGAGCATCCGCACCGCTCGCTGTTTGCCGACCCGGTCGAGGTCGGCCAGAGTTGCGCCGAGCTCGCTCTCGATCCTCGATACGAGTAACTCCAGTGCGTGGGAGAGCGGTGGTAGGCGAATCGCGCCGATGACCTCCCCCTCCCATTCGATGGGGATGTCGCCAGCCTGGATCTCGTCCGCTCCGACCGGATCCCCGCCGATGGCATCGAGCAACGGTTCCATGGCGGCGAACAGCTCTTTGCCTTCATTCACAGGCGTTCACCTGGATCGACACTCGCGACGCACCAGCCTCGGTCGCCGCGTCGAGCAGCTGCTTGACCGCCTCCATCACCAGGTGGGATTCACCTTCGATCGTCGTACCGAATGGGCCAATCACCGGATCGAAGCCGAGGGCTCGCACGGCATCGACGGCGGCGACGACATGGGGTCCGGGATGGCCCTCCTCGAAGGGCTCTACGAGGAACTCAGCGCTGCAAACGGAAGACACGGCACTCCTCTCCGCCGCCGCCACTCTAAACGTTGCGACGGCGGAGCTACCAGGTGGCCTCGACTTCAGCCGGTGAAGACCCCGGCGAAGGCGGCTCCATCGGTGACGTCTTCCTCCGGTGGAGCAGTGACGCTGATGGGTGCGCCGTAGTCGAACATCTCCCAGACCATCTCCATTTGCTCGAACGGAGATTCCGGATCGATGGTGCCGTCGAAGCTCAGGGCGAATCTGTAAACGTTGCCGTCATCTCCAACCCAGAAATCGACGGGCATCGTCCCGGTCGGGAAGCTGGCGCCGATTCCCTCGAGCTCTTCGAGCTCCTCCTCATCGGCTGCCGCCATCATCGCCTCGATGTCGACGATCACCTGGTAGTGGGTGGTATCGACCCCGCGGATTGTCTCCCGCCCCAGATCCTGAATCTCGTTGGTTCCCGGCCCGAACGAAGACATGATGTCGGCAGGGTTGACCGGATTGGCCCCAAACGATGCTGCGGTGTCGTCGGCGTCGGAAGCGGGCATGCTCACCCACTCTGTCTCCACGCCCAACATGGCAAACATCCCGAACCGGAGATAGGCGGTATCACCCACTGTGCGCACCTCCATCTCGCCAAAGAGGTCGGCAAACTCCGCAGGTATCTCCTCACCGCCCGGCGCCATGTTGGCCGCCTCAGAGAGATCCATGATGAACGAGCTGTCGCCGTTCTCGGCGAATTCCCCGCTGAAGCCGATCCTGAATTCGGTGCCGGCCGGCATACCCTCGGCGCCGGTCATCACGAAGGCGCCTTCCATGCGGCCCGACGTGGCGCCCTCGCTCTGTGCGATGGCGGCGAGGAGAGCGTTGCCGTCGCCGGCCGGGGCGGCGGTGGTAGCCGGAGCCGAAGTCGTCTCAGGGGCGGCGGTGGTCGCCGGAGCGCCGGTGGTCTCGGCGGAGGCGGCCTCGGTCGTTTCCGCCGCACTGTCGACGGCAGCAGTGGTAGCCGGTGCATCGGCCTCGCTACCGTCGTCTCCGCAGGCTGTAACGAAAAGGGCGAGCACAAGCACCAGAGATGCGAATCTACGCATGGATTACCCCCAAGATCGGCTGAGCAGACAACAGTACAGATGCTGCAGACAAAACGGAACGGCGCAACGAGGGATTTGACAAAAAGTAAAGCCTCTAAGATGATCGAAATGGTTGTATTGAGGAGGAGGTGCGATGTCTGATACCACGTCTTTCTCCGTCAACGGGCGTGATGTCCAGGTTCACAGCGACCACCCCCATCTGCTGAGCGCACTGCGTGAGGAATTGGGCGTGACCTCGCCGAAAGACGGATGTTCCCCGTCGGGTCAATGCGGCGCCTGCACAGTGCTTCTCGACGGCAAGGCAATCCAGAGTTGTCTCGTCTCGATGGAGAAGGCAGCCGGGAAAGCGGTCACCACTCTCGAGGGTTTTGCCGAGGACGAGCGCGACAACCTCGCCAAAGCGTTCTCCGTCACCGGCGCACTCCAGTGCGGGTTCTGCACCCCCGGCATTCTCGTCCGCACCAAGTCACTCTTCGACCAGAAGGGGGCTGCAGGGATGTCGTCGCAGGTCGCCGTTGGGCGTCTCGGCGCACACCTCTGTCGCTGCACCGGCTACACGAAGATTCTCGACGCCATCGACCTGCTTGCCGCCGGGGAGATCCCGGAGCCGGAGACGCCACAGAAGATCGGCGACAACGGCGCCAAGTACGAAGCCTTCGATCTGGCCCTGGGCGACCGCGGCTACATCGATGACCTCCAGCCGGAGGGGATGTTGCACGGTGCGCTACACCTGGCCGACCATGCCCGCGCCGACATCATCCGCATCGATACGAGCGCAGCCGAAGCCGCCGCAGGTGTTGTCGCCGTCTTCACCGGCGCCGACGTGCCAGGGGAGCTCCGGGTGGGCATCATCCACACCGATTGGCCCGTATTCATCCCCGAGGGCGGCCGGACGTCCTACTACGGCGACGTGCTTGCCATCGTCGTTGCCGAAACGAAAGCACAGGCAAGAGCGGCCGCCGAGCTCATCGTGGTCGACTACGACGTGCTGCCGCCATTTGCCGACGCCAAGACGGCGCTGGCCTCCGACGAGGATGCGGTGTGGGGTCTCGACGGCAACGTGCTGTCGGTATCCAAATACCAGCGGGGTGACGTCGACGAAGCGCTGGCGAGCTCCGCGCACACCATCCACGAGGTCTTCAAGACGCAGCGTGTCGAACACGCCTTCCTCGAGCCGGAGTCGACTCTTGCCGTGCCCGAGGGCGATGGCAAGCTCATGGTCTACTCAGGCGGCCAGGGGGTTTGGGACGATCGCAATCAGATTGCGTCTCTGCTCAACGTCGACCCGAGCACGGTGACCGTCGAGCTCGTATCGAACGGTGGTGCTTTCGGCGGCAAGGAGGACATGGCGAATCAGGGTCAGACGGCTCTCGCCGCACATCTGCTGCAACGCCCCGTCAAATGCACCCTCTCCCGTGAGGAGTCATTCCGTATCCACGCCAAGCGGCACCCCATCGAGATCGAGGTCTGGGCCGGCTGTGATGCCGACGGCAAGCTGACCGCGCTCCGATCGCGGATGATTGGTGATTCCGGCCCCTATGCCTCGGTGGGAATGAAGGTGTTGGAACGCGCCGCAGGCCACATGACCGGCCCATACGTCGTGGGCTCCGTTGATGTCGAGGCGATCGCCGTCCGCACCAACAATCCCGTGTGCGGAGCCTTCCGCGGATTTGGCGCCAATCAAGCCCAGTTCGCAATGGAGGGCGTCATCGACCGGCTCGCCGATGCGGCGGGCCTCGATGGCTGGGAGATGAGGGATCGCAATGTCATCAACCCCGGCGTCGTCTGGGGTCCCGGCCAGATCATGGACGACGGATGCAGAGGGGCCAAGGAGTGTCTCGACGCGGTGAAGCCCGCGTTTGACCAGGCGCGTGCAGAGGGCAAGGCGGTAGGTCTCGGCCTTGCCCTCAAGAACTCCGGTCTCGGCAACGGCTTCCTCGAGATCTCACGGGCGGTAGTGAGGTTTGAAGAGGACGGCACCGTAGAGGTGCGTCATTGCTGGACCGAGATGGGACAGGGGGTCCACACGGTTGCTCTCCAGGTGGCAGCAGAGGAGCTCCGCATCGACGCGGACCGAATCAAGGTGATCGTCGATACCAGCCGCGAGTTGGGGGCGGGCCAAACCACCGGGTCGCGGGGGACACTGATGGCCGCAGGCGGAGTCGCCGACGCATGCCGTGTCGCCAACGAGAACGATCAGAAGCCGGGTGTCGACTACTACGGCGAGTACCGGGTGGACTGGACCAATGCCCTCGAGGACGAGGTCGAGAACCCGATTCTCCATTCCGCCTTCGGCTACGCCTGCCAACTGGTCATCGCCGACAAAGAGACGGGTGCGATCGAGAAGGTCGTTGCTGCTCACGACGTGGGCCGGGCGGTGAACCCGATGCTGGCCGAGGGTCAGATCGAAGGCGCCGTCCACATGGGTCTCGGGTATGCCCTGACCGAGGAGTTCCCGACCGATGAGAACGCCCGCCCGACCAACTGGACACTGCGCAGCCTCGGGATCCTCCGCGCCAAGGACATGCCGGAAGTCGAGACGATCCTCGTCGAGGTGCCCCAGCCGCGCGCTCCCTACGGCGTCAAGGGCGTCGGCGAGATAGGTTTGGTACCGACCGCCGGCGCGGTTGCCGGAGCTTTCTTCGAAGTCGACGGCAAGCGACGCACCCAGGTGCCGTTCAATATCCATCAGCCTCTGGAGGTAGCGAAGTGACCACCACGACCCCAGGCCTCGTTTGTGCCCATCACCACCTCTACTCCGAGCTGGCGCGCGGCATGCCCCCACCACCCAAAGTCGCCACTAACTTCCAGGAAATCCTCGAGCAGATCTGGTGGCGTCTCGACGCAGCTCTCGATCTCGACATGCTCTACGCGTCGGCGCGCCTGGGCGCCCTCGAGGCGCTCGAGTCGGGGACGACGGCGATCGTTGATCACAACGAGACACCGAACGCCATCGAAGGGTCGCTCCAGGTGATCGCCGATGCCTGTGAGGAAGTCGGCGTTCGCGTGCTCGGCGCATACGGCATCACCGACCGGCACGGAGCCGACGGAGCCAAGCGGGGGCTTGCCGAGAACGAGCAGTTCATCAAGAGCGGGGGCAAAGCCCTCGTCGGCATCCATGCTGCCTTCACCTGCACCGATGAGTCCCTGGAAGCGGCCGCGGGCCTGGCCAAGGATCTCGGCGTTGGTGTTCACATTCACGTGTGCGAGGGGATAGGGGACATCGATGCCCCGCAACGCCTTGCCGGGCTCACCGAGGACAACTGGCTGATCAGCCACTGTGTCCACCTGCCCACCGACCACAACCTCAAGGGCACCATCCTCCACAATCCGCGGTCGAACCTGAACAATGGTGTCGGGTACGCCAACCCGGCCCGGTTCGCCAACCCCGTTGCGCTCGGCACCGACGGGATCGGTGCCAACA
>JASJBC010000101.1 GCA_030066715.1 Acidimicrobiia bacterium
ACCAATCTCGCTGATGACCACGTCGACGTCGTCGCCGCCGAGCTTCTTGATGCGGTTCTTGATCTCATTGGTGATATGCGGAATCACCTGCACCGTGGCCCCGAGGTAGTCACCGCGGCGTTCCTTGCTGATGACCGACTGATAGACCGAACCGGTGGTCACGTTGGAGTCACGACGCAGGTCATCTCCGAGAAAGCGCTCGTAATGCCCCAGGTCGAGGTCGGTCTCACCGCCATCCTCGGTGACGAAGACCTCACCGTGCTCGAACGGATTCATCGTCCCCGGGTCGACGTTGATGTACGGATCGAGCTTCTGGAGGACCACAGACAGACCGCGCGATTTCAGGATCCTGGCGAGAGAGGCAGCGGTGATGCCTTTTCCGAGGCTCGACGTCACTCCACCAGTGACAAAGACATACTTGGTCAAGGAAATCTCCCAGCTATCCGGCTGGGATGCGATGTTACCACCGGCCCTTGCGCAACCAACGGACCCAATCGACGGAGGCGCTACCTGTTCCGGGCCGCATCGAGGAGCTCCGCTGCGTGCAGCTGTCCCCGCTCGCTGTCGGGCAGTCCGCCGAGCATGCGGGAGAGCTCGGTGAGCCGATCGTCCCCGTCGACACGGCGCACCACCGCCTGTGCTTCTTCTCTCTCGACTACGAAGTGCGCATCTGCATGGGCGGCCACCTGAGGAAGGTGAGTCACACAAAACAGCTGCCGGCCGCGGCCGAGTGCAGCCAGCTTCTCGCCCATGGCGAGTGCCGTTGCGCCGCCGATTCCGGCGTCAACCTCGTCAAAGGCGAGCAAGGAAGCGTCACCGATCCCGGCTGCCAGCCGCAACGCCAGGGTCAGCCGGCTCAGTTCCCCACCGGAGGCGATCTTGCCGGCGGGGCCGGGAGTCAAACCGCTGTCGGAGGCGAAGGCAAGCTCGATCCGGTCTCCGCCGGTTGGCCCCAGTTCAGACTCCGCCAACCGGAGTTCCACCACAGGATCGGTCATGCCCAGCTCCTGCAAATGGCCGACGGCATCCTTGGCCACCTGTTTCGCCGCCCGTTGCCGTTGCTTGGTCAGATCCGCTGCAGCGGCAACGGCTCGATCGGCCGCCGACTCGAGCTCCCGCGCGAGGTCGTCGGCAGTGCCGAGAAGGGCTCCCAGCTCGGCGGCGCGGGCGCCGGCCTTCTCGGCGAACGCCAGCACCTCGTCCAGGTCGTCACCGTACTTGCGCCGCAAGTCCCCAAGGCGCTGGATTCTCTCCTCGATTGCGTCGAGTTCCCCGGGCTCATGGTCGAGATCGGCAGCCACAGCGGCCAGATCCAAGTGCAGCTCGGCCAGGGAGACGCTCACCGCCTCCAGACGTTCGGAGGCATCGAGCAGTTCGCCGTCGAGACGTGACATCCGGCTCAGTTCGCCGAGCGCGCTAGCCAGATTTCCCATGGCTCCGTCATCGCCGAGCGCACCCAGCACCGCATCGAACCCGGCGGCGAGATCCTCCGCATGTCGCAGGCGATCGGCGCGAGCAGCAAGCGTGATGTCGTCACCCTCTGCAAAGCCGGCAGCGGCGATGTCATCGGCCTGGAACTGCACCATCTCCAGTTCCCGCTCCAGCTCCCGGCGCCCGCCGCCGAGCAGTTCGAGCTTTTGTCGGATGACCACGAGATCGTCCCATGCCGCTGTGTAGGCCGTCATCGCCCGCCGCCCGGCGGGCCCGAGCGCCCCGTCAACGAGGGTCCTTGCCCCGTGGGCGGTCGTCAGCAGCATGTGATCGTGCTGGCCGACGACCTCGACCCGGCCCGACATCCTCTCCTGAAGCGCCTTTGCCGGAACCATGCTGCCATCAACGTAGGCTTTCGACCTGCCTTCCCCGGTGACCCGCCGCCGCAGGGTCACCTCCTCTTCTCCGTCGACCACAAACCGGCCGTCGACGACCGCCTCACCGGCAAACGGGCCGACGAGTTCACGCCGGCTCGCCGCTCCCATCAGCAACCGCAATGCGCCGAGAAGCATGGTCTTGCCCGCACCGGTCTCCCCGGTGACCACGACAAAGCCTGGACCGGGCTCGAGATGCGCCTCTGCGATGATCCCCAGGTTTGCGACGATCAACTCGTCAAGCATGATCCAGACCGAACTGGTGGCGGACCGCCTGTGGGAACGGGTGGATCCCCATGGTCAAGAAGTCGACACCCCGCTCCCCCGCCCGCACGACGACGCTCTCCCCCTCCTCCAGCACGCCCCCGACATGGCCGTCGAGGTTGACCCGCACCTGCCGCTCGGTGGCGACGGTGAAGCGAAGCCGCGCCCCCGGGGTGAAGATCGTCGGGCGGTTCATGAGACTGTGGGGTGCGACAGGCGTCATGATGAGCACATCCAGATCGGGATCCACAATCGGGCCGCCGGCCGACAGCGAGTATGCAGTCGAGCCGAGCGGTGTTGCGATGATCAAGCCATCCGACCGGAAGGTGGTGAAAAACTCATCGTTCACCTCGACCGAGATCTGCACGAGGCGCTGACTGATCACCTTCTCCATAGCGACATCGTTGATCCCGTGCAGCACGCTCCCATCCGGGAGCTCGGCGGCGACGGTCATTCTGGCGTGGGTACCGAGGTCGCCCGCGGCGAGTCGCCGCAGCATCTCGTCCACGTTTTCGGGTTCCACCTCGGTCAGGTAGCCAACGGTGCCCAGATTGACTCCGATGACGGGTACTTCGATCTCGTGGGCAATGTGGGCCGCACGCATGAGCGTCCCGTCGCCTCCGATCCCGACTATGAGATCGAGCCCCTCCCTCGGCACTTCCCCATCGAGGGCATCGCAGGTGCTGAATCCTCTTGCCTGCGCGGCGGCTGCAAAGTGGGTCACAACGTCGGCAACGTCCTCGCGGCCTTCGAGGGCTACGGTCCCGATGTTTGTCGGCACTTCATTCATCAGACCGCACCTTAAACGGATCGAGTGACACTATCGGCACACCGTCACGACGCATCCACAGCAGCGCTTCCTCATTGCCGTCGCCACCAGTGATCGGTGATTTGAGGACACCGCGGGGCACCAAACCGACCGTAGCGAAGCTCCGGGCCACGTCTGCCACCACCCGGCGGCGCAGCTCCACGGATCTGACCACTCCGTCCTTGCTCAGGCCGTCTCTGCCGACCTCGAATTGCGGTTTGACGAGCACTATCCAATCGGCGTCGGCGCTTCCCAGCGCCTCGATATCTGACACGAGTGCTCTGAGGGAGATGAATGAGACATCGACCGTCACCACCGCAAACGGGCCCCCGATTGCCGCCACGTCGGCATCGCGCACGTTGGTGCCCTCGCACACGACAACCCGGGGATGTTTGCGAAGTCTTGGGTGGATTTGATCCCGTCCCACGTCGAGTGCAACCACCCGCGCCGCACCCGCCTCGAGCAGGACTTGAGTGAATCCACCCGTGGAGGCTCCGACGTCGACCGCATCTCGCCCCGCAACGTCTATCCCGAAGCCGTCGAGAGCAGCAAGCAACTTGTACGCGCCACGACCGACATAGTCGCCCGCCTCCTCCGCGACATCTATCTGCGTCTCCGCGGAGACCTGCTGGGCAGGTTTATGCGATGGAACACCTCCGACGAGGACGAACCCGCTTCGGATCGCATTGCGGGCGGCACTGCGGCTCGGGAAGCGTCCCCGACGCACCAGCTCCTGATCGAGCCGGGCCCGGCCGGTCATGCAGGCTCGTCACCCAAGTCGGCCCGGAGCTGAACCGGATCAGATGGGGCGGCGCCGACCTCCTCCAGATCGGCGGCAAGGTCGGCCGCTAGTCGCTCTGCCGAACCGGGAGCGTCGGCAGGATCCATCTCCTGTAGCGCTTCCACAGCATCCGGCTCCGGGTTGGCTTCGTCGCGACCGTTTCCAAGCTCGAAGTATTGCGTATCATCCATGGGAGCATTATCACCCCCAACGAGGACGAGGAAGCGCCTTTGTTCCCGCTCAGAGATCTCAACCCGACCCGCATCTTCCCGATAATCACGCTCGGGCTGATCGCGGTGAACGTCGTGATCTTCTTTGCCTGGCAGCCGAGCGGCAACCCCCAAGAGGAGATCTCATTCCTGCTGGAGAACGCCGGCATCGCCTGCGAGCTGACGACCGGCGATCCGATCACCGAGTTCGAATTCACCAACGATCGCTGCATCGACGACAACGCGACTCCGCTCTTCCCCGAGAAGAACATCTGGCTGGCCGCCTTTGTCTCGATGTTCCTCCACGGGGGAATCGGCCACCTCTTGTCGAACATGTGGTTCCTCTGGATCTTTGGCAACAACGTCGAGGAGGCATACGGGACCCTCGGATACCTCCTGCTCTACCTCATCGCCGGGGTCGGAGCGACCGCCACTTTCGTGCTTGCCAACCCCGAGGCAACCGTGCCGCTCATCGGCGCCTCCGGGGCGATTGCCGGCGTACTCGGTGCCTACCTCGTCCTGTTCCCGACGCATCGCATCCTGACGCTCTTCCTGTTCTTCTTCGTGCAAATCCCCGCCGGCGCCTATCTGGCGTTCTGGTTCTTGCTCCAGTTTGCGTACCAGCAGCCCGGTGTCGCCTGGGAGGCCCATGTCGGGGGCTTCATCGTCGGAGTTCTCCTGACGCTCCCGCTCCGTCAAGTACTGCTGGCAAGGGTGCGCCGTCTCCATCAGCCGGTGCGCCGCGCCGCCTTCTTCCGCTAGATCAGCTGTCCCGCACGGCGAGCCCGAGCAGTTCTGGGAGCTCTGCGATCGACTCCAGGACCACGTCTGGTCGTAGCGTGGGAGGAACCTCGCCAGGGTCTGCGATTACGCCGCTGAGGACCAGAACCGTTGGCCACCCCTCAGCCAGGCCGAGTGCGATGTCGGTGTCGGGGCGATCTCCAATGATCAGCCGTCGCCCCCGTCCCATCTCGGCCAGCGCCACCCGCATCGGCTCGTACGGTTTGCCGCAGGAGAACGCGCTCATCCCTGTGGTCCGCTCTACGACGCTCGTGAGCGCCCCAGCCCCGGGATACAGCCCATCGGGCCGTGGGTAGCTGGCGTCTGAGTTCGTTGCGTAGAAGGCGGCGCCCTGTTGCACGGCAAGTCCCGCGGAAGCAAACCCCTCATAGGTGGCGTTGAAGTCCGTACCGGTCACAACCGCATCGGCTTCGCGCCAATCTTCCGTGAGCTCGATCCCCTCGTCTCGGAGCGTTTCCCGCAACCCGTCGGACCCCAGCACATAGACCTTGTCGACCCTGTCGACAATGTGACGCGCCGTGGCCACACCTGAGTTCACGACGGAGTTCGGTCCCGGATCGAACCCGACCACATCCACCATGTGCCGTCGGATCATTGCCGGGGTTCGCGTCGAGTTGTTGGTGGCGAAGACGAGAGACAGGCCGGCCGCCCGCAGTGCCTCGAGGGCCGTGCGCGCGCCCGCCACGGGCTCCTTGCCCAGAAGCACAACACCGTCGATGTCACACACGACCGTCTCGATCGGGCCGTAGCCGGCGAGCTCAGCGGTCATCTGTGCTCCCGGTCAGCTCACCGAAGAGCGCCACGGTGGCTGCCAGCATCTGCGTAGTGAGCTCCACGCTCGTCACCCCGACACGTTCGTTGTTGCCGTGGAACATGGAAAGCGCACCGGCGAAGTCCATGTCGCCGGCAAAGAGCCCGACTCCGTAAGCCGTGACCCCTCGTTGGCGGAAGAACCGGGCGTCGGTGAGAACTGGTGTCAGCATCGGGACCAGCGTTGCCGGCCCGGCAAGTTCGTTCGCCGCGGCTGCGATCGCTTCCCACAGGGGCCCTTCGGTGTCGGATCGGTTCGCCGGGAAATCCAGGTCGTCGATGATCTCGATGCGATCGTAGAGAGCCGGGCCCAGAGCCTTCCGGAATTGATCGTCCACGGTCTCCGCATCCTGGCCCGGAGTGACCCGCACGTCGAGACTCGCCTCCCCCAGGTCGGGGATGGTGTTCTGCTTCTGCCCGGACGCCATGAGCGTCGGGGCAACGGTCAGGTGGGTGCAGGCGTGGACCCAGCGGGCAAAGTCGGCATCGTCGAGGTCGTCGATGGCATCGTCGATCAAGTCCGGGTCGGTGAGGCGTCGCACCACCTCGGGCTGCAGCCCGATGGAAGAGATGAACTCGACCCAGCTCGGCGAGATGTCGACCGGCGTCGGAGTCTCTGCGAGCTTGGTGATCGCTTCGGCCAGGCCGACGAGGGCGTTGTCGGTGCCGTGCGGCTGGCTTCCGTGCCCGGGGGTTCCGGGCAAACGGAGAGACCGCCACGCCGGCCCCTTCTCCGCCACCGTGACCGGGAGGGTAAGACCCGTGGGTGTGTTGAATCCGGGCGCCGCCACCTCCGTCAGCAAGTAGTCGCAGCCCACCAGGTCCCAACGTTCGGCGACGAGATGACCGGCCCCGAGCGCACCTCCCGCCTCCTCGTCGGCGACGGCCGCAAAGATGAGATCGCCGGGCAGCTGTGGCAGCTCCTGGCGAAGGTACTGCTTGAAGACCACGGCCATCGCCGCCGTCAGATTCAGCATGTCCACGGCTCCCCTGCCCCAAACGAAGCCGTCGATGACCTCGGCGCCGAAAGGATCGTGGTTCCACGCCTCCTCGGTCACCGGCACGACATCGAGATGAGGCAGCAGCGTCAGGGTCGGCGCGGCAGGGTCGGTGCCCGGGACCCTGTAGACGACACTCTGCCGGCCGGGGTGGGGCTCCACGACTGTTCCCCCCATGCCGAAGAAGTCCGCCAGCGTCGCCACGGACCGATGCTCATACCCAGAGTCCGGAGTTCCGTCGTTGACGCAGCGGTTGCGGATCATCTCCTGGAGGAGCGGAATGGTGTCGGTGCTCATCCGTCGTGACGGTACATGGTGATGCGCCGCGCCTTGAAGCCTGCGCTCTCGAAGAAGTTCTTGGCCAGCCGATGTCCCGGAGAGACTATGGCGTCGAACCGCTTGATGCCCCGCGCGTCGAACCACTCCATCACACCGCCCAGCATGGCCTCCGCGACCCCGACCCTCCGGGCTGGCTCCTCGACGTAGATCTGGTGGATGACCCCGACCCGTTCGCCTTCAGCCTGCGGCAGCAACTCCTCGAGACGCGCCACCGAAAAGCCGAAAACGATCTCGTCGATCATGCCGACAACGACGTGGCTGTTCGGGTCGTCGAGCATTGCCGCCAGCGACTCGCGTTGTGGTGCTGCGATGCCGTCGGCGATTCCCCAAGCCTCCCGCAGCTCGACCTGCTCAGCTTCGGCCGGACCGTAGAGCTCAATCACCCGGTCTAGGTCGCTCGGCGTAGCCGGGCGTTGGCGTATTTCCATCTAGCGGCTCCTGAAGAGTCTGCTCCAACCCCATTTGGTGACGAGAATCATGGCCTCCGCCGCAATCCGCGCTCCCATCTTCGACGTACCCCGCGTTCTGTCGCGGAACGTTATCGGTACCTCTCGCACATCGAGGCCGGCCTCAGCTGCATTCCAGGCCATCTCTACCTGGAATCCGTAGCCTGAGGCCTCACAGGACCGGAAGTCCAGCTTGCGCAGGGCATCCGATCGGAAGGCGCGGAAGCCGGCCGTCATGTCGTTGATATGAGTTCGAAGCAGGGTGCGGGCATAGATGTTGCCGCCACGGGAGAGCCAGCGCCGGTGCCACGGCCAGTTCTCCACACCGCCGCCGGACACGTACCTGCTG
Source organism: Acidimicrobiia bacterium (assembly GCA_030066715.1). Lineage (GTDB taxonomy): Bacteria > Actinomycetota > Acidimicrobiia > Spongiisociales > UBA5794 > JAAETI01. The sequence continues at coordinate 7,671 of JASJBC010000101.1, forward strand.
CCGATGGCGAGGTCGGCGCCGTCGTCGACGGCTGCGACCAACCGTGGCAAGTCATCCGGGTCGTGGGAGAAGTCCGCATCCATCTCGCAGATCACTTCTGCGCCCCTATCCAGGGCGACATCGAACCCGGCTGCATAGGCAGGCCCGAGGCCCTGCTTGGCGGAACGGTGAAGGACGGCAACGCCTTCATCGGCTGCGGCGAGACCGTCGGCAAGATCGCCCGTGCCGTCGGGGGACGCGTCGTCGACGATCAGAATCCCGTAGCCGCGATCACGCACAGCTTCAGTGATGAGGGCAATATTCTCGGCTTCGTTGTAGGTAGGAACGACGACGAGAACGTCAGCCCGCACAGTCGAGACAGACCTTCTTGCGGGGATTCGCCAGCTGGCTGCTCTTTTTCACCAGGAAGCAGACCGAGCAGACGAACTCGCCGTCTGTCGCACCACCGGCGACGCCTGCCTCCATCGACAGCTGCGCCCGCCGAATGTCACGCAACTGGGTTTCCTCGTCGACAACGATCGTCTCGGATGCCTCGTCCTCCGTCAGCATCTCGAGTTCTTCCGCCTCGAGATCGTCAAGAGCCTCGGTATCTCCTTCGGACTCCTCGTCGTCGCCGGACTCTGCGGTCACGGCGGCGTCATCGTCATCCGCTTCTTCGTCCAGGAGGACGTCCTCATCGACGGGCTCGTCCTCGAACAGATCGTCCGACATGGCGTCGTCGGAGATCTCTTCCTCGGACATCTCGTCCTCGAAATTCATCTCGTCGTTGCTCATGGCACCTCTCGTTGGCGCGGGGAGTATATCGACGGCAACGGTGTTGCCAACCACCTTTTCGGCCGATCCCCTCAAATCTTGAATTCAATCGCTGCCGGCTGCACAGTAACCGATATCGAGCCGGTGCCGAGCACCTCACCGTCGGCCTCGATCGGCCAGCCATCCGGCACCTCTATGTGCACGCTCTTGCCGGTGAGACGCCTCACGTTCTTGTGCCGGAGATGCATGCCTCGGACCACCTTTGGCATCACCGAAAACGCCTTGCGCCGCGGCCCGGAGAATACCTGCACGTCTGCAATCCCGTCGGCCACGCTCGCCCGGGGTGCGATGTTCATACCCCCACCGAAGAACTGACCGTTGGCCACGACGATCTCTATTGCCTTGCCGGCAATCTGCTTGCGGTCGTCGACCCGGACGTCGACCATCCCCCAACCGAACCGCGGCAGAGTCAGCCAGAACGCAACCGCATAGCGCTTCTCCCCCACCCACCGTGGCATCCGCATTGCAGTGTCGACCGCGGCGGCACCTACGCCGGCCTCCACTGCGTTCAATGAGTAGACGGTTCCGAACTCGCCCTCGACGCGGAGGACGTCGGCCGTGTACCACTCGTCGGTCGCCAGGTGCTGCATGGCGCCTTCGATCGACCTCGGCAAAGCGAAGGTCCTGATGAAATCCGAACCGCTGCCTGCCGGCAGGATCGCCAGCCCGGGTGGCGTTTCCCAGTCGAGCCTCATGAGTGCATTGAGCACGAGATGCGCAGTTCCGTCCCCGCCGACGCCGGCGAACTGGCGAATTCCCGCCTGATGGCCATCGGCGATGATCTCAGCAACGTGCTCCGGCGCCGATGACTCGTGTATCTCCGCATCAACACCGTGGGCGTCGATCGCGGCGGCGACGCGCCCGGTGACCTCCTCGGGACGTCCTGCGGATGGGTTCACGATCACCCACCAACTCATGCTCTTCCTCCTGCCGCAACCACGCCGCGGTCGACACGTTCGATACCGTCCGCTGCCGACCGGCGAAGACTGGGGAACTCGTCGCGCAACTGCCGCATGACGTCGATCAGCTGCCGGCAATTCCTCACGAAATCACCACCGGCGAGATCGTCGTCAAACAACTCGTCCAAGTCGTGTCCAGACGCCCAAGCGTAGGCAATGGCAGCAAAACCCGCGTCCGGCAGCCTGGTCTCAGGCAAACCGGCGGAGCGTTCCGCGTCGATCAGCTCAACCGCCAGATCGCCGACCGCCTGCACCCGATCGCTGATGTCCGATGGAGGCTGGGACTCCATAGCGTCGGACCGCCTCGACTCGTAAGTGAATAGCGACGTGAGCGCAGCCAGCTGCGGCCCAGTGAGATCGGCGAAGAAGCCTCGCGCCACAGACTCGGTGAGCAACAGATCCAACTCGTTGTAGACAAAGCGCAGCTGCTCCCCTTTTGCGGTGAGCGACCACCCGGACACGTAGCCCCACTGCTCCAGCGTCTTCACGATCGTACGGAAGGTCCGTACCAAGCCCTCGTCGGTCCTCTGCACTCTCCGCTCGAGACGCCGCAGCTCCTTCTCCGCCCGCCGCAGCCTCCGCACCGCGGCAAGATGAAGGCTGAGCTCGGGGCATCCCGCAACACCATCCGCCTCGCCGATCGCGTGCTCGACCGGCACGAACGCCGGGTCCTGCTCCCACGTGCGCAGCTTCTTCGCCACACTGTTGCGATAGCCGCCGTCCCGGGTGCGAATGGGCTCGGGCAACACCATTTGACCCAGGATCGCCACAAGCGGATCGAGCTGGTCGGCACCGATCCTGACCATCTTGCCTGTTGCATCCAAGAGAACCATCCGCGGATTTGCCCCGTAGCCGCGCGCCAGCAGGACTGCGCGCTGTCCCGGATCTCCACCCATCCGGAGAACATCGCCCTCCCGGAGCTGTTGGGCGAAATCACGCAGCGTCCGGAACTGGTCGAAGCTGGAGTCACTCGCAGCATCGGCCCACGCCCAGATGTCGCCCCGTTCGCATTCGGCCTGGTTGCGGAAGTGCTCCACGTCCTGCCTCCGCTCCTCGCGGCTTGCCACCAGCTGCTCCCTCCTCTGCTCCGACCGGAACTGCGCAAACGACGCGTTGAGCAGCTCCTCTGCGGCGGGGCGGGCATAGTTGGCGATGAGGTTGGCGGCCATGTTGTACGTCGGTTGGAAGCTCGATACGAGGGGATGGCTCCCCTCCGCGGCGATGGCGGCAACTCGGGCGAACGGGATGTCGAAGTTGTGGAGCACGACCGCAGTTCCCTGCGTATCGATGCCGCGGCGGCCGGCCCGGCCGGTGAGCTGTGTGTAGTCGCCCGGCTGCATCACCTCGTGCGTCTCGCCGTTAAACTTCGACAGGCTTTCGAGGACGACCGTCCGGGCGGGCATGTTGATGCCGAGCGACAGTGTCTCCGTAGCGAAGACGAGCTTGACGAGACCGGCGGCGAACAGATCCTCGACTGTCTCCTTGAAAGCCGGGACCATCCCCGCATGGTGGGCGGCAACCCCCTGCTCGAGACGGCTGAGCCAACCCGAGTAGCCGAGGGCGCGCAGGTCCTGATCCGGAAGATGCTCGGTCAGTACCGCAGCTCGGCGGCGAATCTCCTCTCTGTCCTCGGATGAGGTGAGGCGCAGATGCGCTCCTGCCACGATCTCCGCAGCCTGGTCACACCCCGCTCGGGAGAAGATGAAGTAGATCGCAGGGAGAAGCCCCTCCCCGGCCAGCTCCTCCACAACCTCCAGCCGCCGTGGCGCCGCAAAGCGGCGACGCCGCCCCCGACCCTTCTGGAGCAACCGGGTGATCTGTGCGTTGGCCCGCCGGCCGCGGAACACCGGCAGCGTGACAATATGCCCCTCCCGGTGCCGATCCTTCACCATGTACATGCTCTCGAGCGGAACGGGTCGGTGCGTCTCCACGACGAGCTCCGTTTCGCCGCCGCGCCGGCTGCGCACCCAAGCGGTGAACTCCTCAGGGTTGGCGATGGTTGCGGAGAGACTCACCACCGGGACGCTTGCGGCGAGATGGATGATGATCTCCTCCCACACCGAGCCTCGGTAGCGGTTCTGCAGGTAGTGCACCTCGTCAAGGATCACCACCCCGAGATCGGCCAGCGACCGGGACTCTGCGTAGATCATGTTGCGCAGGACCTCGGTCGTCATGACGACGAGCGGTGCGTCCGGATTGATGACGTTGTCCCCGGTGAGTAGACCGAC
>JASJBC010000096.1 GCA_030066715.1 Acidimicrobiia bacterium
TCACGACGGTGTTGCTCGGTACTTTGCGTCGAAGCTCCCCGATTGGGTGGCGATGGAACGAGGTCGGAAGACGGCAATTCGCTTTGCTGTGCGCTACGCCGTGCTTGCCGTGGCATCAATCCCGATCGTGACGGTGCTCGCCATCGTTGGCTTGCGGGTGATGGTGCCGGAATCGTATGCAGGTGGATCGGATCTGTTGATGTGGTTGGTCCCGGCACAGAGCCTGGCGGGTGTGGCTCGGCTCTTCAGCGGGTTCCTCTACGTTGAGCACCGCACTCGTCACAGAGCTGCGCTGAGTGCAGCCGAAGCCAGTTTCAACATCGCGCTGACGTGGCCGCTCGTTGTTCTCTACGGAGCCGCCGGTGCAGCTGCGGCCACATTGGCGACCTACGCAGTGTCGATGGTCGGGACCGTCATGCTTGCAATGCGGGGCCCAACGTTGCGCGGGGTTAGCCCGGTCCGGAATCCCTCGTGAAGAGCAGATCAGCTCCGCCGGCCACGAGATTGATCACTTGCGGGCTGCCGAAGACGTTCTCCAATTGTGGGAGCAGGAGCGCGGCGTCGGGAGAAAGGAGCGAGACCTCGATCAGGAGCTTGTCGACATGTTGGACGGCAGTCTCGCCCCCTGCCAGCACGGCGCCTTCCGCTCCCTGAACATCGATCTTGAGCACGTCGATGGGCTGTTCGTCGAGTTCGGTCCGCCAGAGTTCGTCGAGAGTTGTGACCGTCACCGAGAAGGGTTCGATGTCGGCTTCGGACCCGAAAGGCTCGACTGCCGCACGTATCAGTGAGCTTGTCTGGGTCGACTGCGGATTGCGGTAGAACGTGCCGGTCCCAACATGGTCCGACACCGCCATGTCGACAAGGCTGTAGCTCGCCGTTGTCGCCAGGTTGCGTTCGATCAAACCCCGCAGCGCCGGGTCCGGCTCGACGGCGACCACTCGTGCGTGGGGGGCGCGTTCGGAGGCAAAGCGGCCGAACAGGCCGGAGTGTGCGCCAATGTCGACGACGAGTTGGTCGGTTGGATCCACGACGGCTGCAAGATCGCGCAGCTTGCCTATCGAGTTGAGCAAGTGGTAGCCGGCTGCCCCGTCGTTGATGATGCAATACACCGTGCCGCGATCCCTGAACCTGATCTCGCGCCGACGCCGAACCGTGTCAGCGAGAGCCAAGATGCCGCGCTGTTGCAGGAGGCGCGCTGCCGTGCCAATCCTCGTCATCAAGATCGTCCGAGGTTACCGGAAGCCTTCAGTACGCCGCCAGCGCCCGTGCCTGCTCGATGATCCCGTCCACCGACGGGAAGACCTGCTCCTCGAGCGTTGCGGCGTACGGGAACGCGGGCACCTCTGGTGAGCAGTACCGCCGAACCGGAGCGTCGAGCCAGTCCAGGGACTTCTCGGCAATCTGCGCTGCGATCTCGGCGCCGAAGCCACCGAACTTGTTGTCCTCGTGGACGATCAGCACCTTGCCGTTGCGGCGCACTGCCCGCTCGATCGAAGGCCAGTCGAGCGGCCGCAGCGAGCGCAGGTCGAGGACCCCAGCCTCGATGCCCTCCTTGCGCAGCTTGTCGGAGGCCTCGACGGCGAAATGAGCCATCGTTCCGTAAGCGATGATCGTCAGGTCGTCGCCCGTGCGGCGCAGCGCCGCCTTGCCGATGGGAACACGGTGCGGGCCATCCGGCACCGGGCCCTGGGCGAGCCGATACAGCTTCTTTGGTTCGAGGATCATCACCGGGTCCGGGTCCTCGACCGCCGACCACAACAGACCCTTGGTGTCGGCCGGGGTCGACGGCACAACGACTTTGAGCCCCGGCACGTGCGCATAGAACGCTTCGATCGACTGCGAGTGGTAGAGAGCGCCGTGGATGCCGCCTCCGTAAGGTGTCCGGATCACCATCGGCAGCTTCCAGCGCCCGTTGGTGCGGTAGTGGAGCCGCGCCACCTCGGAGACGATTTGGTCGAAGGCGGGATGAATGAAGTCGGCGAACTGGATCTCGGCAATCGGTCTCCCCCCGGCTGCGCCGATGCCGACACCCACACCGATGATCAGTGCCTCGGCCAGCGGCATGTTGAAGCTGCGGTCCGGACCGAACGCGTCGGTGAGGCCCATCGTCGCCTTGAACACCCCGCCCTTCGGGTCGGCGACGTCCTCCCCGAATATCGCCGTTTCGTCGTATTCGGCCATGACCTCGTGGAGGGTCTTGTTGATGGCGGTGATCATGTTCATCGTCTCGCCTGCCGGCTCGGGCTCGGGGTCGAGCGCGGCCTCGTCCGGGACGATCGGTGCGGCGTAGACGTTGGACTCCCAGTCGACAGCCTCGGGGGCGGCGTCGGCCTCCTTCAGGGCGCGGGCCACTTCGTCGGTTACTTCGCGCTCGACCTCGGTCTCGAGGTCCTCGCCGAGCAGCCGGGACTCAACCAGGTACTGCTTGAGGACGAGGATCGGATCCTTGCGACGCCACAACTCCACCTCTTCGGCTGTTCGGTACACCTTGTCGTCGTCGTCTGAGGTGTGTGCGTAGTAGCGGTATGTCTTGGCCTCGATGAGGGTGGGGCCATCGCCGGCGCGGGCGCGCTGTACCGCCGCCGCCATCACTCCGTAGACGGAGAGGATGTCGTTGCCGTCAACCTCGACCCCCGGCATGCCATAGCCACCGGCCCGCTCGGCGACGGCGCCAGCGACCTCTTCGCGTTCCGGGGTCGAGATGGCGTAGAGGTTGTTCTGGATGAGAAACACGACGGGCAGCTTGTGGAGGGCGGCGAAGTTCATTGCCTCGTGGAAATCGCCTTCCGAGGTAGCGCCCTCACCGGAGGAGACCATGACGACGCCGTCGGACCCCGTCGCCTGCAAGCGGTGGGCAACACCGCAGGCGTGGGGGAATTGGGTTGCGATCACGGAGGACGCAGAGAAGATGTTGAGATCGGGCTCACTCCAATGGTTCGGCATCTGCCGTCCGGCATTGGCCGGGTCGGAGGCTTTGGCGAAGACCGCAAGGAACAGGTCTTTGGCGCTGACGCCCATGGCGAGGTTGAAGGCGACATCGCGGTAGTAGGGCAGGGACCAGTCGCGTTGTGGGTCGAGAGCAAACGCAGCCCCGACCTGGGTCCCCTCGTGCCCGGCCACGGACACGACGAACGGCACCCGCCCCTGCCGGTTGAGCGCCCAGACGCGCTCGTCGAGTTTGCGGGCGAGCAGCATCTTTCGATACATATCGATGAGCTGCTCGTCAGATAAGCCCAGAGCGCTGTGATCCCGTGCGTTGTCAAGCTCCAACATGTGTCTCCTCCTACCGTTGGGCTAGGACGCGTGGCCGCGTCTCTTCAGGCTGATGCTGCCGATGCCTGCGATTCTCTCCTTCGCCACCTCGATCGCAGCGTCGTTCGGGTTGATCCCGCGTTCCTTGGCCGTAGCCAGCACCCGCGCCGTGTTGTCGTGGATGCGGTCGATGGCAGCCGCGGCCCGTCGCCAGTCGTATCCGGTGAACTCGTTGGCGATGTTGATGATGCCGCCGGCGTTGGCAACGAAGTCGGGGGCATAGAGGATGCCTTTCGCAGCCAGCTCGCCAGCCATTCCCTCGCTGTCGAGCTGGTTGTTCGCTGCGCCGACCACGGCTGTGCAGTTCAGCCTGCCGACCGTAGCTTCGTTGATTGCGCCACCCAGGGCACACGGGGCGAAGATATCGCAGTCAGCGGCAAAGATCTCGTCGGGGGCGACAACCACGGAACCGTGAGCGGCGGCAACGGAGTTGACGGCCTCGCTGTTCACGTCGGCGATGACGGTTTTGGCGCCCGCCTTGGTGAGACGCTCCACGAGACTTGCCCCGACCTTGCCGACCCCCTGCACCGCCACGGTGCGGTCGGAGAGGTCGTCGCTGCCCCAGAGATGCTCGGCGACGGCGCGCATGGCGACCAGTACGCCGCGGGCTGTTGCCGGTGACGGATCGCCGGAACCGCCGTGCGCCTCGGGGAGACCCGTTACCCACTCGGTCTCGGTGGAGATCGTGATCATGTCTTCCGTCGTGGTGCCGACGTCCTCCGCAGTGACGTAACGGCCTCCCAGGGAGTCGACCAAACGCCCGAACGAACGGAGCAGGCGTTCCGAGCGCAGGGTCCGGGGATCGCCGATGATCACCGCCTTGCCACCACCGAGGTCGAGACCAGCCGCAGCCGACTTGTACGACATGCCCTTGGCCAGTCGCAGAACGTCACGAAGCGCGTCGTCCTCGTTCTCGTACGAAAAAAAACGAGTCCCGCCGAGGGCGGGACCGAGTGCGGTGGAGTGGATTGCGATTATCGCCTGCAAACCCGATACCGGGTCATGGCCGTACAGAACTTCTTCGTGGGTGTCGGAGGCTATCGCCTCGAATACTCCCAACGGATGCTCCTTTCAGACGGCCGATAGCCGTCGATGCTGGCCTCTGGGACATCTGAATTGTAACGGCTAATGCCCGATTTGAGCTTTGGGTTTGGTCAATCGCCGTGAGGCGTAGCGCGCAGAATCGTTAGGATCGAGACATGATCCGTGCAGCTCATTTGCGGTCGTATCTCCGTGAGGACGCGTTGCCCTCGTACGAGGCGCAGCCGCTGGTCGCTCCTGGTCCGCTGCGGGGAGATGACTTCTTCCTGTGGCGGGAGACCGACACCGACGATGCCTTCACAGTGGATTGGGGGAGCGGTCGATATGTGTGCCCGCGCAACTTCCGGCTGCGCCGGCTCGAGGGCATGCTGGCATTCAACAATGCATTCCCGGATGCCGGGCTCATACCGCAGACCCACATCCTCGATGCCAGCGCCCAACTGGAGGCGCTTCGGGACGACTCACCCGCAATGAGGTCATACATCCTGACCTCCCCGTGGCATGTGCCGGTCCGCTGGTTCGCTGCCTTCCTCCACGAGGAGCGAGAGGTCTACGACCGGCCGGAGGGCCTGTCCATCCGCTACCGGGCTCTGCTGTCGGACGCCCAAGACCGCGTTGAGCGTGCCACGCAGGTAGTCGCCAGTGCCGGATTCGACCCGACGGTCGTCGGCCAGATCAGGTCACTGTCGTCGTGGCTCGAAGCCTTCCCGGGCGACGGCATGCTGGAACTCGACTACGGGTCGGTGGCCGACCTGTTCTCCGAGGGTGACCTGGTGCTCGACGAGTCCGCTGCCGATGTTGCGTCGAGTTTGCTCGCTCTGGAGCAAGAGGACCTGGACCGGGCCGGTGAGCACTACGCAAACCTCATGCGGCGATGGAGCCACGCCCAGTCGTTGGCGTTCAGCAGCTGACCGCAGCCTGGTGCCCTAGCGATTGGGCGGGGAGCTGGGGATTCGGCGCGTACTACTCTCGCCGCCGATGGTGACTGAACAGGACTCCAGTACTGCGCTGCGCACCGAGATCCGGTTGCTGGGCAACCTCCTCGGGCAGACTCTCGTGCGTCAGGAAGGTAAAGAACTGCTCGATCTGGTCGAGCAGGTGCGCGCCATCGTCAAGCGTGTTCGCAGCGTGGAGAGCACGGGCGACACTGCCGCCGAGCGAGCGGAGCTGCTCGATCTCCTCAACGGCTTGGATCTGAACACCATCATCTCGCTGGTTCGCGCCTTCACCACGTACTTCTACCTGGCGAACGTCGCCGAGCAGACCCATCGGCTCGACCACTACTCCACGCGGCGAACCCAGCACCATGGGATCCTGGCCGGGACGATCGACCGGGTTCTCGAGGAGTCGGTCCCAACCGACGTGATCCAGGGCGTTGTGGACCGACTCGAAGTGCGGCCGGTGTTCACCGCCCACCCCACCGAGGCCGCGCGGCGGTCGATACGCACCAAGATCGTCCGCCTGGCCGAACTGCTGGAGCAGCGGGCCGATCCTCGGCTCAGCGACTCCGCAATGGCTCGTACGGAACGACAGCTCGCGGAGCTCATCGATCTGATTTGGCAGACGGATGAGCTGCGTCTCGAGCGCCCGACTCCGATCGACGAGGCGCGCACCGTCTTGGACTACTTCGACCAGATCTTCAGTGACGTAGCCCCCGATCTCTTCGACGAGCTGGACTTCCAGCTCGCTCGTGCCGGAGCGACGCTCGCCCAGGAAGCTCGGCCCTTGCACTTCGGTACCTGGGTCGGTGGCGACCGTGACGGCAACCCGAACGTCACCGCCGAGATCAGCGAGGCAGTGCTGGAAGCGCAGCACCTGCACGCGCTGCGCAGCCTCATCGGGGCTATGGAGGACCTGTCGCGCGAGCTCAGCACCTCTGATCGGCTGGTCGGCATCAGCGATGAGCTGCGGGCGTCGCTCGAGAGGGATGCCGCCCTCATGCCGGCCGTCCACCAGCGCTTCAGCCGGCTGTCTGCAGGCGAGGCCTACCGGCAGAAGGCCGCCTACATCCATCAGCGGCTGGTCAACACGCTCGAGCGGATCGACGACGCGGCTTCCCACCAACCGGGCCTCGACTACGAGACACCCGAAGAGCTGCTGGCTGAGCTGGCAATCATGGACCGGTCGCTCCGCGAGGCGCGTGGCGAGCTGATCGCCGACGGGATACTGCGCCGTCTGATTCGCCGCGTTTCTGCATTCGGTTTTCGCCTGGCCACCATGGACATCCGCGAGCACTCCTCAAAGCACCATGGAGCACTGGCAGATCTGTACGGCCGGCTCGGCGAGGCCGACTACCCGGATCTGGACAGGTCCGCACGATTGGCCCGTCTCGACAGGGAACTGGCGGGCCGGCGCCCGCTGGCCCCGATCGTCACGGCCCTCGACGGCGAGTCGAAGCGGACCCTCGACACGTTCCACGGGATCCGGATCGTGTTGGATCGCTTTGGGGAGGACGTCGTGGAGAGCTACATCATCTCCGAGACCCGCGGTGCCGACGACGTCCTGGCGGCGGTCGTCCTCGCTCGCGAGGCCGGGTTGGTCGATCTGCACTCGGAGATCGCTCGCGTCGGGTTCGTGCCCTTGTTCGAGACCATCGACGAGGTTCGGGCGGCCGGAGTGCTGCTCGAGCAGATGTTGTCGAGCAGTGCATACCGCTCGATCGTCGCCAGCCGTGGGGACATCCAGGAAGTGATGCTGGGCTACTCGGATTCCAGCAAGCACGGTGGCCTGGCCACCTCACAGTGGGAGCTGTATCGGGCGTCTCGCGACCTACGCGACACCGCCCACCGGCATGGCGTTGAGCTTCGCCTCTTCCACGGCCGCGGGGGCACTGTGGGTCGTGGTGGTGGCCCTACCGGCGAGGCGATCATGGCGCAGCCGTGGGGCACGATCGACGGGCGGATCAAGATCACCGAGCAGGGTGAGGTCATCGCCGACAAGTACGGATTGCCCGATCTGGCGTCGATCAACCTCGAGGTGCAGCTGGCGGCAACCATCGAGGCGTCGCTACTGCATCGCAGCGCCCGCCAGTCCGAGGACGTGCTCAACAGGTGGGACACGGTGATGGACACCGTCAGCGGCGCTTCCTTCCGCAAGTACCGCGACTTCATCGAGACGCCTGGTCTTGTCGACTACTTCCTCACTTCGACGCCGGTCGAGGAACTGGGGGAGATGAACATCGGTTCCCGCCCGGCCCGGCGGCCCGGTGGGGGCAGCGACAACGTGGGTTTGGACGGTCTCCGCGCCATCCCCTGGGTGTTCGGCTGGACTCAGTCGCGCCAGGTGGTGCCCGGCTGGTTTGGGGTTGGCAGCGGGCTGGTGGCGGCCCAGGAGGCGGGTTACGGCGAAACGCTCGATTCGATGTACGACGAGTGGCCGTTCTTCCGAGCGTTTGTGTCGAACGTCGAGATGACTCTGTTCAAGACCGACCTGACCGTGGCGGCACAGTATGTCGGGTCTCTCGTCAACGCCGAGCACCAGCACCTCTTCGACGTGGTTCGCGACGAGTACCGACGAAGCGTTGCCGAGGTTCTGAGAATCACGGGTGACGACGAGTTGCTCGACCGGTACCCGGTGCTCAAGCGCACGCTTGCGATCCGAGACACCTATCTCGACCCGATCAGCTACCTCCAGGTCTCGCTGCTCGAGCGCTCCCGCTCCGGCGAGGACCAGGACCCGGACCTGCGCCGCGCCCTCCTGCTGACGGTCAACGGTCTTGCGGCCGGTCTGCGCAACACCGGCTGACGAGCCAAGCCGATAGCCAGGTGTTCGGTAGGGGCTGGCCCGTCCTGGGTTGGAATCAGTTCCGGGGTCACGATTCGGGCGCAGCAACGGAATCTCCACTTATCGTGGCAATGCCAGGAAATACGAGGTGGGAATGCTGCTCGATCTCAACGCGCTCTCTGCTGCGTCGGAAGAGGTTCCGATTGAATGGCGCGCGTTCCTGCAACGCACCGATGGAGGCGTGGTCGTGCGGGGGGACCGAGTCGGCGGCACCGAGATCTACCTGGCGCGCGACGCCCGGGTCGTGTCCGACCGGCTCGACGAGCTGCTGACCCACCTTGCAGACCGCGGTCGGGAGCCGCAGCTTTCGGCATTCGGTATCAGCGCTCTCCTCCACCATGGGCTCGTTCCTCCGCCCCACAGTGAGTTCGCCGGCATCGACGGGCTCACCATCGGTGATCGTGTCACCATCCGCGGCGACGGCGCCATCGCCGCGACCTGGGAGTACCCGTGGTTCCCCGCCAACTCGCGTAACGACAACACCCCGGACGAGGCACATCTTCTCGAGTTACTGACTGCGGCGACCGAGCGCCAGGTGCGTGACGCCGGCGGCGGCTTCCTCATGTTGTCGTCTGGAAAGGACTCCGCCGCAGTAGCGCTTGCTCTTGCGGAGGCGGGCCGCAGCGACGTCTTCTGTGTGACGTACAGCTCCGGCCCTGAGGATCCGGAGCCGGCAGTGGCTGCGGAGATATGCAAACGGCTGGGTCTGGAGCACAGAGTTTTCCAACTGGAGAACGATCCCGCCGCCATTGCGACGGCACTAACGGCGTTCTTTCGCTCCTCACCTGCGGTCGGAGCCGACCTCGCCCAGATTCCCTATGTGCTGGCAACGGCGGCAGCCGGCTCTCCAGGCGGCGTCGTGCTGGATGGCGGCGGCAACGACTCCTACATGGGCTTCCCGGTGACCGGCCGGTGGACGGCCAAGACCCGGCTCCGGATCAGGGGGCGCAAGCTCGTCGACTTGGTGCAACGACACAGCCCGGTCGACTCACCCCTCAACTACCTGGCGCGAACCAGGCTCGAGACCGCGATCTCGGGTCGGATGATGCGGGTTCACGAGAGCCGCACCTTCTTCCCCGGTGCAGTGGACACCCGTCACTACTGGCAGGAGCGGGACCGGGAGACCGCCGACCTCGACCTCTTCGATGCCTATGCGGTGCTCGAGAGGTTCATTACTCCGCCGTCGTCGCAGAAGAAGCACAACCTGGCTGCACGAGCGGCCGGACACGAGCCCGGCGTCCCCTGGTGCGGTCCGGACATCGCCGACTACTACTTCAATCTCCCCGAAGAGCACCGCTACGACCGCAAGACGGGCACCAACAAGCTGCTGTTGCGCAGCATGCTGCTCCGCTACCTTGACTACGACGCGGCGGAGGTGGGCAAGCACTACTTTGCTTTCGACGGGGCTCGGTTTGTTGCCGAGAACGAGGCATTCATCCGCACCGAGATCGATGCCTGCCCGATGTGGGACCGCACCGGCCTCGGTCTGGTTCACGGCTGGATCGATCAGATAGAACAGCGTCCCAAGCTCTATCACCCCATCCTCACCGTCTTCATGGTCTCGGGGTGGCGCAATCACAGCCGCTTTGTGACCGACGGAGCGGTTGTCGCCGCCGGAGCCAACGATGAGTGAGCACACCGCCGGGCTGTCGGTCTCCCTGACCTACTCGCAGGCAACGGCCCGCAATACCCCCCGGGGTGTGTGGTTGGCCAGCGCCCTGCCCGACGCCGACCTGGATCGATTGGCAGTTGCGGACGATCCGCTTGCCGCCGGCGACGAGGTGGGGCGGCGAGTCCGTGACGCAACACTCCTCTTCGTAGACGTCAGTGATGGGGTGGCGACGCGACTGACTGCCTGGAAGGGTCTCATGTCGATCCATGAGGTGTACTACGCGGCGAGGCAGGACGGTGGCTGGTTGGTCACCGACCACTTTCGCAACGCATTGGCAATGATCCCGATTGCCGATCGCAGTATGGGCGACGATGCAGTGCTCCAGCACTACGTGGGGGCGGCCGTTTACGGCCGCGCCACCTACGCCCGGGGCGTTGATCGGCTTCTCAACGGAGATCGTCTCTGCATCGACCTCGCGACAGGCACCGCCGAGGTGTCGATCTTCAGCCGGCACGAGAGTACGGCGACGGACGAGCCGATGGCACGCCATCTCGACCGGCTCGACGGCGCGTTCGAGGACGTGATCGCACCGCTGCGATCGGTGCCGGACGTGGGGGCGGGGTTCTCGGGTGGGGTCGACTCGACGTTGTTGCTGAGCTACCTCGGTGACCACGGCACGGCCCTCACCGTCGTTCCCGGGAGCCCGGAGTTCGATGCCGAAACCGAATACGCCCGTGAGGCGGCGCAGCTACTTGGGCGAACCAGCCACGAGATCAAGCTCAACGAGGCCGACTACCTACGCCACCTCGAGCAACATATCGTGGCCGTGGGGATGCCGGCCGAGAGCTATGCCGGTCCGGTGCTCGCCAAGGTGTACGAGTACCCGGTCGACACATTCCTCGTTGGTGATGCCGCCGACAGCGTCTTCGGATCCGGGCGGGGGATACGACGGGTTGCCTCCGTGCTCAGTGGGTCGCTGGGCCGGGCGACACTACGAGCCACCGGTCGGGTACCGGGTTCCATCGGCGGCCGAGCCCGGCAGGTGGGGGAGTATGCCGCACTCTTCGCCGAGCCACCTTCGTCACCCAGCGGCTATGCAGGCAGCGTGCTCAACTACCACGGTGACCTGAGCCTGACCGCCCGCATGTTCGGCACCGAGACCATCGAAGGGCTCAATCGCAAGATGCTCCAGGAGGTCACGGACCGGGTTGACCTCGAGACCACCGAGGACGACAGCTTCTTCCGGCACATCGAGCTGACCCAGTGGCGCTATCTGTTTGCCGACCTTGCGCTCGTCGGCAACCACGCAGTGCAGGCGCTGGGCAAGCAGCAGGTGCAGCCGTACTCGAGCTGGCGGGTGATCTCCGAACACCTCAAGGTCCCGGCGCGACGTCGCTACTACAAGGGTCTCGCCGGCAAATGGATGCTCAAGGAGCTCCTGGCGCGGCGGGTGCCCGACTACCGGGTGAACAAACGAAAGCTGGCGACCGGGTTGCCGTTTGCCCGCTACTACGAGAACGGCCCGCTCACCGGAGTGTGGGAACGCTACGAGGTGCCGGCTGCTATCCCCGCGGAACTCCACGACGCCGTCCGGTCCGCACCCAGTCCGATGACCTGGAAGGCGATCACCCACGCCATCTGGGAAGACCATGTGGTCGCCAACGCCGACCTCGAGGCGCATCCGGCTGCTGTGGTGGCGGAGTGGCCGACACGGCCATCGCTACGACCGTCGCACTAGACGACGGCTCGGTCCCTCTGCTCGGTGTAGTGGCGATTGGCCGTCGTCCGGTACCGCCACGCCTGGACTACATCGCGCGCCAAGTTGCCGAGTGGTCGGGCGAAGGCCTCGGTGGTGCGTGCCGTGAATGCCACCAAAACGAGAATGGGGCTGGTCACGATCGCGATCCCGGCCATATGCCTGGCCTTCTGCGCACCGAGCAGCTCGTTGACGTCGATGAACATGGCCACCGACACGAGGTTGGCCAGAATCGTCACGGCCACCAAGCCGGGCACGACGTATGCCGCTGGTACCAGGTAGGTCATCGGGTTGAGCACCCAGTCGGTGGATGCGGCTGCGGCGTACAGCACCCCACCTCCGGCCATCACGAGCATGAACATGT
>JASJBC010000097.1 GCA_030066715.1 Acidimicrobiia bacterium
CTATAGCTCTGTTCTCGCAAATTGGTCGTCGCCATCGCCGTTCGCCGGCATGTCGATCCGCTGCGTAGCCAACGCCACCCGATCTGCCTTGCCGCTGGAGGTCCGGGGAAGGTCTGCGACGACACTGACCTCCCGCGGAACCGCGTACCGGGGCAGGATGGCGGCCACGTGCTTCTTCAACGCCGCATCGTCCGGCGGCACTCCCACTATTTCGCGGCGCAGGATCACCGCAGCCTCGATCTGGTTGCTGCCTTCCCCATCGGGAACGGCGAACACTGCGGCCTGCTCCACGCCGGGATGACTGTTCAATGCGGATTCCACCTCATCGAGTTCGACACGATGACCCCGGGTCTTGACCATCCGGTCCTTGCGCCCCACGAGCTGAAACAGACCCGATTCATCGCGATACACGAGATCGCCGGTTCGGTGCCACAGCTCCTCCCGGCCGTCATGCGTGCGGCGGTAGGTGCAGCCCGACGTCAGCTCCGGGGCGTGCCAGTAGCCGACCATGCGAGTGGGACTGTCGATGAGTAACTCGCCCACCTCGCCGTCGGCCACTGAACGATCGTCAGCATCGACGACCATCCCGCGCATCCCTGGATAGAGCCGGCCGATGGCGATCGGGGCGATCTCATCGTCCGAGATTGTGGGTACGATGTGATAAGTGACACCGTTGACCTCGGCGGGACCGTAGACGTTGACGAAACCGGCATCGGGAAGAAGCCGCATGAGGGCCCTCAGGTCCTTGGTCGGAAAGACCTCTCCTCCAAACGCAACCCAGCGGACTGCGCTCAGGTCGCGCTCGGGAAGCGCACCACGATGAAGCAGCTGGACCAGTGCGTAGGGCACGGCGTTGACGACGGTCACGGCTTCGTCCTGGAGAAGCTCCGAGAAGCTGGCGGGCAGACGGCCGTGAGCCTCGGGGATGATGACCACCGTCGCCCCGGCGACCAATCCCCCCCACAACTCGAGCAGGCATAGGTCGAAGTTGAGCGGGGCGTGGTTGGCCAGACGATCGGAGGGCATGAAGCCGTAGACCTCCGCTGCGGCTTCGCCGTAGGCGAGCCCGCTGCGATGAGTATGCATGATCCCTTTGGGTCGTCCGGTCGAGCCCGACGTGAACATGATGTAGGCGAGATCGTCCGCAGCGACATCTACCCGTGGATTCTCCGCAGGAAGAGACCAAACGTCGTCCCACCCGAGATAGCGCCGATCGCCATCGATCGGATCGATCCCCACGCACAACTCCACCCCGGTGGCGCCGATGGCTGCCGCGACCGCACGGGCCGTGGTCCTCCCCGCAAAGAGATGACGGATGTCGCATGTGTTGAGGATCTCCGTGAGATACGCAGCGGGGGAGTCGGGGTTGATCGGCACGAAGGCCGCCCCGGCTCTCATGATCCCGTGCATCGCCACGAAGAGCTCGAGCGACTTGTGGGCGTACAGCCCCACCCTGTCCCCAGGCCTGACACCGGAGTCGAGCAGCAACTGTGCGACTTGATCGGAGCGCCGGTCGAGTTCGCCGTAGGAGACCTCGTCACCGAGCATCACAAGCGCCGGCCGATCTGGATCGTGCCGGGCTACAGCCTGGACGGCGGCTGGGATGGTGGGTGCGTGGTCCGGCATCTCAGAGCCCCAGCATCCTGGCGACAACGAGACGCTGGATGTCGTTGGTGCCTGCGTAGAGGAGCCCTCCGACCGAGTCGCGCAGGTCTCGCTCGATCTCGATCTCCGTGAGGTAGCCGGCCCCGCCGAAGGTGCGCACCGCATCGAGACTGGATTGGACGAAGGTCTCGCTGAGATGAAGCTTGAGCAGCGCCGCCTCCATGGTCATCGGCTCCTCCTCCCGGATCATCCAGGCGACCTTGTAGAGGAGCAGCCGGGCCGTCTCGAGCGCCAGCCGCATATCGGCAATCCGGTTGGAGACGGACTGGAACTTGCCAACGGGCTGGCCGAACTGCTTGCGGGACTTGGCGTAGGCCACGGCCTGTTCCAGCTGACGCTCCATGGCCCCGACCTGGGTTGCCAGGATCAAGCATCGCTCCACGCCGAGCGAGCTGCCCGAGATACTCGCCCCGGCCCCCTCCGGACCCAGCCGATTCTCCTCGGGAACGAAGCAGTCGGTGAAGATCAGGTCGCCCATGGGAACTGTGCGCAGCCCCATCTTGTCGCGCACCGGGCCGACCTCGCAGCCCTCGCTGGCGGTGTCGACGAGAAACGCCGTCAAGCCCCATCTGCCCTTGTCGGGGTCGACCGTGGCGAACACCAGGGCAACATCGGCGACGGGACCGAGTGTGATGTACCGCTTGTGACCGGTGAGCAGGTAGCCGTCGGCAACGCGGCGGGCGTGAGTCTGCAGGGCCATGTGGTCGGACCCGGCTTCGGGCTCGGTGACCGCATGGGCCCCGATCAGCTCACCGCGACACATCGCCGGCAGGTACTTCGCCTTTTGCTCTTCGCTCCCGAATTCGTTGATCGGGTACTGCACGGTCCACATCTGTGCGGCGATGGCGAGGTTCAGGCCGTTGTCGCGGCACCCGTACCCGAGCGCCTCCATGGCGACAACCCCGTCCATGATGTCGACCTCGTTGCCGGTGGAGTTGTAGGCCGGGGGAATCGACATCGACAGCAAACCAAAATCCGCAGCGCGGCGCCAGAGGTCGTGCGGGAACGCGCCCGCCCGTTCCCGCGCCACGAGATCCTCGTTGAGCGTCTCCGCAAACCCCCTTATCGACTCGCGCAGCGCCAGCTGTTCCTCTGTCCAGGCAAAATCCATCAGTCCACCTCGGTCACTATGTCGTAGGGGTTGAGTGGGTCGTTGCCGGTGTCCTCGAGCTGCAAAGAGAGGCCAAGGCCGAGTCGTTCTGAATGCTCCAGCAGCATCTGCATGGCTACCCGGTCCTCGAGAGCCCAGCCGGTCGAGTCGAAGACCGTCGGCCGGCGGTAGAGCGTCTCCCCGGAGCTGGTGGCGGCCACCAACTCGGCCAGCGCAGGGCCGATTTCGCCCGGCTCCAGCTGCTGACACTCCCCTTCCTTGATCGCTTGTTCCCTGTGGTCGGGGCAGACGAGGCTTCTGCGCAGAAGCTCGATCGGGAGTTCGACCTTGCCGGGGAAGTCGGACCCGACGGCATTGATGTGGACCCAGGGCTTGGTCTCCTGGTCGGCAAACAGCGGCCCCTCGTCGATACCGACCGAAGTCGTGGTGCACACGATGTCGGATCTGGCCAACAGGACATCGAGGGGAACCTGCTTGACCAGGACGTTGTCGGGTAGCACTGCTGCCGCCCGTTCGGGAAAGGAGTCGGCGGCGGTCGGATCGATGTCGACGATCAGGACCGTCTCGATGGGGAAGGTACGGAGGATGGCATGCATCTGTGTGATCGATTGGGCGCCACAACCGACGAGGCCGAGCACACGGGAGTTGGGATCGGCGAGATGGCGGCTGGCCACTGCGGAGGCCGCACCTGTGCGCAGCGCAGTGACAAAGGTCCCGTCCGCCAGGGCGATCAGGTGACCGGACGCAGTGTCGTATGCGCTGATGGTGGAGAGGATGGTCGGCAGGTTCCGCTCGTGCGGATTGGAGGGGTGATAGCCGACGACCTTCACCGTCGTCAGCTCGGCTGTGTGCATGACCGGCATCCACTCCAACAGACCTATGTCGGGCTCCGTGTAGTGAAAGCCGTCGCGGGACCGGACGAGGGTTCGCTCTTCGTCAAACTCGATGGTGGCCGCAGCCAGCCGCGAGATCATCTCGTCCATCAGTGCGTCCAGGCCTACGGCGGACGCTATCCCTGCCACATGATCCTGTGCGATGATTCGAGTCTTCATCGGGATCCCCCTCTCATGTTGCCGCCCGCAATGGGCTGGTGCTGGGCGAAGTTGTCGAGCATCCAAGACTCGATCGCCGTCATCGCTTCCCGTCTGTTTGCCGGAAGAGTGAATGTGTGGTCTGCGTCCGGGTAGTACCGAACCGTGACTGCGTCCTCCAGATCCAGTTCCGGGAAGGCATCGTGGAGTTGCCGCTCGTAGTTGAAGACCAACGGCCCCAGCCTGGTGTAGATCATGAGCAGCTTGGTATTGCGATCAATGAGTGATTTCAGCTCAGCTGCCCAGCGATCCCGCGGGACGGTCTCGTTCTCGAAGATGATCAGATCGTCTGCATCCGTCTCGCTCTTGCCGCTCTGCATGCCCAGCCGCCGGGTCACGTAGCCGGTCCAGCGGCTCAGCTGGAAGACACGAGACCGGTAGTGCCTGATCCGGGACCGTGTCGTCGGATAGGAGTAGCCATCGAGGAGAACACACCCAACGACCCGATCGTCCCGCAATGCCGAGCGAAATGCGTTGAACGCGCCGGTGCACAGACCCAGGAGGACAAAGCGGTCGAGACCATGCCGTTCGGCGAGCGCGTCGGTTGCAGCCAGGGTGTCGCCGACAGAGCGCTCTATGTAGAGGAGCCCGCCATCCTGAACCTCGCTGTCTCCGACGCCCGACATGTCAAAACGAAGACTGGAGAAGCCGAGGGCAGCAAGACGACGAGCCAGATCGACGTACATCCGGTTGGGTCCCACCCGGTGCAGCAAGCCGGCGTTGAGCAACACCACTGCGGGTGCTCCCGGAATGGGGTCCGCAGGAGTGGACAGAATCCCCAGCAGACCATTGCCCGGGCCAAACCGCACAACACGCTCGTTCACGGCCCACCTCCCAGCAACGATGCGATGTGGCGAGGAATTCGCCGGGGGAGCAGCGAGGACTGGGCGGACAGCGGGTCGTCCCAGGCCGCGTCGTCGTCGATCAGATCGAGGGCGACGTGCGAGTGCTCATCGGCCAGCGTGCGGTAGTCGATCCGGGGCTGGGACGCCACGACCGTGGCGGCAACCTCGATTTCGCCCTCGTCGAGCTGCAATGCCTCGAGTTCCCGGCGCAGTTCGGCCGGGTAGGGGAAACCCATGAGATCGTCGCCGCGCATGCTCCGGCGACGTCGGTTGCGTCTTCCGTCGAGAAGGTGATCCTGCATCCCCTCCAGAGTGCGCAGATACTCGCCACCGTCGAGCACGGGGTCCCACATCACTATCCGCTCCACGTCGAGACCTGCTGCGACAGCCTTGGCGGCCAGTGTGGCGCCGAGGCGAACCCCGACCAGGGAGAGCCGTTGTGCATGGCTGGCCGTGCTGAGCTCGGCGGCGGCGCTGGCCACATCCTCTACCCAGCGCGTGACCGATCCCGTCCCGCTTTCCCCGGAGGAATCGCCGGTGGCGAAGAAGTCGAAGCGCATGACGTCGAAACCGGCAACCACCAGATGCCGGGCGATCTGGCGCATCGCCCAGTGGGTGCGCATGTACTCCCAACCGAGGGGTGGGCAGAGGAGGACGGCGTGGCCACGGCTCTTCCCGCCGACCGGGGCGTAGTGCAGACCGAAGAGCGGTTCATCCTGCGGTCCGAAGAAGTGGGCATTGCTGGCGACGACCTCGGTGCGGTCCGAGTCCGGCGCGGATGGAGCCGCAACCGCGGCGCCGGCACCCATCTCCGCGGCGAGGACCGCCGCCGCCTGCTCCAGCGGGTTGAGGAGGACCACACGGGGACTGATCTTGACCCCCGTTTCCTGATCTATGGCTGCGATCAGCCGCATCGCCAGGATCGAATGGCCGCCCAACTCGAAGAAGTTGTCGGTGATGCTCACTTGCTCCACGTCGAGCAGATCGGCCGCCAGCCCAGCCACGAGTTGCTCGGCATCGTTGCGCGGGGCGACAAAAGCGACGGAGGTCGCCACTTCACCGATGAAGTCGGGCAGGGCGTCGCGATCGAGTTTGCCGTTTGCGGTGAGCGGCAACTCGTCGATTCGCACCAGGTGCCGCGTCACCATGTAGGCCGGCAAATGCGCCTCAAGGTGATCTCTGATGTCGGTGACGCTCCCGGAGGCGGTGGGGTCAGGCACGTAGTAGCCCACCAGTCGCTGGTCGCCCGGATGCGGCTCTCGCACCGCCACAGCGGCCTTCTTGACGGCGGGGTGATCCGCAAGCACGGATTCGATCTCCGCAGGCTCGATGCGGATGCCCCGGACCTTGACCTGGTCGTCGGCTCTGCCCAGATACTCGAGCCGTCCGTCGCGGCGCCATCTGGCGAGGTCACCGGTCCGATACAGAGTGCCGCCACCGGGATGGTCGAGGAAGCTCTCCTTGGTCAGTTCCGCACGGTTTCGGTAGCCCGTCGCCACGCCGGCGCCGCCGACATAGATCTCACCGACGGCTCCGAGCGGAACCGGAGCCAACCCCTCGCCCAACACGTGGATACTCGTGTTGGCGGCAGGCACACCAATCGGCACGGTCGGAGCTAGGTCCTCCTCGGGGTTATAGCGGTGGATCATGCAGCCAACTGTTGCCTCGGTGGGCCCGTATTCGTTGTAGATCGTGATGGTGCCTTGCGAAGCGTCGTGGATGGTGCGGGCAGCGTCGCCGCGCAGTTCCTCACCACCGAGGATGAGGGTATTGATACGCGTGGTGTGGAAGTGCTCCGGCTCGAGCACGCTCAGATGCGACGGAGTCAGCTTCACGACATCGACGGCATCGTCCTCGAACACGCTGATGACCGACAGGTCGCGAGCGTCGTCGTCGGGGTAGATGACGATCCTCCCCCCGGAGATGAGCGGCACAAACAGCGAAGTGATGGTCAGATCGAAGCCGGGTGATGTGTGCAGCGCGAAGTCGACGGCCGCAGATGCGCCGTACTCGCCCCACGCCCACCAGATGTAGTTGGCCAGGTTGCCGTGAGTGACGGCCACACCCTTGGGCAGTCCGGTCGAGCCGGAGGTGTACATGATGTAGGCGAGATCGTTGCTGCCGATCGGGATCTCCAGGTCGAGGGCTGCAAAGGCGTCGTCATCACGCGACATCGTGATGACGCTCGGACCGTCGGTAGGCAGGTTGGCGCTCAGCCCCTCTGTCGTGACGACGGCATCCGCACCGCTGTCGACGAGCAGATAGCGGATCCGCTCCGCAGGAAGATGGCGGTCGATGGGTACGAAGGCGGCGCCCGATTTCATCGCCGCCAGCATCGCAACCACCATGTCGATCGACCGCGGCAGATGTATGGCAACCCTTTGCACGGTGAACCCGCCGGCGGCAATCAGTTGGCCGGCGAGTTGGTCACTCCTGGACGCGAGTTCGCCGTATGTCATCGTCTCCCCGCCCGCATCCAGCGCGATTGCGTCGGGAGCGGCCCCAGCGCGTTGTGAGATCAGCTCCACCACCGAGTCCGCCGGGACCGTCGTGTTCGGGCCGGCGCCGAACTCCAGCCAGTCCAACTCGGCCTCGGTGAGCATGTCCAGATCGCCGACCGAACCTGCGTCCTCCCCTGCGATCGATTGCAGCAGACGCAGATAGTGAGCCAGGAAGCCGGAGGCGTAGTCGGCTGTGACGGCCGCGGCGTCGTATTCGAGTTCTACTGCAATCGGGTCGGCGGCGGCAACGGTGATCGAGAACGGGAAACTGGTTGTGCCGTGCCCGGAGACAGTGCGATACGTGACCTCACCGGTCGGTGTCGTACCAGACCCACCGAACGCCCAGTAGGCGAACAGGGTGTCGGTGACAGAGGTACCGGCCTTCAGGTCACCGGCGTCTTGGATCTCGGTGAGACCTGTGTGTTGGTGCTCGAGCGTTGCCGCCTGCCGATCTTGCACGTAGCGCAACCACTCCGCCACGGCCATGTCCTCCGCTACCACGACCCTGAGGACGAGGGTGTTGATGAACATGCCGACCATTTCCTCTACCCCCTCCAGGTCCGGAGGGCGTCCCGAGGCGACGAATGCCGTGGCCACGTCGCGGCGGCCGGTGTACCGGCTGACGGCGATAGCGAGACCGCCGATCAGCACGGTGTTCAGTGTGAGACCGTTCTGTTCGGCATAGGAACGCAGCTGTGCCGTCAGCTCCTCGCTGAGACCGGCGGTTTGATGGGCAGGGTTGCGTTCGGCGGCCTCGTGCTGTGCGGGGACCATGCGCGTGGGCTCGTCGAAGTCGGCGAGGTGGTCCCGCCAGAATGCTCTGGAGTCCTCGGTATCACGCGTGTCGAGCCATGCGATGTAGTCCGCAAATGCCCGGGCCGGAGTCGGGTCCGGCTGGTGGCCTTGCGCCAGCGAGTCATAGGCGGCAAACACTTCCTCCAGAACGAGCGTCGCCGACCAGCCGTCCTGGAGGAGGTGATGCTGCGACCAGAGCAGGGTGTGTGCCTCAGGCGCAGTCCGCATGAGCACGAGGCGAATGAGCGGCGGTTCGTCGAGCACATATCGCAACTTGCGGTCGGCGGCGAACACCGCCTCGATTTCCGCTGCGGCGTCGGGGTGATCGGTGAGATCGCTGAAGTCGACCTCCACGGCGACGTCCTCGTAGATGAGCTGCACGGGGCGTTCCATCCGCTGCCAGGCAAACGCCGAGCGCAGCACCTCGTGGCGCCGAATCACGTGCTCCCAGGCGGCGACGAAGACATCAGGCCGAAGCGGGCCTTCGATCTCCAGCCGTTGCTGAATCACATACAGGTCCGCAGCTTCGGTGGCGACAGAATGGAAGAGCATCGCTTCTTGGAGCGGGGAGAGCGGCTGGGACCGCTCGACACGAAATCCGCCGGTCACGACAGTCGCATCCGGCGCTGCGGCGTCGGCGGTCTTCGCATCGTCAACAGATGACGAGCTATTTCCTCCCCTCAGGGCCACGCGATACCTCCAGCGATCAGTAACAAAGGAGCAATGGTCCCTTCCCCGTGTGTGCATCGTAAACAGGCGATCGTCCCCCCGATAACGCCCTAATGTCTTTCGGGCTAGTCGACGATTTCGGATGATCCGAGCACGAGCGGAGGACGATGCAGGTCGGTCACGGTCTTCTGGGTCTACCCGAGTTCGTCGCCGTCGCCCACGGGTCCACGAACATGGATCCGCTGCCCGACCTCTGTGCCGCGGAGGCGGAGTACGTTCACGAACGCGCCGTAGAGACGAGACGGCGCAATTTCACCGTCGGTCGCTATGCCGCCCATTGCGCTCTCGACCTGCTCAAAGCCGATAGCGGACCGATCCTGCGCGGCGACCACGGCCAACCCATCTGGCCGTCCGGTGTGGTCGGTTCCATCACCCACGCCGGCGAAACCGTCGCAGTTGCTGTTGCCCGCAGCGAGCACAGCGGCGGTATCGGGCTCGATATCGAGCAGGTGGGGCGCTTCTTCCCCGAACTGATCTCGCATATCGCGTTTGGCGATGAGCGCAGTCGGCTCGAAGCCATCGACGAGACGAACCGGGCTAGAGCCACCATCGAGCTCTTCTCCGCCAAGGAGGCGCTGTACAAGGCCTTCTTTCCCCGTATCGGGGAGTTCTTCGGGTTCTCTGCGGCCGAGATCACACCCGAGGAGCCCGGCCGTCACCTGGCGAGGCTGCTCCAGCATCTCGATCCGCACTATCCACCGGACCGGTACTTCGCCGTCGATACTGCTTGGCACGACGATGCCGTGCTGGCCTCCGTCGTGCTTCCCGTCGACCAACGGGGTTGAGCGGAGCATCCGCGAGATTGCCGCTTCCGTTGGCTATCGCCGCCATGTAGTGTCAACCGCATGAAGCCGTACACCCGACTTCAGCTCAACTGAGCGCAGACCACAAGGGTCTGCGCCAAACCTCCTATGCCTCGAGCAAAGGAGGTTTTTTGTTTCCAGAGAAAGGAGACGCAAATGAGGAACCGAGAACGACGGGAGGGCCCGCTCGCATGGCACTGCCCTACTCCCCACGAGTTATCGAGACCCACTGGCGCCGGCGGTGGGACGAAGCGAAGCTAGGCCGGGTCGACGTCGCAGCCGTTGCGGGCGACGACGTCTTCTACAACCTGGTCGAGTTCCCCTACCCATCCGCGGAAGGGCTGCACGTCGGGCATGTCTTCCGCTACGTGGGCGTCGATGCCTTCGGCCGCTACCAGCGGATGCGAGGTCGCGCCGTGTTCCAGCCGATCGGTTTTGATGCCTTCGGCATTCACACCGAGAACTACGCGCTCAACGTCGGCGAGCATCCGGCGACGTTGACTGCACGCACGATTGCCCGGTATCGCGAGCAGCTGGCGCAGATCGGAGCGGCATGGGACTGGTCCCGCGAGATCGACACCAGCGACCCCAGCTACTTCCGCTGGACCCAGTGGATCCTGGTCCAGCTCTTCCGCGCCGGCCTGATGTACCAGGCAGAGGCCCCGGTCATCTGGTGTCCGTCCTGTCTGACGGTGCTGGCCCGGGAGCAAACCGAGAACGACGGGTCCACCTGTGAGCGCTGCACCTCGCCGGTGACCGAGCGGGTGATGAGACAGTGGTTCCTGCGCATCACCGAGTACGCCGATCGGCTGCTGGCGGGGCTCGACAGCTTGGAGTGGCCGGAGAGGTCGAAGCGTCTGCAACGACAATGGATCGGTCGCAACGATGACGGCTTTCGGCTGCACGATTGGCTCATTTCCCGCCAGCGCTACTGGGGACCACCGATTCCGATCATCCACTGTGCCGACTGTGGCGCAGTGCCGGTGCCGGAAACCGATCTGCCGGTCCTGCTCCCGGATCTGGATGACTTCCACCCGTCGGGCGACTCGCCACTTGCCCGCGCTCAGGATTGGGTGCAGGTCGATTGCCCGGAGTGTGGCAAGGCCGCCCGGCGGGACACCGACGTGAGCGACACGTTCGTGGACTCGGCCTGGTACTTCCTGCGCTACCCGTCCTCGGACATTGCCGATCGTCCCTGGGACGACGGCCGCACCAGCCGCATGCTGCCGGTGGACTTCTACGCCGGGGGTTCCGAGCACGTCCAGCGCCACCACCTGTATGCGCGCTTCATGACGATGGCGCTGCACGACCTGGGTCTGGTCTCGTTCGAGGAGCCGGTTCCGCGCATCGGTCTCGGGGGATTGATCGTCCTCGACGGAGCGAAGATGTCGAAGAGCCGTGGCAACGTGGTCTCCCCTGACGATTACATCGCAGAGAACGGCGCGGACGTGCTGCGCTGCGCCCTGATGTTCTCTGCGCCCTGGAGTCGTGGCGGTGAGTTCTCGGATCGCAGCATTGCCGGTGTGGAGCGGTTCCTCGCCCGATGCTGGCGCGCAATCGAGGAGCCAGACGGCCCACACGACGAGACGGCGACCGCAAGCGCCATCGCATCCGTCACCGACGCCATCGAGCGGTTCTCGTTCAACGTCGCCCTGGCCCGACTGATGGAGTTCGTGGGGCAGGCGCGTTCAGCCGAGGCGAAGCGAGTGCTGATCAGGTTGCTTGCGCCGTTCGCACCGCACCTGGCGGAGGAGCTGTGGTCGCAGATCGGGGAGGAATTCTCGGTGCACACCCAGCCGTGGCCGCGAGCCACTCAGACCGGGGACGATGCCCTCGAGATCGTCGTGCAGGTGGATGGCCGGCGCCGCGGAGTTGTGACGGTCGCCGCGTCCGCGACCGAGGACGACGTCGTCGGCGCCGCCGTTGCGCAGGTTGACTCGGTTCCCGAGGAGGCGCGGCGGGTCGTCTACGTGCCGGGGCGGGTGATCAACTTTGTGTCATAGGGAGTGTGGGCCCAACCGGGCCCCCACTCCCACTTCTATCCGAACTCGATTCCCTGGGCGAGCGGCAGGTCGTCACTCCAGTTGATGGTCACGGTCTGTCGCCGCATGTAGGCCTTCCAGGAGTCCGAGCCGGACTCGCGGCCGCCGCCGGTGTCCTTCTCGCCGCCGAAGGCGCCGCCGATCTCGGCGCCGCTGGTGCCGATGTTGACGTTGGCGATGCCGCAGTCGCTGCCGGC
>JASJBC010000094.1 GCA_030066715.1 Acidimicrobiia bacterium
CGAAGGCCGCCGCGCTCGAGATGGGCCCGGGCACGGAGAACAAGCCGGTAGGGCCCGTCATCTCGGCCGAACAGCACACGTCGATCCTTGCCGAGATCGATCGGGGTCGCAGCGAGGCCACGCTCGTTCTGGGTGGACAGCCGGTGGACATGGACGGGGGGTACTACATCGAGCCCACCATCTTTGCCGGGGTGCAACCGTCACAGCGGCTGGCACAGCACGAGATCTTCGGTCCGGTCTTGTCGGTCATCCGGGTCGCCGACTTCGACGAGGCTCTCGATGTCGCCAACGGGACCGAGTACGGCCTGACGGGTGGTCTCATCTCCTCCGATGCGGATCGGATCGAGAGGGCGAAACGCGAGTTCCATGTCGGGAACCTCTACATCAACCGGAAGATCACCGGCGCTCTCGTCGGCGTGCAACCTTTTGGCGGCTTCAAGCTGTCGGGATCGAATGCCAAGGCCGGGGGTCCGGATTATCTCCGGCTGTTCATGGAGATGAAGACGATCGCCCAGAAGCTCGACTAGCGCCGAGGTTCGATCGGACCGAAATACCCGGTTTTTGGGTGGCGCGATGGGAAACTGTCGGTAACCGCCTTCCCCGGGTGAACATATGGACCTACAGCTTGTTGGTCGCGGTCGGCCGATACTCGTCGCGCTTGCGGCGGCATCCGCGATTGCCCTCTTCGCAATCGTGGCTTCCATGATGGGGGTCCGCACCGCCGAGGCGGCGTTTGTGAGTACCACACTGCCGCCGGTGCAGGTCGTCGAACCCGAGCCGGTGCGGAGCGGAGTTGCATTCGTCGGCGGCGACGGCGTGACTCTCTGGTCCGGGCCGGAGCGCGACCCGCTGCTCGCCCTCGAGGGAGGGATAACCCTCCCGTTCCTCCACCGCAGCGGTGATTGGCTGCTGGTGACGACGATGTGCAACGACACAGCCTGGGTCGATGCGGCCGATGTCGAGATCGTCCCGAGCGCCGCCGCGGAGACACCCGGATCGGGTTTTGACATCGCCGGCGCCACCATCGTGCTCGATCCCGGTCACGGTGCGCGGGATTGGGGAGGCGTGGGACCCAGCGGTCTGGCCGAGAAGGAAGTCAATCTCGACATCGCCGATCGAGTGCGAGACCTGATGGCGGCGAGCCGTGTGATCGACTGGTCCGATGGTTCTGTCGACCCTGGCGCCGAGGTGCCGTCATTCGGCCGAGTGATCCTGACCCGAGACGTCACCGGTCCCGAAGGCGGCGACTTCGAACTTGGCCTGGGTTATCGGGCGTCCGTTGCGACCGCTGCGGGGGCAGACGCCTTCGTCTCGATCCACAACAACACCGTGCCGAGGATCGACACCGATATCCCCGGTTCGGAGGTCTACTACTCGGCTGCTGCGGAAGGTTCCGACCGGCTTGCCAGCCTCATCTACGAGGAGCTGCTGCGCAGCTTCTCGGTTTTCGAGGCCGATTGGCGGGGCGGAGAGCTGTTGGGAGCGAGAGCTCGGATCGATCCCGATACCGGTGACGACTACTACGGGCTGCTACGCCGTTCCACCATGCCTGCGGTGATTGTGGAGGGTGTCTACATCTCGGAGCCCGATGAGGAGGCGCTGCTCGCCACAGCTGAGTTCCGGCAGGCCTACGCCGAGGCGGTCTACCGGGGCATCGTTCGTTTCCTGACGACCGCCGAGGAGGGACCGGGTGTCAACCGCCCGGAGGTCTTCGGGCTCGACGCGGGGACCGTCAGCGGCAACGGCTGCCAGTTGCCCGTGCGGGCGGAGTAGGTCACGGTTCGCAGAACGCGGGTCTAGATTGGCTGGATGCCCAAACTGATTTGGTTCGTTGCGCTCGCACTCGTCGCCACGGCGTGCTCGGCCGACAGCACGGCGGAGACGGGGCCGTTTGCCGAGCCCATCACGCCGGCTCCGGCTACGACGACGACAGCACCCCCCACGACACAACCGCCGCCAACGACCACGACCACCACTACCACGACGACGACAACCGCGGCGCCGATCCCTGTGGGAGTGCCCGCTGAGCCAAGCCCGGTACCGCCGGCACCGGCGGCAGGCCTGGAGGCGGGCTTCACCGGGACGGGCGTAGTCACGGTGGCGTCGGGCGGGGCGGACCTGTACGACGAGATCGGGGGAGAGCCCTTCGTAACTGCCCGGGAAGGGCTGGTGTTTGCGGCGCACCGGATGCAGGGGGATTGGATCGAGCTGTTCACCTCTTGCGACGCACCGGCGTGGATCCACTCCTCGCAGGCTCGCGCCCGACCGCCGGGACCGGACGGAGCCAGCGGAGCCGGATTCGACTTCGGGTCTGCCACCATCGTCATCGACCCCGGTCACGGCGGCCCATGGAACACCGGAGCGGTGAGCCCCGGAGGCTTGGCCGAGAAGGCCGTCAATCTCGACATCGCCCGTCGTGTCGTCGACCTGCTCGGTTCTCCGCGTACCGTGGATTGGGAGACCGGTGTGATCTACTCCGGAGACGAGATCCCAGCCGCGGGCTGGGTGATCCAAACCCGGATCGGTGACGAGGAAACCGGGGACTACGAAGCCGGCCTGATCTTCCGTTCTGATCTTGCCAACTCGGCAAATGCGCATGCGATGGTCGCGATCCACAACAACGCCGGGTGGGAGCTGAGACTCGATTCCCCCGGCTCGGACGTCTACTACCAGTCGCAGATTCCCGAGTCGCGACGGTTCGCCAGGATCATGGTCGAGGAGTTGACACTCAGCTTCTCCCCATTCGAGGCGGACTGGGTGGGTGCCATCGAGACCGGGGCCAAATCACGGCTGAGTCCCCGGGACCCTCATCCGCAGTACTACGGCATTCTCCGGCGCAGCGAGATGCCAACTGTTATCGCCGAGGGCGTGTACATCGCCAACCAGTCGGAGGCTGATCTCCTGGAGACGGCTGAGTTCCAGCAGGCCTACGCCGAAGCCATCTACAGGTCGCTAGTTCGCTTCCTCACCACCGACGACACCGGGCTGGCGCCCGACAGTGATCCAGTGATCTGGGCGGGCTCGGCGGGCAGCGGGGACGCACGACCGGACTGTGTGATCCCGGCACAGCCGTGATCTAGTCGCGGAACACCCAACCGCGTTGCTCGGCGAGTTCCCTCGCCTCGTCGTCGGTCATGCGGACCAGCGCGCCGTAGCGCAGTCCGCTGCGCTCGATCATCCGGATGAAGGCTTCGACCATGTCCGGGTCGAATTGGGTGCCGGCGCCTTCCCGCAGCTCGCGGAATGCTTCCTCTTGGGTCAGCGCCATCCGATACGGGCGGTTGCTCGTCATCGCATCGAACGCGTCGGCGATCGCAAGGACCCGCGATTCGGCGAGGGGCGTGTCGCCATGGTCGGTGTGGGAACCGTGATAGCCGCCTCCATCGAAATGGGCGTGATGATCGGACGCAATCTCGACCAGCGGATGCAGCCAGTCGACATCGTTGAGCAGATCGTCGATGTGATGGACGTGACCGCGCATGGTGCTCGTCTCGTTGGCCGTCAGCCGCCCGCGTTTCTTGAGGAGCTCGCGGGGCACCGCCAGCTTGCCGAGATCGTGGATCAGCGCGGAATGGCGGATTCGCTCCTGCATGTCACCACTCAGCCCCAACTCCTGAGCGAGTTGAACGGCAAATTGGGCGACACGCTCGGTGTGTCCCCGGGTGTACAGGTCCTTGGCCTCGAGGGTCTTGACCAGCGTTGCCAGCATCCCCTCCCGAGCGATCCGGAGCTTTGCCAGCGAGGCGAAGAACAGCCTGCTCATGAGCAGCATTCCGATGACGAGGATCAACATCGCGTTGTATGCGCCGTGGTCGACGGCGTAGGCGACGTATGCGTAGCCGAGGAGGCCGCCCATGGCTCCCAACCCTACGAAGCTGATCAGGATCTGGCCGAGGTTCGACCAGGGGCCGGCGGCCTTGGACCCAAACACCTGGCGTACGACGGCGCGCGTCATCGCAAAGCTCGTGAAGTCTCCGACGGCTGCGGCCAGCGCACCGACGGCCACGATATGCAGCATGCTCGCCGATGCGGTGTCGGCGGGTAGGAGGAAGTAGAGGACGGCTGCAGTGAGCGCAGCACTCGTAGTGGTGACGCCGAGGTTGCCGGCCGGCTGGAAGATGCGTCGCTGGAAGAAATCGGCCGGCTGGATGAGACCGAGCGCCGCCATCGGGATGATGCCGCCGATGACCTGCTCCCGACCCAGCACGATGCCGGCGGTCACGGTCACGGCGATGACGGGGGAGGTGACCATGCGGTCGTTGACTTCGACGGCGGTCACTTCCAGGAAGAGAAAAGTGGCGGCGAAGGCTATCCAGAGCCCGGTGTCGTAGGGGATGCCTTGCCACCATATGGCGGCAGAGATGATGGCTGCGCCCCAAGCAGCAAGAAGAGCGCCGTAGAGGCGCTTGCGTTTCTTCTGTATGGGGTATGGGGTTTCGTAGTAGGCCATCGACCTGTGGGGGGGAAGTGGATCAGACCTCGCGACGTCGGAAGAAAGTGGAGGGTCGGGTCGAGCATTTTGGTCTAGCCAATCCTCACACCAGCTGCGCTGCTGACCAGCGCGGCGGCGAGGCTTCCAAGTGCCAAAAGGACCCGTGCCATCTTTGTGCGCATGGGATCACTTCCGATTCAATGGTTCTCTATGGGGAACATGGTTCCTCATAGGGGGTATTGCGCTTCGCTCGGAATGGATCACCCGGCCCGGACCGCTCCACAAACCTGTGTTGTCTAGGTGCCGATCTTGCCCCATCCAGGATGCATCGAGGTCCTGGTTCCGCCCGTAGACCACTGTATGTTTGGGGACGAGATTAAGTGATAGCGGGTGACTATTGCAAGAATGGTTTTCGCGTCCTGCCCGAATGTGGAAAATCGCAGTCTAGAACTGGCCGGAAAACCTATCGTGAAGAACGACAGTTCCATCCAAATCCTGCAGGATCACGGTGTCTCCGCCATTCGACCAGACCGGGAAATCAGAGCACCAATGAAGCACATCCTGGGTGTCCTCGCCACAGCCTGAGTTCACCCTGACTTCACGCCCGGAGCGCAGGACGAAGCCGTCGGGGAAGCGGTAGCGGTTCTGCGTCGACTCGTCACGCAATATCCACCCACCCATGGCCACCGGCTCGTTCTCATCGTTCCGGAAGGCGACCCACTCGCCGTTCAGATCTTCCTCATCCCGACCCGGCGGGTTGTAGACGTAGCCGACGATGTCGACGGATCCCGGAGCTACCGCCGAGCCACAGACGTTGCTCGACCACAGGCCGATCTGGGACGAGGAGGCCACATCGGCGACGGCTACATACTCGTCGTTGCGGGGGTGCTCTCCCTGCACCACGACGGCGTGACCGCCGGCGATCATCTCCAGGTTGACGTCCATTCCCGCTGCGTCGACATAACGGAGCAAGCGACCGAATCGATCGGTGTCCTCGCCGGCGGCGACCAGCGTCACCTCATCGCCAACGAGCTGTTCCAGCTTGTCCCGGGCCAAGTCGCCGTAGCACTCCGTGCCCTCCGGTGCGTTGATGCCAAGCAGCCGGACCTCGCGGTCCCCTTGGCTGCCCTGCACCACTAGTGAGTCGCCATCGAGCACCCGGACGACCGTTACGACTTCACCGCCGGTCGGTGCGGCTGTCCCGCCGGGGGTGGTCTCGGTTGACGTTGCGCCAGCACTGCATCCGGCGAGCAGCAACACAACGGGCAGCACGGATCGGATCGCCATCCGGGCAAGCGTAGACGGAGGTGTCCCGGCTCAGGTGGCGAACAGCGGCAGCGTCTCGTGCGTCTCGCCGAGTAGTGCTTCGGCAGATGCTCCGAGCCACCCCGTGAGGATGGACGCGTAGACCGATCGATAGTCGACGCTGTGCCGGGGATTCCCCCGTGTGTCCAAGCCGGTGAGGCTCGGTGCCTCTCCGTAGCGCCCGCCGACGACCTGCGGCCCGATCACGAAGTGCGTGTTGGCCGTGCCGTGGTCGGTCCCGCTCCCGTTGTAGGCCGGGCGCCGCCCAAACTCCGATGTTGTCATGACGACGAGACGGTCGCACACACCAGCCGAATCTGCCGCAGCGAATAGGCTCTGGAGCGCTGCGTTCAGCTGGGCCATCATGTCGCCGTGGCGATCCGCCTGTCCCTCGTGAGTATCGAAGTCCCCCCACCCGTGGATGTACACCACTCGCGGCGGGGTCGGGCTGGTGACGAGTGCCGCCGCAACGAGAATCGACTCCTCCAGGTCCGAGCGCCGGCGGCCCGCGGAGACCGTTGGGGCTGCCACGCCTGGGGCCCCGAGAACGTCGTTCAGTTGATCTTGGGCGTCGGTCGTCACCTCGATTGCCCTGCGAACGACATCCAGGGCGGAGGTGTCATCGAAGCCGGCCGGGGCCAAGCCCCGCCACAGCCCGGCGAGCTCGTCGCGGCTGTCGATCCACTGGGGGATCTGTGGCGACAGCCCCGACATGTCTTGGACACTTATCTGAAAGGAGGTGGCCCCGAGTAGGGCAGGCGTGGGCCCGGGCCCGATGGTGACTCCGGCCAGCGGGTCGTCGCTGCCCGAGGTGGCGTCCAAGTACCGCCCGAGCCACCCGGTCGGGTATTCGCCGGCCGAGCTTGCCGACCACCATGTCGCCATCGAGGCGAAGTGGGAGAGATCGGGATCGGGATACCCGATGCCCTCGACGATCGCCACGTGACCGGCTGCGTAGCGGTCGGCGACGTAGCTCAGCTCGGGATGAAGCCCGATCTCGCCGTCGAGATCGAGCGGATCGACCACAGCCAGCTCGCCGCGCAGGTCGTGATAGCGCCCACTCGTGTGGGGGACGACCGTGTTGAGCCCGTCGTTGCCCCCGCCCATCTCGATGACGACGAGGGTGCGGTCTCCGACAATCGGCAGGGTGCCCGCAGGGAGGGGCGGGGCGGTCGTGGTTGTAGTCGTCGTCCCTACCTGGGCGATCCCAGAGTCCTGCGGGTTGCGTCCCCAAACACTGATCCCATAAGCGCCGGCCGAGGCGACGGCAACGCTTGCGCCAAGGGCACCCAGGAAACGCCTCCTGGTGAGGCTTGGGCAACGAGGGTCTTGTTGTTCGGTCATACGAGGTGGTACTCCGGAGAGTTGATTGCCATTGCAATCCTGCCCCCGGTGTCGGGGACAGACTCCAACACGTCGTGGGTGTTGGGGGAGATGTCGTAGATGCCGAGGCGATTCATGATCTCGACCGGCGACATCCCTCTTACGTCCTCGGGGATCAAGACGCTGAAGTCGAACGTATGCACCAGGCGATGCGGGTCGAGCAAGGCCGGCCCTTCGGGATAGCCGGCAACGTTCGGTGGGGCGAGCGGCACGTACCCCATCGTGCGCAGCGTGTCACCAAGGCTGCGCAGCCGCCCCCGTTCGCCCCCGAACGCCTGGACGACCCCAACGGCCTTCTCCAGTGGTGTTCGCACCTTGGCCAGCACCGCCGCGTCCGAGGTGAACGCAGGCTCAGCAGCGATTGCAGTCACGAGATCCATGGTGTCGTAATCGGCGCGGAAGGCGGTGGAGATTCGATCCAGCTCATCGGTTGCCGGCTCGAGGCCAACGAGATGAACGTAGAGCTTGTGTGCGATGAACTCGGCAGTGCGTTCCTGCTCGAGCAGGATGTCGATGGCGTCTACCGCATCCAGCCGCCCCGTGGTGCCGAGCAGGGTCTTTGCGCCGGAGTCATGACGGATTGGGATGAAGTGGCTGGTCCACGGGTCCAGGTCCACCGGGCGCCGTGCTCTGCTGCCGTCGCGGATGGCGACCCAACCGCTGAAGGCACGAGAGGCAGCGACGACATCGTCCTCCGTGTAGTGGCCACGGCCTAGGGTGAACAACTCCATGACCTCGCGTCCGAAGTTCTCGTTTATCGCGTCGGCCGTGTTCTGGGCCCCGTCGAGGTAGACCAGCATTGCGGGGTCTACAGCTATTGCGTGCAGCAGGTCGCGGAAGCTCCCGGTGGCGTGGCGACGGATCGTCTGATGCTGGAGGTACATGAAGTACGACGTTTGCACCTTGCGCACGTCCGTTGCGAAGTGGTCATGCCAGAACCAGACGAGACGCTCCTCGATGCGCCGCGGACTCGTGGCGAGTTGCTCGAGCCAGAACGAGAGGAGCGCAATCAGGTTCCCCCGATCGGTCTCTGGGTCGAACTCGTCCGGCGGGTCGAGGCGAAAGGATGCATCGGCCGGTGCGCTCAGGTCGAGAAGTGCGTCTCGAGCAGCGTCGGCGGATCCAACTGTTGCGACCATGTCGGGTTGGGCGCCGTACCCCAACCGCCGGCAGATATGCGAGATGCGCTCGTTGTCGCTGACCATGCCGTCATGGTCGGCGGCGAATGTTTGAGGAGTGTTAGCCGTCCGGGTGTTTTCGCTACTGCTCTACCGGCTCTCCGGCTGAGAGCCACGCCTGAATCCCGCCGTCGAGTTCATAGACCTCTTCGAAGCCGATGGCATCCATCAGGGGCAGTGTGTTCCCAGAGCGATTGCCGGAGTTGCAGTACATCACGTACGGGACGTTCGTATCCAGCTCGCCGAGCCGAGCTTCGAAGTCCGCGGCGTAGTAGTCGATGTTGATGGCACCGGCCAGGTGCCCGGCGGCGAACTCCTCCGGCGTCCTGATGTCGAGAATCACCAGGTCGTCGGGAGGCGACTCGACAATATCGGCGACATCCCCAACCGAGGTCAGCTCCAGCGTGGAGTCCGTATCTGTGGCGCCTCCGCAGGCAGACAAGGCCAGGGTGACGGCAAGGAGAACAGGGAAGAGGGAGCGGATCGATCTCATCAGGCAAGTCCAATCGCAGTCAAGCCGCCGTGCATGTTGGCGGCGTCGAAACCGTTGCGTTGCAGGAACTGAGCGGCGAGGAGGCTGCGGTTGCCTGCCCGGCACACAACCAGGACGGGGCGGTCCTTGTCGATTTGCCCCAGGCTGACGGGGAGGAACGAAAGGGAGATGGTGACGCTGTCGGGAAGGGTCCCCATCGCCCATTCCTGCGGCTCCCGGACGTCGAGCAGCACACCGTCATTCTCCTGTACCCACGACTGCCATTGGGCGGCGGGCACCTGTTCGATGTTGGGCATTTGGTTTGGTAGCAACGAGGCTCCTCGATGGCTGCGGGCGGCAATCTATCACAGGATCTCCCCTTGTATGCACGGATTCGCATGTTCCTCTCCGAGGCAACGTGGCCGCTAACTTGCCGGTAGCGATCAGAGGAGCGTCATGGCCGTGCAGTATCACCTCCAGATCGATTCGGGCGACGTTGCGCCGTATGTCCTACTCCCGGGGGACCCGGGGCGGGTGGAGACGATTGCATCCTTCTGGGATGAGGCGCGCCACGTGGCGACCAACCGTGAGTACGTCACGTACACGGGCACCTATAGAGGGGCTCCGATCAGCTGTGTGTCGACCGGCATCGGTGCCCCGTCGACCTCGATTGCGATGGAGGAACTCGCCCGGTGCGGGGTGACGACGTTCTTCCGCGTTGGAACCTGCGGGACATTCCTCGACGATGTCGCCAACGGCGATATGGCGATTTTCGATTCGGCCGTGCGGCTCGACGGAGCGTCGCACGGTTACGCCCCACCCGAGTACCCGGCGGTTGCGAGCCACGATGTCGTGGCTGCCTCTGTCACAGCCGCGGAAGCGCTGGGCCTCGCCTATCACGTTGGCACGACCAGGTCGGCCGACACGTTCTACGCCAGGCACCCGCGTCCCGGGTCCTCGTACAACGACTTCTGGCAGGGCTGGTGGCGCGATCACTTCGAGGATCTGAAGCGTCTCAATGTGGTTGGTGCGGAGATGGAAGCGAGCCTGATCTTCGTTCTAGCGCGGATCTGGGGACTACGAGCCGGGGGCGCGGCCGTCGTGCTCGACAACGTGCTCGAAGTGTCGGGGGAGGAAGGCGAGTTCGACCCCGAAGAGCAGTTTGACCACGGCGCCGACCACATCGCCCGTCTTGCCGAACTCGGTTGTGAGACCGTGCTCAGACTGTGGCAGGCAGACGAGTCCACATAGCTGTAGTTCTGCTTCGCAGAATCGCGACGTTTCGAGTGCGAAGATCCCGCAACGCTAGAACTGCTCCTCCTCCGTCGAGCCCTCGAGCGCCAGCGTGGAGGCCTGTCCGCCGCTGATCGTCGTCGCAACGGTGTCGAAGTAGCCGGCACCGACCTCGCGCTGGTGGCGGGTTGCGGTGTAGCCCTTGTCCTCCATGGCGAACTCGCTCTCCTGGAGTTTCACGTAGGCGGTCATCCCCTCCTGGGCGTACCCACGAGCCAGCTCGAACATCGTGGCATTGAGCGCGTGGAAACCGGCCAGCGTGATGAACTGGAAACGGTATCCCATCGCACCGAGTTCCTTCTGGAAGGACGCGATCTCGGCGTCGTCGAGGTGAGCCTTCCAGTTGAACGACGGCGAGCAGTTGTAGGCGAGCATCTTGTCGGGATATTCCGCCTTGATTGCCTCGGCAAACTCGGCAGCCTGACCCAGATCCGGGAAGGAGGTTTCGCACCAGATGAGGTCGGCATAGGGGGCGTAGGCGAGCCCGCGGGAGATGGCCGCGTTCATGCCGTTCTTTACGGTGAAGAACCCCTCACTCGTCCGCTCCCCGGTGACAAACTCGCGATCCCGCTCGTCTACGTCGTTCGTCAGCAGCGTGGCCGCCAGCGAGTCGGTGCGGGCGACGACGAGCGTCGGCACTCCCATGACGTCGGCGGCGAGGCGAGCTGAGGCGAGCGTGCGCACGTGCTGGGCGGTCGGGATCAGCACCTTCCCACCCATGTGGCCACACTTCTTCTCCGCGGCCAACTGGTCCTCGTAGTGCACTCCGGCCGCCCCGGCGGCGATGAAGGCTTTGGCCAGTTCGAACGCATTGAGTGTCCCGCCGAAGCCTGCCTCGGCGTCGGCGACGATGGGAAGCATGTAGTCGTGCTGGCGGTTGCCCTCTGCCCACTCGACCTCGTCCATCCGCGTGAACGCGTTGTTGATGCGACGTACCAGGGCCGGAGCCGAGTTGGCGGGGTACAGCGATTGATCGGGATAGATCTGCTCGGAGAGGTTGGCGTCACCTGCCACCTGCCAGCCGGAGAGATAGATGGCCTTCAGCCCCGCCTTGGCCATCTGTACCGCTTGCATTCCGGTCATCGCCCCGAGGGCGTTGATGTAGTCCTCGGTGTTCAGTAGATGCCAAAGCCGCTCTGCCCCGCGCCGGGCGATGGTGTGCTCGACTGTGAACGACCCCTGGAGGCGGACGACATCTTCCGCGGTGTAGTCACGGGTAACGCCCTTCCACCGGGGATTGGTCTCCCAGTCCTTGCGGATCGCTTCTGCTCTCTGTTCGAAAGTCGCCATCTCGTCTCCTCAGTCGATCAGGTCGTATGCCGGCAGGGTCAGGAACTCGGGGAACTCGTCGC
Source organism: Acidimicrobiia bacterium (assembly GCA_030066715.1). Lineage (GTDB taxonomy): Bacteria > Actinomycetota > Acidimicrobiia > Spongiisociales > UBA5794 > JAAETI01. The sequence goes on from JASJBC010000094.1 coordinate 11,416, forward strand.
TGATGGCAACCGCCTCCAACAGTTGGCGCGCCTCCTCGAAACGCCCGATGGCGTAGTTGTCCTCTCCGAACTCGTTTCTCATTCGGGCCAGCTCTTGGTCGGCGATGTGGTGGATCGTTTCGGCAGTTACGGCGGTTCCCTCCTCGGTGGTTACGTTGTTGTGCAGCCATTGCCACAGCTGCGAGCGGGAGATCTCGGCCGTTGCGGCGTCCTCCATCAGGTTGTAGATGCCGGCGGCGCCGTTGCCGCGCAGCCACGAGGCGAGGTATTGGATCGCCACGTCGACGTTCATGCGGACGCCGGCATCGGTGATGGAGGCCCCGTCGACCGTCACGTCGAGAAGGGCGTCGGCGTCGGCCTTGACGTCATCGCGTTGCTTGTCCATCTGATGGGGGCGCTCGCCGAGAACCGCATCGAAGACCTCGGTGGCCAGCGGCACGAGGTCGGGATGCGCCACCCAGGTGCCGTCGTGCCCATTGCGCGATTCGAGCTCTTTGTCCTCGCGGACCTTGGCGAATGCCTTGCGGTTGATCTCCTCGTCGCGGCGGCTCGGGATGAATGCGGCCATTCCGCCCATTGCGTGGGCGCCTCTCTTGTGGCAAGTCTTGATGAGCAGTTCGGTGTAGGCCTTCATGAAGGGAACCGTCATGGTCACTTGGGAGCGGTCGGGCAGGAGCATCTCGGGTCGATTGCGGAACTTCTTGATGATGGAGAACTGGTAGTCCCAGCGGCCGGCGTTGAGTCCGGCTGAGTGGTCACGCAACTCGTAGAGGATCTCCTCCATCTCAAACGCGGCCAGGATCGTCTCGATGAGTACGGTCGCCCGGATCGTGCCCTGGTCGATCCCGAGCAGCTCCTGAGCAGCGACGAAGACGTCGTTCCATAGCCGCGCCTCGAGGTGGCTCTCCAGTTTTGGCAGGTAGAAGTAGGGCCCACTGCCGCGCCCGAGCAGTTCGGTGGCGTTGTGAAAGAAGTAGAGCCCGAAGTCGAACAAGCTCCCGACAACGGGCTCGCCGTCGACCAGCATGTGCTTCTCCGGGAGATGCCATCCGCGCGGCCGCACCATCAGCGTGGCCACAGTGTCGTTGAGGCGGTACTCCCTGCCGTCGGGAGAGTCGAATTCGATCGTGCGGCGTATTGCGTCCATCAGGTTCAGTTGACCCTCGACCATGTTCGCCCA
>JASJBC010000095.1 GCA_030066715.1 Acidimicrobiia bacterium
ATGAGCTTCTCACCACCTTCGACCAGATCACCGAGGAGTTCAGCGGCGGTTTTGGCGAGGAAACCGAGGTGATCATCGAGGGCGACGTGGCCACCCCCGCAGTGCACAATGCCCTCGTAGAGGCTTGGGACAACATGGGGGACACGCCGAACGTCGTACAGTTCGGCCCGCGGGCGGCAGCCGAGTCACCGGTGTCCGCAATTGCACTGCTGGTGGAGCCTCCGGAACAAGGAGGGAACCCCGAAACCTATAGCGCTGAGTTTGCCGATACGGCCGCAGCGGCGGGGCTCCAGCCCGACCTGACCGTTGCCGCGGGCACCGACGTAGCCGCCCTCTACGACGCGGCGGCGATGGTCCTGCCCGACGTCATGGCGCGCACGATCGCCAAGGTCGACGGTTCGTATCTCTACGTCGACGTCGGTGTCTCGACGCAGGCCGGCGAAGCAGGTGCAGCCCAACTCTCCGCCGACCTCAAGGAAGACTTCGAGCCGGTGGTCGCGGCAGGAGCCACTGCGATCCCGACTAATCAGAACATCATCAGCTCCGGTGTCGTGACCGCCCTGCAGGACAGCCAGGCTTCCTCGCTGGCCATCACGATCCTTGCCGCAATGGCGTTGCTCGTCCTGACGTTCTACATCGAGGTGCGGCGTCCCTTCCTCGGTGTGATCACGATCCTCCCGGTCGTGCTGATCGTGCTCTGGGTGTTCGGGATCATGGCCGCCCGCGGCATCTCCTTCAACCCGGTTACGGCGATGATCGCCAACCTTGCGATTGGTATCGGCGTGCCGTACACGATTCACATCACTCACCGCTACGAGGAGGACCGCCAGCGCTACGACAACCCGGAGGAGGCCATACGATCGACGACGACGCACACGGGCGGGGCGCTTGCCGGTTCGGCATTCACCACCGCGGCCGGCTTCGGAATTCTCATGACGTCGACCCTCAAGCCGTTCCAGCAGCTCGGCGAGGTGACCTTCTGGGCAATCCTCTTTGCGCTGGTCGCCAGCGTCCTCGTGCTGCCGTCGATGCTGGTCGTCTGGGACCGGTGGCATCGCAATCGCGGTGAAGACGTGGTTGACCAGGCGGCCTACGACAGGGCGCACGCAGGCCTATGACCGACCGTCGGCCCGAGCTGCCCGCGATCGAGGTATCGGCTGAGGTCGCCGCTGAGGCGGGCATGCCCGACGACCTCGATGCGAATGTGCTCGGCCCCTACGAGGTTCCCGACCCAGCCCGTCGCCGTCGTGCCGGGTTCGTCTACCTCGGGGCCGCTGCGCTAACCGCCATCGGCATGGCGCTCGGGCTCCCCGCCGGGATGTGGGTCATCGTCGCCGTGTTTCTCGCCATCGGGGTCTACCACTTCTTAGCCGGTGCGCACCTCGCAGTTGGCGACACAGACGCCCTCAATATCGCAAACGCAGCGATGGACTTCCCGGTAGGGCACGCGTCTGCGGTCCTCGGCTTCGACGGCCTGCTGGCGCGTCCCACCTGGAACGTGCTCGTCTTCTCCGCGGATGAGCCCCCGACTCAGCGCGGGCTGGTGCGGGTTGACGGCCGCTCGGGAGACGTCGTTGAAACGTATACCGAGCCTGTCCCGCCTGCGGAGCAGGACAAGACCGCCGACCTCTAATCCCGCTGGTGTAGCGGGATGAAGCGTCGGCTCTCCTGGCCAACGTAGATCTGCCGGGGACGGGCGATCCGCGTCGATGGGTCCTCGGTCATCTCCTTCCAGTTGGCGATCCAGCCGGGAAGCCGCCCGATCGCAAACAGGACGGTGAACATGCGAAGCGGGAACCCGAGTGCTCTGAAGATGATCCCCGAGTAGAAGTCCACGTTCGGATAGAGCTTGCGCTCCTGGAAGTACTCGTCGTTGAGCGCAGCTTCCTCCAGCTCCTCGGCGATATGGAGCAGCGGGTCGTCGCCCCGCACCCGATCCAGTACATCGTCGGCGAACTTCTTGAGGATTCGGGCGCGCGGGTCGTAGTTCTTGTAAACGCGGTGCCCGAAGCCCATGAGGCGGAATGGGTCGTCCTTGTCCTTTGCCTTGGCAAGGTAGGACTCCGTGGTCGCCGTCGGATCGTTGGCGATCTGGTATAGCATCTCGATTACCGCCTGATTGGCCCCGCCGTGCAGCGGGCCCCAGAGTGCGTTCATGCCGGAGGCCACAGACGCAAACAGGTTGGCCTGGCTGGAGCCAACGAAACGAACCGTTGCGGTCGAGCAGTTCTGCCCGTGGTCGGCGTGAAGGATCAAGAGCACGTTCAGCGCCTTGGCTATCACCGGATCGACGTGGTACTCCTCGGTTGGGAGCGCAAACATCATGTGGAGGAAGTTCTCCACATACCGGAGATCGTTGCGCGGGTAGATGTAGGGGAATCCCGTCGACTTCTTGTACGCCCAGGCCGCAACGGTCGGCATCTTGGCGATGAGACGCTGGGCGCTCTCGATCACCGAAGCCTCGTCCTTCGGGTTGTGGTACTCCTCGTAGAAAGTGGAGATCGCGTTCGTGGCCGACGAGAGGATCGCCATCGGGTGTGCTCGCTTGGGGAAGGCATCGAAGAAGCGCTTGAGTTCCTCGTTGAGAAGGCTGTGCCGATTCATGGAGGCTTGCCATTCTTCGAGTTCGGCCTTGTTCGGCAGGTGCCCGAAGAGCAGCAGGAAGGCGACCTCCAAGAAGGAGCAGCTGTTGGCGAGGTCCTCGATGGCATAGCCGCGGTGGGTGAGTTTGCCCGCCGTGCCGTCGATGTAGGTGATGGTCGACTGCGCCGAAGCGGTGTTGGCGAAGCCGGGGTCGTAGGTCACCGTTCGCGTGGACGCCCGCAGTTTGCTGATGTCATAACCGTGGTTTCCCATCTTGGCGGGAACGCCGGGGAGCTCGAGAGAGTCGTCACCGAGTTGTAGGGTTGCGCCTACCTCATCCATTTTCCTCCCCTGCCTTTCTATCTATCGTTAGCTGGCGCGGATTGTAGCCAGAGAAGGCAAGTGCCGTTTGGCGTGGTAGCTTTCCGTGCCGGAAGGAGATCGTCGTGCTCGATTTGCGGGGCAGGAGTCGGCTCGCCCCGATACTCGACCCCATAGCTGTAGGCCTGTCGAAGGCCAAGCTGACTCCGACGGCCATCACGATCCTCGGTTTGCTGGTGACGATCGTCGGAGCCGGCTTCATCGCCGTTGATCGTTATGCCCTCGGCGGCTGGCTTGCCGGTATCGGTTCGACCCTCGACGCCCTCGACGGTCCGCTTGCTCGATATCAGGGGACCGCCTCGATCCGCGGGGCATTCGTCGACACCATGTCCGATCGTCTCGGTGAGGTAGCGCTGTGGGCAGGTCTCACATTCAGCTTGCGCACCGACGAGACGGGGCTGATGCTGTGTGTGGTTGCTCTTGCGTTTTCGCTGCTGACTCCCTATGTCCGCTCCAAGGCGGAGTCCTGGGGCGCCGAGGGGCGGGGCGGCTGGATGGGCAGGGGAGAGCGGATGATTCTCATGCTCGTCGGCCTGATCCTGCACGGCTGGGGAGTCAACGTGCTTCATCCGATGCTGTGGGTCTTTGTCGTGTTGTCCGGGTTGACCGTTGCGCAGCGCAGCCGGCGCACATGGCAGCAACTCGGCGAGGAAGGTGAGTGACGGGCACACCGTGAGGGACAGGCTGGGCTACTACGTGTACCGCGCCTTCGTCGGCGTTCTCGGGTTGCTTCCGGAGCCGGCGATGAGGGCGGCCGGGACCGGGCTCGGTCGACTGCTCTGGTATCTGGCTCCCGGTCGGCGTCGGCTCGTGCAGAGACACCTGCGGCGCATCCTCGGTGGCGACGTCGATGTCACGGCGCGATCCAAGGCGATGTTTGCGAGCTACGGGCGCTACTGGGCCGAGGTCTTCTGGCTGCGCCCGGGGCGGATTGCCGGGTTGGTGTCCAACTCCACGGTGGAGAACGTTCCCGGGATGCGAGCAGCATTTGCTCAGGGGAAGGGTCTCCTGCTGATCCTGCCCCATATGGGCAACTGGGAGGTTGCCGGCGCAGTGTCGAAGGATCTCGGGATGCCGGTGATGTCTGCCGCCGAGAACCTGCCGAATCCGCTGATCACGGATTGGTTCGTCAAGGTCAGACAGATGGCCGGCATCGACATCGTCCTCACCGGGCGGGGAGCGCGCGCCACCGGTGCGTTGATGAAGCGACTTCAGGATGGAGGCACGGTTGCGCTGCTCGCCGATCGTGATGTCACCGGGCGGGGCATTCCGGTCACGTTCTTCGGTGAAGAGACGACGATGCCGGCAGGTCCGATCGCTCTCGCCGTGAAGACCGGCGCGCCTGTGCTGGTTGTCGGCTCGTACTTCGAAAACGGCGCCGGTCATCGATACGAGGTCTCCGACCCGCTGCCGATGCCCGATGAGGGCACCAAGGAGGAGAAGGTCGCGGCAGGAGTGCAGTTGCTGGCCGGTGCTTTGGAGGAGCGGATCCGGCGCAAGCCGGAGGATTGGCACCTCTTCGTGCCGAACTGGCCATCCGACCGTGAGGAGGAATCGTGAAGGTCGGGTTGGTCTGCCCTTACGACCTGGCGATCCCGGGCGGGGTGCAGGATCAGGTGATCCGGCTCAGCCGGTGGTTGCGAGATGCGGGCCACGAGGCAGTGATCGTCGCCCCGGGTGACTCATCCGTGCCGGGGTTTGTGTCCGCCGGTCCGGCGACCGTCATCCCCGCCAACGGTGCTGCGACCCCCGTCGCTCTACAGCCCGGAGCCGGCGCTCGGGTCCTGGAGACGCTACGAGAGGTGGACGTTGCCCACATCCACGAGCCGCTGATGCCACAGGTGTCGTTGACCGCGCTGCGACGCTCGCCGGTGCCGGCCATCGGGACCTTTCACGCCGATCCCTCGACTCCTGCGGCCTGGGTCTATCGCACCGGGCGACCGCTCACCTCACGCTGGTTCCGCAGACTACGGGTACTCACCGCGGTGAGCCCGATTGCGGCAAGAGTCGTCGACTACACGGGACGGGTCCGCATCATCCCCAACGGGATCGACGTCGACGACTACACACCCGAGAGCAAGGTTCCCCAGTCGGTTGTCTTCCTGGGGAGAAACGACGAACGCAAAGGGCTCCCGGTCCTGCTGGCGGCCTGGCCGGAGGTGCGGGCGACCCACCCCGGCGCGACCCTGACGGTGGTGGGAGCAGACCAGGTCGGGCCGAGCCGCAAAGGGGTCTCCTTCGTCGGGCGAGTTTCCGAGGAGGAGAAGGTTCGCTACCTCGCCGAGGCGACGATCTACTGCGCCCCGAACCTCAGCGGAGAGAGTTTTGGCATTGTCGTTGCAGAGGGAATGGCGGCCGGTTGTGCCGTCGTTGCCAGTGGTCTGCCCGCCTTCGTGCGAGTGGCTGGGGATACAGCGTCCTATGTTGCTCCCGGGGACGTCGCAGGTCTTGCCGGGGCGATCAGGGCCCTCCTCAGCGATCCGGAAGAGACGAGCCGACGCGGTGTTGCAGCTCGCCGGGCGGTGCGCAGATTCGACGGAGCCGTCGTCGCAGCCGCATACATCGGGGCGTACGAGGATGCCCGCAACGCGTCCTAGTCGGTACGATCATCCGATGGACCTCATCTTGGTGGCGCAGGAGCAGGGGATTGCTCGGGTCGTTCTCAACCGCCCGGAGCGGCGCAACGCACTGAGCCTTGCGATGCTGGAGGAGTTGGGCCGGGTCGTCACCGACCTGGGAGCGGACCCGACGGTCAGGGTTGTCGTGATCGCCGGCGCCGGACCGGTCTTCTCCGCCGGCCACGATCTCGCCGAGATGATCGACCGCGACGAGGCCTTCTACGCGGAGCTGTTTGATCGTTGCACCGAAGCGATGTTGCGGCTCCACGCGATCCCACAGCCGGTCATCGCTCAGGTTCACGGGGTTGCCACCGCAGCGGGATGTCAGCTCGTAGCCGCATGTGACTTGGCGATCGCCACCGACGATTGTCGGTTTGCGACTCCGGGGGTGAGGATCGGCCTGTTCTGCTCGACGCCGATGGTTCCGATCACCAGGGCGATCGGTCGCAAACGGGCCATGCAGATGCTGCTGACCGGCGATGCCATCGATGCCGATACCGCCGTCGCCTGGGGATTGATCAACGCGGCGGTACCTGCGGCGGGTCTGGCGGACGCCGTCACCGATCTTGCCGGGCGCATCATGGAACACAGCAGCGCAGTCATCGGCATCGGCAAAGAAGCGTTCTATCGGCAGGTGGACGAGCCCGAGACTGCGGCCTACGCCATCACCAGCCCGGTGATGAGCGACAACGCCGCACACGTCGACGCTCAGGAAGGAATGGCCGCATTCCACCAGAAGCGCACCCCGCAGTGGCCTAGTCAGTTCAAGTGACGGCGACCGGTACACTTGTAGAGGAACGTAATTAGGAGCTCGCAATGAACACAACCGCATCACAACGGGGCACAGATCTCGTCAAGAGGGGCCTGGCAGAAATGCTCAAAGGTGGCGTCATCATGGACGTCGTCAACGCCGAGCAGGCCCGGATCGCCGAAGAGGCGGGTGCGGTCGCCGTCATGGCTCTCGAGCGAGTGCCCGCCGACATCCGAGCCCACGGTGGCGTTGCCCGCATGGCTGATCCGTCCAAGGTCGAGGAGATCATCGAGTCGGTTTCCATTCCCGTGATGGCCAAGTCCCGGATCGGGCATTTCGTCGAAGCTCAGGTGCTCGAGTCCCTCGGGGTCGACTACATCGACGAGTCCGAGGTGTTGACGCCGGTCGACGACAACCACATAGACAAATGGCAGTTCACCGTTCCCTTCGTGTGCGGCGCCAAGGACCTGGGAGAGGCGCTGCGGCGGATCGGCGAGGGTGCCGCCATGATCCGCACCAAAGGTGAGCCCGGCACCGGCAACGTCATAGAAGCGGTGAAGCACATGCGGATGATGAACAAGCAGATCCGCCGGCTCACGGTCCTCGACGACAACGAGCTGATGGCGGCAGCGAAGGAACTGCGCGCTCCCTACACGCTCGTCAAGGAGATTGCAGAGACCGGCAAGCTGCCCGTGGTCAACTTCGCCGCCGGCGGGATCGCAACACCGGCCGACGCTGCGCTGATGATGCAACTCGGTTGCGACGGTGTCTTCGTCGGCTCGGGAATCTTCAAGTCCGGCGACCCCAGCGTCCGGGCGCGGGCGATCGTCGAGGCAACGACCTTCTATCAGGACGCATCCAAGATCGCCAAGGTGTCCCGTAACCTCGGAGAGGCGATGGTCGGTATCAACATCGATACGCTCGGACCCGAGGATCGGATGCAGGACCGCGGCCTATAGGAGACGAGGCAACGTGAGGATTGGCGCACTCGCCCTTCAGGGCGACTTCCGTGAGCATCTTGCGGTTGTCCGCAAGCTCGGCGCTGAGGGTGTCGAGGTGCGCACACCGGAAGAGCTGGCTGATCTCGACGCGCTCATCATCCCCGGAGGCGAGTCGACGACAATCGGTCGGCTGGCCACGATCTACGGGCTGATCGATCCCCTGCGAGAGAGGATTGTTGCGGGATTGCCGGTGCTGGGCACCTGCGCCGGGATGATCTTCCTGGCGGCTGCGACGAAACGGTACGAGCAGCCGCAGCTCGAGGTGCTGGACGTCGTTGTCGAGCGCAACGCGTTCGGCCGCCAGGTGGATTCCTTCGAAGCCGACCTTGCCGTCGCCGGATTGGCCGATCCGGTGCACGCAGTCTTCATCCGAGCACCGTGGATCCACAAGGTCGGCTCTGATGTTGATGTCCTCGCCGCCGTCACCGACCCGGGAACGGGGGAAGAGCACCCGGTCTTCGTCCGCCAAGGGCGTATCCTGGCTACCTCGTTCCACCCAGAGTTGACCGAGGACACGCGGATTCACGAACTGCTGATGGAGGTGAGCTGAATGGCCGGGCATTCCAAATGGGCGAACATCAAGCATCGCAAGGGACGCCAAGACGCAAAGCGCGGCAAGCTGTTTGCCAAGCTGATTCGTGCCATTGAGGCTGCTGCTCGCCAGGGAGGTGGCGACACAACCGCCAATCCCACGTTGGCCACGGCGGTCCAGAAGGCCAGGGACAGCTCCGTGCCCAAGGACAACATCGAGCGTGCCATCGCGCGCGGCTCCGGAGCAGAAGAGGGTGTCGTCTACGACGAGGTCTGGTACGAGGGGTACGCCCCGGGGGGAGTCGCTCTGTACGTCCAGGTGCTGACCGACAACAGGAACAGGGCGGCATCGGACGTCCGTGCGGCCTTCAACAAGAATGGGGGCAGCCTCGGCGAGCCGGGATCAGTCGGCTATCTGTTCGAGCAGAAGGGTTACATCCTCGCTGCGGGTGACGAGGACACCGTCATGTTGGCCGCCCTGGAGGGCGGCGCCGACGACGTGACGCCGAGCGAGGACACGTGGGAGATCGTTTGTGCTCCCGGCGATCTGACGACCGTCCGCGCTGCGCTCGAAGATGCCGAGATCACGATCGAGCAGGCAGAGGTGACACAGATGCCGTCGGTGACCGTCGCCGTCGATGAGTCCGGTGCGGGCAAGGTGTTGCGGCTGGTCGACGTGCTCGAGGACCTCGACGATGTCCAAGCCGTCTTCGGGAACTTCGACATACCGGACGAGGTGCTTGCCTCGCTGAGTTGAGCGGCGCATGATGCCGGTGCTTGGCAACGAACCAGCCGCTATCTACGCTATGGGAACATATGTTCGTTCTTGGAATCGACCCCGGGCTCTCCACGCTCGGCTACGGAGTGCTGGAGGTACGGGGGCACAGCATTCGGGCCGTGGCCGCGGGCGCAATCCGCACGGAGGCGGGACGGCCGATCGGGGAGAGACTGGCCGAGCTATACGCCGATCTCGACTCTCTCTTGTCCGAGCACAAGCCGGATGCGGCGGCGATCGAGCAGGTGTTCGTCAACCGGAATCTGCAGACGGCAACTTCCGTTGGTCGTGCGTCCGGTGTCGTCCTCCTCGCCCTTGCCCAACACGGGATACCAGTTGCCGAGTACTCACCGTCGGCTGTGAAGCGAGCACTCACCGGGTACGGGAACGCCGACAAGGTGCAAATGAAGAAGGTCGTGGCGATGAGACTTGGGCTCACCGAGCTTCCCAGCCCTGCCGATGCGGCGGATGCTCTCGCCATCGCCCTATGCCATCTGCAAGGGGCGCCGTTGCGCCGATTGGTCGAGGGCGTTTCATGATTGGACGACTGCGCGGAGACATCGCAGAGAAGACGGCCGACTACGTGCAGATCGATGTCGGCGGGGTCGGCTACGACGTAGCCGTGACTCCGCGCACGGTGGCGACGCTCCCCGCCGTCGGGCAGCCGGCGGTTCTCCACACACATCTCCATGTCCGCGAGGACGTGATGGCCCTCTACGGATTTGCCGGAGCCGACGAACGCGACATCTTCCAGATCCTCATCGGTGTCAGCGGGGTCGGTCCGAAGCTGGCGCTGGCCATCCTGGCAACCTTGAGCCCGGACGATCTGCGCCAGCTCGTGCTGAGCGAGGACGTGTCCGCACTTACCGCGGTTCCGGGCATCGGGCAGCGCAGCGCCCAGAAGCTGATCCTCGAACTTCGTCCCAAGCTCGACGTGCCCGACTCGCCCCTCCAGGCCGGCACCGCCGTCGCCGAAGTGCGCGAGGCGTTGGAGAGCCTTGGGTACCAGTCCGCAGAGATCCGTGATGTGCTCCGCGACGTGCCGGTTGATGGGCCGGTGGAGGAGTCGCTGCGGCAGGCATTGCAGGAACTCGGGAAGCAGCGGTGACGGGCAATGCGTGATGAAGGGCTTCTGATGAAAGAACCGCTGCCCGAGGAGGAAAGGGACGAGGCGACGCTGCGGCCGCGCCACATGGACGACTTCGTCGGCCAGACGGAGTTGAAGGAGCGGCTGGCCATCCTCATCGAGGCCGCCCGGCAGCGGGGGGAATCGGTGGACCATGTGCTTTTCTCCGGTCCTCCCGGTCTCGGCAAGACATCGCTCGCCGGAATCCTGGCTGTGGAGATGGGGGCACATTTCCAGGCAACGAGCGGACCGGCTCTGGAGCGTCCTGGAGACCTTGCGGCGGTTATCACGAACCTCGAGAAAGGCGACGTGCTTTTCATCGACGAGATCCACCGGCTTCCGCGCCAGGTGGAGGAGGTGCTCTATCCGGCGATGGAGGACTTCCAGTTGGACATCGTTGTCGGCAAAGGCCCGGCTGCGCGGTCGATCCGGCTCGAGCTCCCTCCGTTCACGCTGGTCGGGGCCACTACTCGTGTGGGTCGTGTGGCGCCCCCGCTGCGGGACCGCTTCGGGTACGTTGCCCGCCTCGACTACTACAACTCGGCCGATCTGGCCCGGATCGTGGTGCGCTCAGCTGAGATCCTCAGCGTTCCGGTAACGACGGACGGCGCAGACGCCGTCTCCTACCGCTCGCGAGGGACACCACGTATCGCTAATCGACTGCTGCGTCGGGTGAGGGATTACGCCACGGTTCGCGCCGACGGAGTAGTCGACGAGCAGACCGCGCTCGAGGCACTGCGTGTCTTCGAGGTAGACGATGCCGGGCTGGACAAGGTGGACCGAGCGATCCTCGAAGCGATCATCGGCAAGTTCGGCGGCGGCCCGGTCGGTCTCTCGACATTGGCGATCGCAGTCGGCGAGGAACCGGAGACGGTCGAGGACGCCTACGAGCCCTACCTTCTCCAGGAAGGTTTCATCCAGCGAACACCGCGCGGCCGTGTCGCCACTGCTCGCGCCTACGAGCATCTCGACGTCCCCAAGCCCGAGCCGGGTGGGCAGCCGACCCTGCTCTAAACGCCGCCGACCGACGATCGATCAGAAGGTCGGGCCGTCTCCCCACACGCCGGCGACGTAGTCGAGGAAATCCGTCGATGGGTCGTCAAAGAAGTCACGCCCGAGATCGATGGCCTTCGCCTGTAGTTCGTGGCGCTTCACACCGATCGCATCGAGAACTGGGTCCAGCTCGATATCTTCGATGAGCGCCGGGTCGGTGTTGAACCGGGAGACGAGCACGGCCAGGTCATGATCGTCGCCGAGGAGGTCGGTCAGCTGCTCGAGCTCCAACTCGTAGCGGAGCATCGTGACCGGGTCGAGGACGTTGAGGGCCTCGATCTGGTGTCGCAGGTACTTGGCTCGCTTACGCCAGACGTGGAGCAGCGTGTCGGTGGGGGAGTCCACGATGATCCGCATCCCCCGGCGGCCCCGCTTGTACACCCGTTGCAGACCCGGAGCGATCGAGCTGAACTCGTGGGGGAGAGGCTTGTCGACCTCGCCGGCGAGCACCGACCAACGCTTGCTCCGCTCCCGCACGTTGTCGAGCTGGTCGACGATCGAGGCCATCTGGGCCTTGTTCTCTAGGAGCGCAAGCGACTCGGCGCGATATCGATCCTGGAGCCGCTCGACGAGGATGTCGACCGCCTCCTTCGATGACGCATCGTGCGGGAGCAGCCGGTCGAGGACATCGGCCATGACCCAGGTGTCGCGGACGGTGCTCAGCTCTGCCGCGATCAGCTTGAGCACCTGGTTGTCGGTGTGGTAGCAGTCGTGTGAGATCGTGTCCCGGACGAGGCGGAGGAGGGCGCGGAGTCGTTTCAGCGCCTTCCTGGTCTCGTGTACCGCTGCCGGCTGCTCCTCCTGGGGAAAAGTCTCCACTGCGAGCGCGACTGCAAACTGGTTGGCGATGACACGGTCCAGGCCTTCGGCCAGCGTCTCTCCGGCAAAGAAGCGGACCGAGGTGGGGGCCGGCAGCGTGTCCCGGGCATCGTGCGTAGTCACAAGGTGGAGGCTAACCGAATTGTCGCCGCCGGCTCGAACCCGACGGCGCCATCCACCCGAAACACGCCACTAGCCTCGGCGGTCGTGGATACCAGCCTCTTTGACTACGAACTCCCTGATGCCGCGATTGCACAAACACCGGTCGAGCCGCGCGATGCCTCCCGCCTGCTGAGATGCGATCCGCTGGAGGACCGGTTCTTCCGTGACCTCCCGGATCTGCTGCGGTCGGGCGACCTGCTGGTGGTCAATCGGACCAAGGTACGGGCTGCCCGGCTGCGGGGGACCAAGGTGGAAACGGGCGGCTCGGTCGAGGTTCTCCTGCTGCGGAGGGCCGATCAGGCGCGTTGGGAGGCGTTGATCCGCCCGGCGCGCCGTATCCGGCGCGGCACCGCAGTTGACCTCGGGCCGCTGCACGGAGAGGTGCTGACCGACCCTATCGAGGGCCGGGTGACGATTGCGCTCCGGGCTTCGGCCGGGGACGTCGAAGAGCTGATCGCGGCCGCCGGGGAGGTACCGCTTCCGCCCTACATCCATACCGACCTCCCCGACCCGGATCGGTATCAGACGGTATTCGCCAAGAGGGTCGGATCGGCGGCCGCTCCGACGGCTGCACTTCACTTCACACCGGCGTTGCTGGAGAAGCTCATCGCAGCCGGTGTGAGCATCACCGAGATCGAACTCGAGGTCGGCTTGGACACCTTCCGCCCGATCAGCACCGCGCGGGTGGCCGACCACGTGATGCACAGGGAGTATTGGGAAGTCCCGGAGTCGGCAGCGGGGGCCATTGCCGCGGCGCGGGAGCGGAACGGCCGGG
>JASJBC010000091.1 GCA_030066715.1 Acidimicrobiia bacterium
CTCTTCCACGCCGACAGACAATCTTCTCCATTCGGTTTGCCAATCAGCTAGCTGCTCTCTGCCCTTTTCTGCGATCCGGTAGTACTTACGAGGGGGACCGCCGGTCGACTCTACGAAGTAGCCCTCGATATACCCCTGCTTCTGCAGGCGGCTCAGCAGTGGGTAGATCGTGCCCTCGCTGACGAGTTCGAGGCCGTTGCTCTGCAACTTGTCAACCATCTCGTACCCGTAGCTGGGTTCCTGATCTATCAATGCCAGCAGGCACATATCGAGAACACCTTTGAGTAGCTGGGAGCTGTGCCCCACTCGCATCCTCCGGTTCGGCTATTGGCTATCTTGCAGTACCGGTTACCCTGCGTTCCAGGGTACCTTGTGTTGCACACTACCATGGAAAGCAGGGTAATTCAAGTGGGTCACGGAACCTTTTCGGCGGAGAGAGGGTCATACTTGATGCACTACACGACGAAATGAGAGGGTCATGGCCGAGTCATCCAGAAGAGCGGGCTCCATAGTCATCGCCGCCGTGCTCATCGCCGGGGTGTTCTTCATCGGGGCGAACCTGGCGGGGTGGTCCCCGTTCAGTGGCGAGCGCTACACGCAGGTGGGCCCGACCGTTGTCGAGAGTGTCCGCGACGTCGCCAAGCTGACGACCGTGGAGATGGTCGAGTACACCACGGTCGAGAAGGGCAACGACTTTGGATGGCTGAACTGGGCTCGGGGTGATCGGATCTTCCTCTTTGCCGTCGCTCGCATCGGAGCCGGTGTCGACATGGAGGAGGTGACGACCCTCAACTTCGCGGTGAACGAGGAGTCCGGCCAGGTCACCTTCCAGCTGCCGGCTCCCGAGATCATCTTCGTGGAGGTCGACAGTGAAGCGACCCAGGTCTACGACCGCGATACCGGCCTGCTGACGCGGGGCGATCCGCAGCTGGAAACAGATGCACGCCAGATCGCCGAGGAGGTATTGCTCAACGCGGCGATCGAACACGGGATCCTCGATCGAGCCCGAACTAACGCCAAGGCCACGATCGCCGGCCTGCTCGAGGGGGTCGGCTACACCGAGGTCATATTCATCGACGCCGACCCGACCGGCTAACCGTCGATTGCGGCGAAAGCCAGTCCGATGAGTTCTGACAGCGGGCGGGTGTTTTCCGGCGTCTGCCATTCCTCGACGGCTGCCCCGAGAGCGGCCATGCAGACGCGGGCTCTCGTTCGATCCTCGAGCGACGGCTTTCTGCGTCCGGCCGCCTGAGCGAATCCTGCGGCCAGTTCCGCTTGGTCCTGGAATTCCTGCTCGATGGCGGCTGCATGTACCTGGGGGTTGGCGTAGAGGAAGCGGACGCGACGGAGCAGGGCGCGGTTGGCCTCCTCGTCTCCGTAGCGGGTGAGAAGGGCGCCGCGGAATGCGTCGATCGGGCCCTCGCCGGCAAGACGCCGGACCAGCTCAGTCGTCAACTCGTCGTCGGTTTCGTCCCAGACGACGAGCTGCTCCTTCGTGCCGAAGTAGCGGTAGATGGTCGAGGCGGAGACTCCGCCTTCACCGGCAATCTCCTCGATGGTCACGTTGTCGAAGCCGCGTTCCTCGAACCGATCGAGTGCGATCAGCTGTAGCTCGTGCATCGTGCGGCGCCGATTGCGCTCGCGCAGACCTGCCATGTCCCGATGCTAGCAGCTCTTAAAGTGATAGTCACTTGCAGTTTGCGAGACAATCGCATATGTTGAGCTCATGACAGCTACTGCCGCCAAGACAAAGAGGATCATCGGTCTCGACATTGCCCGTGCCTTTGCAATCGTCGGGATGGTGATCGTCAACTTCAACGTCGTGATGTCCAGCGGAGTGTCGGAGCCGGGCTGGCTGCGGTTCTTCGCCGTGTCGCTCGAGGGTCGGGCCGCAGCGACGTTCGTCGTGCTTGCCGGGATCGGGGCCAGTCTCGGCTCACGGCGCGCCCGGGAGTCAGGCGAAGCGGGGGACAGGCGAAGAGCGCGGACCACTCTGGCGCGACGGGCTCTCTTCCTGTTCGTGATCGGATGGCTGTTCTTCCCGATCTGGCCCGCCGACATCCTCCATTTCTACGGGGTCTATCTGGCCTTGGGGTCGCTGCTGCTCTTCGCCCCGAACCGCGCGCTGCTGTGGTGGGGCGCAGCGGCGACGGCGGTTTCGTTCGGCTTCATTGTCACCGCCGACTACTTCGCCAACTGGAACCTCGATGATCTCTCCTACGAGGGTCTGAACACCGTTTCCGGCTTCCTGCGCAATCTGTTCCTCGACGGCCTTCATCCCGTGCTGCCCTGGATCGCCTTCTATCTGTTCGGGATGTGGCTGGGCCGGACCGACCTGCGCGACCCGGCTTGGCGGCGGCGCATCGTGGTGCGGGCTGCGGGCATTCTGGTTGTCGTCGAGGGCGTGGCCTGGGCGGTCCTCGGGCCAAAGGGGTCGCGCACCGAGGAACTCGGCGATGAAGCCTGGCAATGGCTGTTCTCCGTGGAGATGCTGCCCCCCATGCCGTTGTATCTCGTCGCCGGGACTGCCACCGCATGTCTGGTCATTGTCGGATCCATCTGGCTGGGAGACCACGCTTCCGCCCGGGTGACCACGCCATTGGTGCACACCGGGCAACTGGCGCTGACGCTCTACGTGGCCCACGTCGTCGTTGGCATGGGCATCCTCGAAACGATGGGGAGACTCGAGGACCAATCCCTGGTGTTCATAGTGATCTCCAGCCTCGCTTTCTGCGCCGCCGCGATTGCCTGGTCGACGTGGTGGCGCCGCCGTCACCAGCGCGGCCCGCTCGAGTGGGTGATGCGCCGTCTCGCCGGCTGAACCCTTCCCGTTTTGGAGTATCTCAGGCCGATATTTCGGCCCCGTGTCCGCCAAGACGCATGGGCTATGCGGAAGTGAATGCCAGTGTGTCCCCCTCAACAGTCACCCGAATGGTGTCGCCGTCGGAGAAGCGGCCCTCGAGCAGCTGGAGGGCAAGACGGTCGGCGATCTCCTTCTGCATGAGCCGCTTGAGAGGACGGGCTCCGAAGCTCGGGTCGTAGCCGTGCTCGGCCAGCCAAGCGGCGGCTTCGTCTGTCAGCACCAGATCGATCCGCCGGGCCGCAAGCCGCTGCCCGAGGATGGCGAACTGGATGTCGACGATCTCGCGCAGATCATCCTTCGACAGTCGGGAGAAGACGACGATGTCGTCAACACGGTTGAGAAACTCGGGTCGGAAGTGGCCGCGGACGACGTTCATCACGTTCTCGGCGACGGTTGCGTCGGGGAGATCCGGCTCGATGAACTCCGAGCCCAGGTTCGACGTCATGATGAGGACGGTGTTGGTGAAGTCGACGGTGCGTCCCTGCCCGTCGGTGAGACGGCCGTCGTCCATCAGCTGGAGCAGCGTGTTGAACACGTCGGGATGGGCCTTTTCGACCTCGTCGAGCAGGATCACGGCATACGGTCGGCGCCGCACGGCCTCGGTGAGCTGTCCTCCTTCGTCGTAACCGACGTAGCCGGGAGGGGCGCCGATGAGCCGGCTGACCGAGTGCTTCTCCATGTACTCGGACATGTCGATCCGGACCATCGCCCGTTCGTCGTCGAACAGGAAGTCGGCCAGAGCTCTGGCTAGCTCCGTCTTGCCGACACCGGTCGGCCCGAGGAAGATAAACGATCCGATAGGTCGATGCGGATCGGACAGGCCTGCCCTGCCGCGCCGTATTGCGTTGGCGACGACGGTGACAGCCTCGTCCTGGCCGACCACCCGCTCGTGGAGATGCTCCTCGAGACGGATCAGCTTCTCGACTTCTCCCTCCATCAGCCGGCTGACCGGTACGCCGGTCCAGCGGCTGACGACCTCGGCGACGTCTTCCTCGTCGACCTCCTCCTTGAGCATGCGCAGTCCGGACTGGAGCTTGGTCAGCTCGTCCTGACGGATCTCCAGCCGGCGCTCCAGCTCGGGAAGCTTGCCGTAGCGCAGCTCTGCCGCAGCCTGGAGATCGCCCGCCCGCTCGCTGCGCTCCGCCTGGGCGCGCGCCTCCTCGATTCCCTGCTTGGCCGCCTGGATCGCCTCGATGTTCTCCTTTTCCAGTTGCCAGTGTGCGACCAGCCGATCGAGCTCCTCGCTCAATCCGGCGAGCTCTTCGTTGATGCCGGCCAGCCGCTGCTGCGACGCCTCGTCGTCCTCCTTGCCGAGGGCGCTGCGTTCGATCTCGAGCTGGCGGCGGCGCCGCTCCAACTCGTCGATCTCCTCCGGCATCGAGTCGATCTCGATGCGCAGCCGCGACGCCGACTCGTCGATGAGGTCGATTGCCTTGTCGGGAAGGTGGCGGGCGGTGATGTACCGATCCGAAAGCACTGCCGCGGCAACAATGGCGGAGTCGGTGATACGGACACCGTGGTGCACCTCGTATCGCTCCTTGAGCCCGCGGAGGATGCCGATGGTGTCCTCCGCCGAGGGGGGCTCGACGACGACCGGGGCAAATCGCCTTTCCAGGGCAGGGTCCTTCTCGACGTACTTCCGATACTCATCGAGGGTCGTAGCCCCGATCATGTGCAGCTCGCCGCGCGCCAGCATCGGCTTCAACATGTTCGACGCGTCCATTGCCCCCTCTGCAGCGCCGACGCCGACGATGGTGTGCATCTCGTCGATGAAGGTGACAACACGCCCCTCCGCCGCCTTGATCTCGTCGAGGGTTGCCTTCAGTCGCTCCTCGAACTCGCCGCGGTACTTGGCGCCGGCAACCATGGCTCCCAGGTCGAGGGCGATGATTCGCTTGTCCTTGAGACCTTCGGGCACATCGCCGTCGACGATGCGCTGGGCGAGTCCCTCTGCGATCGCAGTCTTGCCGACTCCTGGTTCGCCGATCAGCACAGGATTGTTCTTCGTGCGGCGGGACAGGACCTGGATGACCCTGCGGACCTCCTCATCGCGACCGATGACCGGGTCGAGCTTGCCGTCGGCAGCCAAGCTGACGAGATCGCGACCGAACTTCTCGAGGGGGTCGAGAGTGTCCTCAGGATTCTGGCTGGTCACCCGCTGTGCGCCGCGGACGGTCTCCAACGCACCCATGATTGCGTCGCGGGTGAGTCCCGCGTTGCGCAATGCCTCACCCACCGCATCGGCCGCAGTTGCCAGGGCAAGCAGCAGATGCTCCACGGAGACGTACTGGTCGCCCATGCCGGTCCTGACCGAGTCTGCGGTGTTCAGGATGGTGAGCGTCGCCGGCGCGAAGGCCAGCTCGCCGGTGTCCCCGTAGACCTGGGGAATGGCAGACAACCCGGTCTCCGCAGCATTGCGGATCGTCGTCGGGTTGATGTCGAGGTGCCCCAACAACGGGTAGAGAATCGTGTCGGTCTGGCCGAGCAACCCATCGAGGAGATGGAACGGCTGCACAGACTGATGGTGGCGTGTCTCGGCGCTTTGTCTGGCAGCGAGTATCGCCTGCTGGGACTTCTGGGTGAAGGCGTTGATATCCATGGAAGAAGGTTCCCCCTGGGACTGTTGAAAGCTATGGTTTGGATACTAGCATATAATGATTAAGAAATCTAAGTCTATAAGTATCAACTTTGAGAGGTTTGCCCGCCGGGGTGGCTGGTGGGTTGTCGCCCAGTTTGCCTTGTTTGCGCTCATCTTGCTGGCTCTCACCGGCAATCGTGCGGCAGGACCCGTGCCGACCTTCGCCGGCTGGGCGCTCATTGGCTTTGCGGCCGTCATCGGCGGTAGTGGGTTGTGGATGCTTCGCAGCAAGCTCACACCGCTGCCGGCACCGGTCGCCGGGGCGGTCCTGCTTCAAGACGGCCCCTATGCAATAGTCCGCCATCCCATCTACAGCGGTGTGATCCTCGGCTTCTTGGGTCTCGCCGTTCGTGGCGCCAACCCGGTCGCCGGACTGCTTGCCCTCGCCCTCATTCCTTTCTTCTACGCCAAGACCCTGCATGAGGAACGACTGCTCATCACCCTGTTCCCCGAGTACGCGGCCTACCAGCGGCGGGTGCGCTATCGCGTCCTGCCCTGGGTCCTTTGACGTAGTTCGCCTGAAACCTCTGCTCTCGGATTGGGTCTTAGGGGAGTACGTTCGCCGGTTTCAGGAGAAGGAGTGGGAGATGAAGAAGTTATACGGTGAGTTCAAGGAGTTTGCGTTTCGCGGCGACATCGTCAGCCTGGCCGTGGCGTTTGTCATGGCAGCCGCATTCGGTGCCGTTGTCAGTTCCCTGGTCGACAATATCGTGATGCCGATCGTCGGCATCTTGTTCGGGGAGCCCAGCTTCGACTTCCTGACCTGGACGATCAACGATTCCGTGATCCTCTACGGTTCGTTCATTACGGCGATCGTCAAGTTCCTCGCCATCGCCCTCGGCGTCTTCTTCTTCATCGTGAAGCCCTACAAGGCGTATCAGGATGCCACGGCTGAGGCGGCTGAAGAGGCTCCCGCGGAGCCCGCAGAGGACATCAAGCTCCTGACCGAGATTCGCGACGCTCTGCGCAAGTAGTCCGCACAACTGTCGTTGCGATGGCCCCGGTCTATCCGGGGCCTCGTCGCGGAATTTCCGGACGATCGGATCCGTTGCAGCCCATACCAACAGAGGAGTCGAATGAAGGCAGTATGGAACGGAACCGTGCTCGCAGAGAGCGATGAGACAATCGTCGTCGAGGGCAACCACTACTTCCCCCGCGAGAGCGTCAACACGGAATTCTTCGTCGATAGCACCGCACAATCCCGCTGTCCCTGGAAGGGCCTTGCGAGCTATTTCGATGTCGTAGTCGGCCAGGAGACCAACCCGGGTGCGGCCTGGTACTACCCGGACCCGAGCCCGGCGGCCGCCGATATCAAGGACTACGTTGCCTTCTGGCGCGGGATCAGCGTCGAGAACTAGAGCGCAGCCCGGCGGTGGCGTTCATCAACTCGTTGTGTAGTTGCCGGATCTCGAACTGCGACCACTTCGCCGGGTCGTCGCGCAGGAACGAGGTGAGGTCTTCCCGGTTGTCGAAGACGCCCGTCGAAAGCGCGTAGCGGTCCTCACCCTTGTCGACAAGGACGTGGCTGCCACCTCCGGCGGCAAGGAGCCACATCAAATCGTCGGTTCCGTACTCTTGACGCATGACGGCTTCGGGGACACCGTGGAAGAGTATCGACGCATCCCCATCCCGACCCGGCTTGGCGCGCGCTTCGTTCTTGCGCCTGCTGTCTTCGGGATCGACCCAGACGTAGAGAATCGAGGCCCGGCTGAGGATTTCGTCGCTGAGTAGCGATAGGGAGTATGCATACCCGTACGGGGGCGGCAACGGCAGCTGGGACCCCTCCGGTCCTCCCCTGGCGAATTCGATGACGACGGTCTTGCCCTCGAGGTTGGCCGGATTGACAGCGGCTTTGGTGTCGAAGACCGTCTGCGCCTCGAACTCGAGAGCGCTCTCCAGCCGCTTCAGAGTCAGTGGCTCGAGGCTGGCGATCGCTGCCGGGAGCCCCACCATCTGCCTTGCGCGGTCGATGCGCGCAAAGAGCCATCGCGCCGCGGTCCCGGTCATCGGCGCGTCGGGGGGATCGGTCAACTCCGCAAAGTCGAGGTTGATCAGGTGCATCAGAGTTCCCCAGTCACGGGGATCGAGGAAGGGATGCTCGACCGAGGCGAAGAAGATGGGTTCGTCACCGGCGGCGACGACCTCCTCGGCGATACGGCGCATCATGTGGACGTAGGGGTAGTCGTCGATCTGAACCGATGCTCCCAGGTGGAGATCGTCCTGTGCGGCCACCGGGTCGAGCGACTCCAAGTAGCGACGCAGCTCGGATTTCCCCGATGCGGGTAGCGCAAGCAACAGCAGGATCTCGATCGGCATCGCCTAACCCTAACCCGACGCCGCTTGTCGGGCACATAGCGGGCCCTGGGGATGGTTGCCAGGCCGGGAATCGAGAACTGCCACATTTCTGGCTACCCTCTGGCTCGCCGTGGCAGTGCGGGCCGACGGAGGTGAGAACGAATGAGAGGCGAACGCCGCCCTCGCGTGTATTACGCAGCAGGGTTGTTCAACGAGGGGGAGCGGGCGTTCAATCGAGAGGTCAAGGCGGTTCTGGACGAACTTGGGTTCGAAACCTGGTTTCCCCAGGAGAGCGCCGGACTTCTCGGCGACTACATCCGCGAGGGGATGACGGTCGATGAGGCGCGACACAAGATCTTCAAGATGAACCTGCGCGCCGTTGAGGAGTGCGACATACTTGTCTTCGTCCTCGACGGCCGGGTGCCGGATGAAGGTGCCTGTATCGAGGCCGGGCTCGCCTACGGCAGGGGCAAGCAGTGCATCGGTCTCAAGACCGACTTCCGCAACGTCGAAGGTGGCGGGAACAACCTGATGATCGACGGGATTCTCGACTACCGGGTCGCCGGGAGCCTCGCCGAGTTGCGTGAGATGCTGACCGAGGATCGGGTTGTCGTCGACATCAGGGATCCGGACAACATCACGATCGATCTCCGCGCCTTGGAGCGCTCCTACGTGGCAGTCGCCGGCCCGCTCGGTGTCGGCAAGTCATCGCTCATCGAGTTGCTGGCAACCACCGGATCCTGGACGGTGTTGCGGGAGCCGGTGATGGACAACCCTTATCTCTCTGAGGTGTACGCAAACCTGTCGGACTTCGCCTTCCGCAACCAGGCCTTCTATCTGGGCCAGCGCGCCAAGCTGCATCATTCGGCGCGTCGGGCCGACGGTCCGTTGATCCAGGAACGGTGCATCGCCGAGGACGGCGAGGTCTTCACACCCGCCCTCCGCGACCACGGTGCGTATGACGACAACGACCTCGCCACCCTGACCACGCTCTATCACAGCCTGCGTGAGCAGGTGCCCCGTCCCGACGTCGTCATCTACCTGACGGCACCCTTCGAGGTCACTCTCGACCGGATCCGCAAGAGGGATCGCGTTGGTGAAGGTGATCTCGATGTCGACTTCCTCCGCCGCATCTACAACCGCTACGAGGAGTGGGCCCTGGCGCAAGACAGGGTGCCTTTGCTGAAGCTGGACACTGCGGACCTGGACTATGTGAACCGACCCACCGACGCGGCCGAAATCGTTCGCCGTGTCGAAACCCTGCTCACCGACGCTCTGGTATTGGCGTGACGGAAGCAGCGAGGTCGTCACCGCCAACAATGGCCAAAGCCGTTGGTTTGGCGATTGCGGCTTCGCTGTTGTGGGCTCTCGCCATCGTGCTGGTGAAGCTCGGTCTGGAGGACATCCCGCGACTGACCTTCGCTTCGTTGCGGTACGTCGTCGGTGCGATCACCCTGTTCATATGGAGGCGGCTCACCGTCGGCTCCGCAGTCCCGACGGTGGCGAGTTCGCTCTGGCGATGGCTGCTTGCGCTCGGCGTGCTGCTGTACGGCATTGTTCCCGCTGCCCAATTCGTGGCACTCGACCTAGTTGACGCAACCACGTTCAACTTCGTATTCCAGGCCGGTATCCCTCTGGTGACGGCGCTCTTGGCCGGAATGGTCTTGAAGGAGCCGACCTCCCGTTGGGAGTGGCTCGGTGTAGCCGTTGTTGTGGTCGGTATCTTCTTCTTCTATCCCGTCGTCCCCCGCGGCGATGAGGCGTTCGGGATCTTCCTCGCCGCCGTGGCCGCAGCCGGCATCGGCGGATCGAATCTGTTGCAGCGCAAGGTCATGAGGGGCAGGCAGATCGCGGCTCTGGACGCAACCGTTGTGCCGATGACGTTGGGCAGTGTCGGCTTGTTCATCGTGGCGATGATCGTTGAGCCCTTTCCCGCGCTCGGAGCGGAGCAGGTGTTGCTCATCCTGTTCCTCGGTGTAGTCAGCACCGCGCTGGCCTTCACGCTGTGGCATCACGCGATGCGGACACTGAACGCCCTGCACGCTGGCGTCATTGCGTCGGGTCAGATGGTCGAGGTCCCCATCCTTGCGTTGGTGATTCTGGGCGAAGCGCTCACGGCCGGTCGGGTCTTTGGCTCGCTCATCGTGCTCGGAGGCATCCTCGTTGTGCACTTCTCGAAGGCAGCTGCAGCGAGGAACGCAACTCCCGACCGAGCCGGGGATATCGACCGAGTCGGGTAACGTTCGCCCATGCTTCCACTACGTATCGTTGAAACCGATCGGCCTGAGTTCGACGAACCCGTCGTTGAGTTGTGGCGAGATGACGAGTTCATCGGCATGGTGTTCTGGGACGGCGAGGAGTCGATCGTCCAGATCTACCCCGACCGAGACGGGGACGTTCAGGATCTGGAGACCAGCGACTTGCTGCGTGTGCTCGACATGGCGGTGCGGATCGTCACCCCTCTCGATCAGTTTGCGGAGGACGAAGGTGAGTATCTGGAGGCCTTCAACGCCACTGTTCCGGAAGGGGAGTGGGACGAGGAGCTGCCTGCCACCCGAGCTCTCACCACGGAGTTTGACGACCAGGTCGTGTTCCGTGCCGAGGACGGCGAAGGCTTCTACGGGCGCAACGTCATCCTCGAGATGGTCGACCGCTGCGAGGAGCTTGGTCTCGCCATCGTTGAGGTCGACGCTTTCGACCTCGAGGGGTCGGTGCTCATCCCCCGTCCAGAGCTCGGGGTGTTCGTCGACGCTCCCGCCGGTCTCGATGCCGGCGTCCGGGCTGCCGCAGCCAATGCCCAGGTGAAGACCGCCGTCGCAGCCTGGCCCTCCCGCCCCTCACTCGTCGGCGCCTTGGTCATCCAGCAGCCCGACGGCGAATCCTTCGTCGCCTGACGCTTCTTGCGGATCTCAGTTCGAATATGCGAAGCCACGTCCGCAAGAACGCATGGTTGTGTGCCCGGACTGGGGTAGTGGGGCCGTATTCCTCTGGTTCCGGCGTCTCTGCATCTACAGAGTGAGGGGAGCGTCGGCGTAGGGAGTTGTGCGATGAAGCGGATCGTGGCGATTGTGGTCTTGGGGATGGTGATGGCGGCATGCAGTGGTGACAGCGGGACGACGACAACTTCCCCGGCTGCGACTACAAGCACGACGGAGGCACAGGGGACGACGACCGCACCACCACCGGAGACCGTCGCCCCGACGACCACTGCGGCGCCGACCACAGTCACGACCGCAGCACCAACGACCACCGCCGCTCCCGATACCACTCCACCTGAGCTCGTTGTCACCTACCCGGCCGAGTGGGAGACGGTTCCCGACGCCGAGGTGGTGTTCACGGGCACCGTAGAGCCCGGGGTCCAAGGCGTGTGGTCGCCGCCGGACTACGAGGCGGCCGTCGACGCCGCAGGAAACTGGGAGGTCACGATCAGTCTCAGCTCCGGCGCCAACGAGATCGTGTTCTTCACCCTGGACCAGGCCGCCAACGAGACTGTTGTGGAGAGACACGTGACCTACACGGCACCGATGCCGTGTGAGGGCTTTGCGGTGGTGGCGGAGCACGTTTCCGCATACCCGCTAGGCCCGACCGATTGGTGTGGCGGCTGGGGGTACATCTGGTGGGCCGATGCCGAGGAGATCATCTTCGATCTCGCTCAGGTGACGCTGAACGTTCCCGGTGATGAGTCGCAGGGATGGTCGATCATCAACAACAACCCGATGCTGCGCTACCTGCCGACCGGCGACGACATCGAGATCCGCGCCTGCCCACCGGCTCCGGGAGAGACCTGGCCGGGCATTTGTGGGAGCCTCTGGGTGGGTCCCGAGCCGTGGCAGTTCCACCTCTGGGACATCGACGACCTCAATGGTTTTGTCAGCACCGGACCCGGCACCGAGTTGTGGCGGGTTCTCATCGACCCGGCGACGGGTGAGGTCGTCTGGGTCGAGCAATGGTGGCAGCCCTGATCGCCCTTCAACCTGGGTTGTCTGATTGCGCTCCGTCCACCTGGCGGGACTTCGATTGCATCGACCTTCAACCTGAGTTGGCTGATTGTCCTCTGGGGCACCTGGCGGGAGTTCGGATTGCATCCGAACTCCGACGTGCAAAGGAACTGATGTAGTCAGTTCCTTTTCACGCGTTACCCCAAATCGCCAGACCGGCACCCGCTGCGATGTAGAGAATCCCGGCGAGCATGGGCAGATTGGACACCGCAGTCTCGACCCGCGACGACTCCCAGTCGTACCCGTGTCTGAGCACATGGGCCAGCGAGAAGATGATCGGGCCGATGACGAGCATGAACAGGCCAAAACCGATGAGGAAGTTGCCGCTCATGGTCATCGGGCTGACCGGGGCGCACTCGCCCCCTCGAGTCACGGGCTGGCCGCTCCAGCCGACGAATTCCCGGGAGTTGATCCGATTGCAGAGATCGACCCAGTGCGGTTGGAACAGGAGCCCCGCCGCGGCCGCGCTGCCCAAACCAACGATGAACAGAACGGGCCGGCGAAACAGCGGGCGGGACCAGAATGCCATGTGTCGATCATACGACTGCACCCGGTTTGCGGGAATCAGCTTTCGCTGAAGGGCCCCTTGCGCACGATGTCGGGCAGATTGCGGCGTCGGGTCACGTTGACCTGGAAGGTCTGGGTCGGTTGCGGATCAGCACCGGTTCGGGACTGCGCCTCACCCAGCAGCCTCCGCAGCCGATCGACCTGAGCCCGCAACCGGTTGTTCTCCGCCTGCAGGCTGAGGATTCGCCGCACGCCTTCGAGGTTGACGCCATCGGCGGTCAGTTCTTGGATCAGGCCGAGTCGCTCGAGATCCTCGTCGGAGTAGCGGCGGGTGCCGCCCGGGGTCCGGAAAGGCTCGATGAGCCCCTTGCGCTCGTAGATTCGCAGCGTCTGGGGGTGAACTCCGGCCAGTTCGGCCGCCACCGAGATTATGTAGACAGCGTTGCTCTT
>JASJBC010000009.1 GCA_030066715.1 Acidimicrobiia bacterium
ATCAGCTCCGGCTCGAGCGTCCCCTCGATGTGCACGTGTAGCTCCGCCTTCGGTAGTCCCCGCAGGTACTCAGCCGCGTTCATCCCCGCAATACCTCCTCGCAGTACATAGTCTCCCGATGCTACTCCCTGGAATCGTGGCTGCATCAGATATCGTGGTGTCGACAAAGAGGAGGTCCGTTTGATCTTCCGCTTCAACCCGCATACGGCGCGTGCGGTACAGGATGAGGTCTTCCGCTGGCGCATCGAGCGCGACCGGCAGGTTGCGATGCGTGACCTCACTTGGGACTTCGCCGAGCCCGACCAGTACCCCCAGCTCGTTGCCGAAGAGAAGCCGGGGATGATGGCGTCGAAAGGCGAGAAAGCGATCCATGCCGCGGTGGCTTCCGGAGATCCCAACACGATGCTCGCCGCGGCTGCCGAGTTCCCCAAGTACACGTCGGCCGCCAAATCGATCGCCGGTCTTCTTCTGCTGGAGACGAACCTGGAGCAGGGCATGACGCTGCTGGGGGACGTGGTTGCGGCAGAGGCGGACGTGCAGCGGGATCCCTTCATCCGCAAGTACTTGCCCGATGCCGGGCTCAGCGTCGTCATTGCCGCAGGGCTGATGGTGCGGCTTCCGCTCCAGCGCAACTCCCTGACGTTGTTGCTGGCCGAGCTGTATCAGGCCCGTGGTCTACCCGCCGAGGCGTTGCAACTGCTCGCCGGCGCCGAACCGACAACACACATGCGTCTCTCCCGGGTCGAGATCCTCTTCGATCTCGAGAGATTCGAGGACGTCGTGGCGGCATCGGAGGGGGTCAGCAACGATGACGATTTCACTGCCCTGCTGCTGGCATACCGGGGGAGGGCGTTAGGAGAGCTCGGTCGCGATCAGGAGGCGGTCTCGGTGTTCGCCAGGGTCCTCGAGTACCCGAATCGGGCGGAGACAGTCAAGGCGATAGCGCTTGTGGGCCGGGGCATGATCAACCAGGCGCGCGGTGAGTTCACCCTCGCCGAGAACGACTTCACGCAGGCCTTGATCGAAGTGCCGAACGACGAAGAGGCCCGGCAGCACATCCAAGACCTCATTCTCGGTGGCGGCCCAACTTCGTGAGCTCGGTTGTGCCGCAACCGGTCGGGTACCCTCCTGCCTGAAGGAGAGTGCGCGTGCAGAACCATCCGATCTATCAGTTGAGCAGCGACATCGTCGACCAACTGGCGGCGACCTTCCCGGACATTGCCACAGAAGTCGGGATCGCCGGCCACGACGACCGCTGGACCGACCTGAGTCCCGAGGGCGGAGAAGCGGCGCTGCACACGCTGCGCGTGCTCCGCAGGCAGGTGGACTCCGTGCCGGCGCCGGCCAATGATTGGGACCGTGTCGCCATCGATCTCGCCAAGGTGACTCTCGAGGAGGAAGCCTCGTACTACGAGCACGAGGATCACCTGCGGGATCTGAACTCGATGGCTTCGCCGCTCCAGGCGATGCGCGAGATCTGGGATCACATGAGCAAGGAGACGGACGAGGACTGGACCAACATCGTCTACCGCCTCGAGCGGCTGCCGGCAGCGCTCGACGGTTACCGCACCAGTCTGGACGAAGGGCGCCGCAAGGGAATGGCGGTAGCCGAGAGACAGGTCCGCGCCGCGGTCGAGCAGTGTCGGGTCAGCGCCGGGACCGGTTCCCGCCTGGTCAAGCTGCTCGACGCATATGAGGAGGCCAGCGGCGGTGGGGCCATGGTGGGCCGTCTCGAGACTGCCGTCACGGATGCCCGCGCCGCCTTCTCCGAGCTCGCCGACTACCTCGCCGACACCTATGCGACGGATGCCGCAGAACGCGACGGTGTCGGTTCGGAGCGCTACGTTCGGGCGGCGTACGAGTTCCTCGGCACGCGCATCGATCCGATGGCTACCTACGACTGGGGATGGGAACAGATCGCCGAGCTGTCGGCCCGGATGAAGGAGGTCGCTGCTGAGATCCAGCCGGCGGCATCGATGTCCGAGATCGACGAACTGCTGCGCACCGACCCATTGCGGACCGTGCCCGATGCCGATGCCCTGTCCGCCTTCATCCAGGATCGTCTCGACGATGCCTTGGCTCGGCTGACCGGCACCCACTTCGACGTGCCCGAGCCGATTCGCACCGTTACGGTCAACATCGCGCCACCGGGAAGCTCGCTGGGGGCCTACTACGTGGGCCCGTCCGAAGACTTCACCCGGCCCGGAAGTGTCTGGTGGTCGCTCACTCCCTCGGGGCCCTATCCGGTCTTCGACGAGGTATCGACGGCTTATCACGAGGGCTTCCCCGGGCACCATCTCCAGGTCGGGGTCCAGGTGTCACTCGCCGACAAACTCTCACGGCTCCACCGGCTTTGGGTGTGGAAGTCGGGCTCCGGCGAGGGCTGGGCTCTCTATGCCGAGAGATTCATGAACGAGTTGGGTTTCTTCGAGAAGCCCGACTACGTGTTTGGCTGGCTCTCCGGCCAGATGCTGCGGGCGTGTCGTGTTGTGATCGATATCGGGTCGCATCTGGATCTGCCCATTCCAGACTCTCAGCCCTTCTACCCCGGCGAGAAGTGGACGTTCGACAAGGCCGTTGCGATGCTCATCGACTATGCCGCACTGGGTCGGCCGTACGCCGAGTCCGAGGTCACGCGCTACCTGGGGTGGCCGGGACAGGCGATCTCGTACAAGGTGGGGGAGAAGGCGATCCTGGAGATACGCGATGAGGTCAAGGCAAGGCTTGGCGACGCCTTCGACACCAAGGCCTTCCACGCACGGCTGCTCGAGGTGGGTCCGGTCGGTCTGGACCTCCTCCGGGCGGAACTCGCCCGCTGACACTTCGAGTCAGATCGCGTCCGCTGCTGCAACCACCAGCCATCGCCCGGGGTTGATATGTGTGTACGCAATGCGGAGAAGTAAATGACAGGCACGGCACTCAACCGGCGACTCGCCGCTGATCTCGACAAGGCGTTCCCGGCGTTCGTCACCGAGATGCAGTCCGCCGTCTTCAACGGTGCCCGCCGTTGGTTACCCGGTAGACAGGACGCAGAGGACGTGACCCAGGAGGTCTTCGTCCGTGCCTACAAAGCACTGCAGTCGTATCCGGCGGCACAGATCAGCGAGATGCGGTTGCGGCCATGGCTGTTCACGATCACGCTCAACCTCTGCCGGAACCACGCCCGAACTCGAGGCCGTCGTCCCGTTCAGGTCGCACTGGAGCATTCCCAGCACCCGGACCCCCAGGCCACGGACACGACCGCGGTGAGCAGCGTGATGGTCGACGAATGGAGGCAACGACTGGCGCAGCTGCCCGCTCGGCAGCGTGACGCCATCGTGCTGCGGCACGTCGTCGACCTCAGCTACGCCGAGATCGCAGAGGTCTTGGATCGGCCTGCCGGGACCGTCAAATCCGATGTGTCCCGGGGTCTCGACCGTCTCCGCAAGATGATGAAGACTGAGGACGCCATGGAGGTATTGCGATGACCACCGCAGAGGAGCTTGCAGCAAGTCTCGGGCAACAAGAGGTTCCCCCCGAGTCGATAGAGCAGGGCGTGCTGATCCGCACAGCGTTGGCAGACCAGTACACCACCGCCGTGGGCCCGCTTGGTGTCATCCACGTCGGCTTCACCCCGATGGGTGTGTCCTCGATCGTGCCGACGGAAGTCGAGGCCGAGTTCCTCGAAGCGCATGCGCAACGGGTCGGGCGCAGGGCGTTCCCCGGGGAAATGCCGCAGCCATTGGAACGGAAGCTGGCGAGTACTTTGGAGTCGGGCCGGCTCGGCAAGCTGCCCGTGGATCTTCGTGTGCTCACGGATTTCCAGCGACTCGTGCTCGAAGTCACCGCGACCATCCCTCCCGGCGAGGTGCGGCCCTACGGTTGGGTGGCGAGAGAGATGGGCAACGATGGCGCCGTGCGCGCTGTCGGCACGGCGTTGGCTCGCAACCCGGTTCCGATCGCCATCCCCTGTCACCGGGTCGTCAGGAGCGACGGCGCCATTGGCAACTACGCCTTCGGTGCCCCGATGAAGCACTTGCTGCTCGAACACGAAGGGATGAGAGAGTTCGGCTTGCTTCGGTACGTGGGCAGCGACACGACGGGCGTCTACTGCTTTCCAACGTGTCGGAATGCCCGGCGCATCACGGAGCCTCATCGCGTCGAATTTGCCACCCCGGTTCGTGCGGCTGCGGCGGGCTACCGCCCGTGCAAGGTGTGCCGCCCCGCCTGACCCCCGGGAGACAGTCAGTCGTCGTCTCGGCTCGAGTAAGCGGCGCCCAAGGCAACACCGATGGCGACACCGACCCCGATCCAGACCGCGCTGTCCGTGACCGCAAACATCGCCGCACCCAGGCCGGCGCCGAGCGCCACGCCGATGCCGATCGCCTGCGAGTTCTGCTCCGGGTTCTTGTCGTCGTCGACCACGGGCGGGACTCTACCCGGCCCGTACCGCGGCCAAACCCATTAGATTTGCCGCATGCTCATCGAAACGATTCGGGAGTCGGTGATCGGGCGGGACGAGGTGGTCGACGGCCCGTTCGGCCCTCGCAAAGTCACCTACGCCGACTACACCGCGTCCGGTCGCTCGCTGACCTTCATCGAGGACTACATCCGCGAAGCGGTCATGCCGCTCTATGCCAATACCCACACCGAGTCCTCCGGTACGGGGTTGCAGACCACGCGCTTTCGTGAGGAGGCGCGGGAGATCGTGCGGCAATGCGTGGGGGCGACCGATGAGCATGCGGTCCTGTTTTGCGGCTCGGGGATGACCGGCGCCGTGGACCGGCTCATCGGTGTCCTCGGCATACGCATCCCCTGCAACCTCGAGGATCGCTACGACCTGTCCGCCCAGATTCCGGCCGCGGAGCGGCCGGTTGTTTTCATCGGACCTTACGAACATCACTCGAACGAGCTGCCGTGGCGGGAATCGATCGCCGATGTAGTGACGATCTCCGAGGACCACGACGGTCATATCGACTTGGAGCAACTGGAGAAGGAACTCGAGAAGTACGCAGACCGTGACCTCAAGATCGGGTCGTTCTCTGCGGCCTCGAACGTGACCGGCATCATCTCCGACGTTCAGTCCATCTCCATCCTCTTGCACAAGCACGGGGCGCTCTCCTTCTGGGATTTCGCCGCCGCCGGACCCTACGTCGCCATCGAGATGTCCCCGCCCGCGACGGGGCCCGACGCCCACCTCGCCTACAAGGACGCCATCTTCCTGTCCCCGCACAAGTTCATCGGCGGACCGGGGACGCCGGGCCTGCTGGTGGCCCGCAAAGAACTGTTCGCCAATCGGGTGCCGGCAGTTCCCGGGGGAGGGACGGTTGCCTATGTGAACCCCGTTGACCACCGCTATCTCGAAGACATCGAGCACCGTGAAGAAGGCGGCACTCCCGCGATCATCGAGTCGATCCGAGCCGGTCTCGTCTTCCAACTCAAAGAGGCGGTCGGCACCGAAACGATCAAAGAACGCGAAGAGGACATGACCACCAGGGCTATCACCTCGTGGTCGGCGAACCCGAACATCGAAGTGCTCGGCAACCACGCCGCCGATCGGCTGTCGATCGTCTCCTTCGTAGTTCGCTACGGGGGCCGTTACCTGCACCACAACTTCGTGGTTGCGTTGCTCAACGACCTGTTTGGTGTCCAATCCCGGGGCGGCTGCTCATGCGCAGGCCCGTACGGGCATCGTCTCCTGGGCATCGATCTCGAGCGTTCTCACGAGTTCGAGCGCGAGATCACCCGGGGGTGTGAAGGGATCAAGCCGGGATGGGTGCGGGTCAACTTCAACTACTTCATCTCCGACCAGGTGCGTGACTTCATCCTCGAGTCGGTCCACTTCGTCGCTAACGAGGGTTGGCGCTTCCTGCCCTACTACCGGTTCGACCCGGAGACCGCCCTGTGGCGGCATCGCAAGCCTCTGGCGAAACCGCCGCTCAGCCTCGACGACGTCGACTACTCATCGGGCCAAATGCACTACCGGCACCGTCCCCACCTCCACAGCGACGACGACCTGGCCGGCTATCTGGACCAGGCCCGCGAGATCGTCGCCAAAATGGACGGCAGTGACCTGCCCGAGCCGCTGGGAGCGCCGCTGGTGACCGACGACTTCGAGCATCTTCGCTGGTTCCCATTGCCCGATGAGTTGCGCGGCGTGCTGGGATCAGCGGAGTGAGTGCAGGGGAGATCCCCGAGTGGTTCTACCGCGCCATGGCGACGCCGTTCGATGAAGGGCTGATCGAGGTCGACGGCGTCTCCATTCACTATCTCGAATGGGGCACCCGCGGGCAGCCGGGTTTGGTCCTCGTTCACGGTGGGGCGGCGCACGCCCACTGGTGGACGTTCCTGGCTCCCATGTTCGCCGAGGACTGGCACGTTGTGGCACTCGATCTCTCGGGGCACGGCGACAGCGGGCGTCGCGACTCGTACTCGCACGAGGCCTGGGCCGTTGAGGTGATGGCCGTTGCCGACGCGGCCGGATTCCCCGGTCCGCCCGTCCTGGTGGGTCACAGCCTCGGCGGCATGGTGACTATCCAGACTGCATCCGATTACGGCGACCGGCTGCGCGGCGCCGTCATTGTCGATACGCCCGTTCGCCGTCCCGATCCCGAGTCCGAAGAAGGGGCGCGAGGTCGCGCCTTCAAGGCACCGGGGACCTATCCGGACCTGACCACGGCTCTCGGCCACTACCGACTGATCCCGCCGCAGCCGTGTGAGCACGACTTCATCATCGATCACATCGCACGGCATTCGCTGCACGAGACCGAGGCGGGTTGGACGTGGAAGTTCGACCCGAACCTGTTCAAGCACACGCTGATTCCGTTGCGGGATCAGCTGGCCAGCGTCAAGTGTCGAGTCGCCCTGTTCCGCGGGCAGCATTCGGTTACCGTGCCGGAGGACACTGCCGCCTACATGTACGAGTTGATGGACCGCAATGCGCCTGTGGTCACGATCCCCGAGGCGCACCATCACCTGATCCTCGACCAGCCCCTGGCGTTCGTTGCCGCATTGCGCACTCTTCTTGCCGATTGGGCGCACTCCGTTCCGCATCGCCGAGCCGTAGGAGAAGGCTGAGCCCGCGTGTCGCCGGTTGCGCCCGACGCCCTAGATTGTTGGTTGCACTTATGTCGGAGAGGGTGCGGTCCGATATCGTGATGGTCGGCCGCACATTTGAGGAGCCATGGACCGCTATCGGACGCCCACAGTCAGCCTTGCCGAGGCGTACCACGTCGCGCAACGCTGGCTGACTTTCCTGGGGGCCGTTCCGGAGCAAATCACCGAACCGGCAGACGGCATCATCGAGCTGCGTAGCGCCGGTCTCGTCACCCGGATCAAGTTCGACCGAACCGCTGTGGCTCCATCTGCGATCCTCGCCATGCTGAAGGCCACCGATGGTGAGGCCGTGCGCCGTCTTCTCTTCTCCGTCACCGGGTTCACCGACGGGGCAAAGTCGCTGGGAGAGAGCCGGGGCTTCGGTCTATTCGACATAGACGCCATTGGGGATGTGCACCCACACACGAGCTACGCGCGCAGTCTTGTCCCGAGCGAGCCTCTCGAGCCGGCATTCCTCCATTCACCGATAGCGGAGGCAGATGCCCCCGACACACCGAAGAACCCGTTCGGACCGGTTGACGCCGAGTCCGCAGGTGAGTGGGTCGATTGTCCCCGCTGCGGGGTCACCCAACATCATTCCGTAGAGGTATGTGTTTCGTGCGGAGCCGACGTCTCGGCCCGGGGGCGGGTGGCAGCGGCGCCACAGGCGGCTGCTCCGGCACCGCCGCGGGCGCCATCTCCTGTGCAGGGAGGACCGCTGCTGAGTCCCCCAGCGACCGGCACCGCAGCGTCGCGGGGCCCGGCTGGTGCGCCCAGGTTGCGTTGCCGGACGTGCGGCAGCCACGACATCGAGCTCCAGCACGGCGGCTGAGCTTCCTCTCCGGCTAAGCCCATCGGCACTTTGAGTCGGTCCGGTCGGCCACTCCCATCGTCTGGAGCGCCTCGGTAGCGTTTGAGTGTTGCGCTATCAGCCGGACCGCGGTCCGGTGGAAGGAGTACCGATGGCCCTCGCTCACGACGCCGGCCCCAGGGATGTCCCCTTGATCCAGCAAACGATCGGCGACAACCTCGCCGCCACGGTCGCTCGCTATCCCGACAACGAGGCCTTGGTCGTTCCCTACCAAGGGGTGCGGTTGACCTACGCCGAGTTCTCCGCAGAGGTGGATCGTGTCGCTCGCGGCCTGCTTGCATTTGGGTTGGAGAAGGGTGACCGCATCGGCATCTGGAGCCCAAACAACGCCGAGTGGGTGCTCATCCAATACGCAACGGCGCGGATCGGGGCGATTCTCGTCAACATCAACCCCGCCTACCGGACGAGCGAACTCGAGTATGCCCTCAACCAGTCGGGGTGCAGGTTCCTGATCTCAGCGCCCGAGTTCCTCACCAGCGACTATCGAAAGATGGTTGCAGAGGTGGCGCCCTCTGTCCCCTCGCTGGAGCGGATCCTCTTCCTCGAGTCGGAAGCCTGGGACGAGCTGCTGGCCCAGTCGGTCAAGGTATCGCAAGAGCAACTCGAGGAGTTGGCGGCAACGCTCGAACCCGGCGACCCGATCAACATCCAGTACACCTCGGGCACAACCGGGTTTCCAAAAGGGGCAACGCTCAGCCACGTCAACATCATCAACAACGGGTTCTTCACGGGCGAGATGTGCCGCTACACGAGCGATGATCGGGTGTGCATCCCGGTCCCGTTCTACCACTGCTTTGGAATGGTGCTCGGCAACCTCGCCTGCACGACCCATGGAGCGACGATGGTGGTTCCGGGAGCACGCTTCCAGCCGGAGCAGGTACTGCAGACGGTCCACGATGAAAGGTGCACCTCGCTGTACGGAGTCCCGACGATGTTCATCGCCGCCCTGGAGCACCCGGATGTCGGCGAATACGACCTGTCCTCGCTGCGGACCGGCATCATGGCCGGTTCCCCGTGCCCCGTCGAGGTGATGAAGCGGGTCATCTCCGACTTCAACATGACGGAAGTCACCATTGCGTACGGGATGACCGAGACCTCACCCGTGTCGACCCAGACCGCTCCCGACGACGACATCGATCGGCGGGTGTCCACCGTTGGTCGCATCCATCCCCACGTCGAGGTGAAGATCGTCGACCCGGAGAGCGGGGCCACCGTCGAACGAGGCGACTCGGGCGAGCTGTGCACCCGCGGCTACTCCGTGATGATCGGCTACTGGAACGATCCGGAGCGGACCGCCGAAGCGATCGACGCCGACGGCTGGATGCACACCGGGGACCTGGCAACGATGGACAAGGAGGGGTACGTCAACATCGTCGGCCGCATCAAGGACATGATCATCCGCGGTGGCGAGAACGTGTACCCGCGCGAGATCGAGGAGTTCCTCTACACCCATCCCGATATCGTCGATGCGCAGGTGATCGGTGTTCCCGATGTGAAGTTCGGCGAGGAGATCATGGCTTGGGTGATGCTCCGCGAGGATGCAGAGCTGACCGCCGACGACCTCAAGGCGTACTGCAAGGGCAAGATCGCCCACTACAAGATCCCCCGCTACATACGCTTCGTCCCGGAATTCCCGATGACCGTCACCGGGAAGGTGCAGAAGTTCAAGATGCGCCAGCTGGCTATTGAGGATCTGGGTCTGCAGGACGCAGCCGGCGTAGAGAGCGCCTGACTGGGCAACATCACCCACGGGAACATACCGTCACGGGGAGGGGTTCGGTGAGACATGGCCGACCCCAACCCCAACCCGCTTCCTGAGGATCTGTTCGATCCGGACGACCTCGATGCGGCCATGCGCACCCTGCTCGAGGGGTCACTCGACGAGGTCGTCGCTGCCAGCGGGGACCGTGAGGGACTCCATCGGGCGGAACGCCGGTGGGCGCAGGCTGCAGTCGCAGCGCTCGACATCGACATCGAGCTTTCAGGTCTCGGCAACGTCGATCCGACCCGGCAGTACCTCGTCGCCCCGCTGCACGAGGGTTTTGCGGACGTTCTCGCCCTGCTGCAACTGCCGCTGCCGCTGGGGTGGGTCATCCGCGACGAGTTGCTGGCCCTTCCCTACTTCGGCGAGTACTTGCGTCGCGCCGGCCACATCGCCATAGAACCCGAGGCTCCGCTCGCCGCCATGCGGATCTTGCTCAGGCAGCTGCCAGAGTTGCTTGCGACCGGTGACAGCGTCGTGATGTTTCCGCAGGGATCATTGCTCGGTGTCGAAGTGCGCTTCCAGGCAGGAGCCTTTCAGCTTGCCGACCGTTGCGGGCTGCCGGTGCTGCCCGTCGTCCTCACCGGCAGTCATCGTGTGTGGGACTATCCGTTCGGTCGCACGCTGCGTCGCGGCCAGAAGATCCACGTGGAGGTTCTGGAACCGTTGTCCCCGGGCTCCGCCCTCGACCGGATGCGGGCCACTGAGGACGAGATGAAGCGCAGAGCTCGCGCCGTCCCCGATGCGCCGGTGCGTCGCTACGTGCCGGAACGAGACGGCACGTGGGAGGGATACCGCTTCGAACTCGACCCGCCCGGCACCTCCTAGCTGCTTGTGCCAGACTTCGTTTCGTCCCGGCGGGACAGGCGAACCACAACGACAGGCCGACTAGCACAGGGGAGTCCCATGCCGCATCGGAGCATCATCGAGCCGTTCCGGATCAAGAGCGTTCAGGCAATCGACCTTCCCTCGGTGGAGGAACGCGAGCAGGCGCTACAGCGCGCCGGCTACAACCTCTTCGGCCTGCACGCCGACGAGGTGATCATCGATCTCCTCACCGACTCGGGCACCGGGGCGATGTCGGCACAGCAATGGGCAGGGATGATGCTCGGCGACGAGTCGTACGCCGGGGCGCGCTCGTTCTTCAAGTTCGAGAAGACGGTCAAGGACATCACCGGGTTCAGCGAGGTGATCCCGACACATCAAGGCCGCGCCGCCGAGCGGATCCTGTTTGCGAACGCCGTCAAAGAAGGCGACGTTGTCCCCTCCAACACTCACTTCGACACGACGCGCGCCAATGTCGAATACCAGGGCGCCGAGGCGCGCGATCTCGTCATCGCCGAGGGCACGGACCCGGCCAAGGTGCTGCCGTTCAAGGGCAACGTGGACATCACGGCGCTCCGCGCAACGATCGACGATGTGGGTGTCGAGCGGATACCCATGGTCATGGTGACCGTCACCAACAACTCCGGCGGCGGTCAGCCGGTATCCATGGCGAACCTGCGCGACGTCAGGGCTGTGTGCGACGAATACAGCCTGCCCCTCATCCTCGACGCCTGCCGGTTCGCCGAGAACGCTTGGTTCATCAAGCTGAGAGAACACGGCTACGAGGACAGGACCCCTCGGGAGATCGCCCAGGAGATGTTCTCTCTCGCCGACGGTTGCACGATGTCGGCCAAGAAGGACGGTCTCGCCAACATCGGGGGGTTTGTTGCGCTCAACAATGCGGAGCTCGCCGCTAAATGCCGCAACCTCCTCATCCTCACCGAGGGCTTTCCCACCTACGGCGGTCTGGCCGGATACGACCTTGAGGCTATCGCCGTCGGGCTCAACGAGGTGCTCGACGAGAACTACCTCCGCTATCGCATCCGGTCTACTGAGTATCTCGCCGAGAAGGTGTATGCCGCCGGCGTTCCCATCGTCAGGCCCGCCGGCGGGCATGCGGTGTACCTCGACGCCAAAGGCCTGCTGCCGCACATCCCTCCTGAGCAGTACCCGGCACAAGCTCTCGCTGTCGAGCTCTATCGCAACGGCGGCGTGCGTGGTGTCGAGATCGGTTCGGTGATGTTCGGCAAACCCCAGCCGGATGGAACGGACATCCCGGCGGCAATGGAGCTGGTTCGGCTGGCGATTCCCCGCCGCACCTACACCCAGAGCCATATCGACTTCGTTGCCGAAGTGGTGATCGATGTGGCCATGGGCGCCGCCGAAATAGGCGGATACCGCATCACAGAACAAGCCCCCTGGCTCCGCCACTTCACCGCCCGGTTCGAGCCGGTCTGACCTCTCCCGTTCTTGCGGATTCTGCTTCCGCATGTCGAAGCGGTGTCCACGAGAACGGATTGCTCAAGGCGGTGTCGCCACCTTCCGATTTCTCGTTGAAGAAGGAAGGTCTTGTTGTTCTCGTTCCGCACCGCCGCAGTGCTGGCGCTGGCGCTGATGCCGGCGCTTTCGTCTTGTGCAGATGGGGAGCACGCGCCCGCAGTCGCCCCTGATCCCTATGAGTTCCCTGCCCATCTGATCGCGGCCGATGAGGCAGCGATGGCCACGACGACCACCACCGTACCGCCGCTGAGTGAGCCGGAAGCGCCCCCCGCACCGCCCCCTCCCAAGGCGGTTGTGGAAGCGCTCGATTCCGCCGATCCGCTGCCGCTGCCTTCCTCGGATCTACTCCCGGGCATCACCCGGCTCGAGCCCTTCATAGTCACGGATGCTGGAGAGCGGAGGCTGCTTCGTGAGGTGACCGTCTCTGTTACGTACGACGACGAGAACGGTCTGGTCGTGGAGCCGGCCGGTTGGTGGGTAGTCAACTACCCGCTCGAACGGATCGCCGGTGACCGCACCGTTGACGAGCTTGCGACCTTGCTCACCGGGCGACCGTACTCACAGCTGACCAACTACTACTTCTACACGGCACCCGAGCGCAGCGGCGCGGCTCCGGTTCCGCCTCCGGTCGACGGCCCGGCCCCGGTGGAAGTGACCGCCGGTGCAGACCTCATCGTCAACAACCAGGACCCCGGCGCCTCCGACGAGAACAACGGGTCGCGGGCACATCCTCTCCGCACCATCTCTGCCGCGGTGGAACGGGCCGAGCCCGGCTCGGTGATCCACGTGTATCCCGGCATCTACTGCGAGTCTGTGACGATCACTGCGGATGGAACCGCCGCCGAGCCGATCGTCATCGAGGGCATCCGGGGCGCCTCCGGAGCCATGCCGGTGATCACCGGCAACGACCCCTTTCCTGCCGGCTCGTGGACCGAAGTCGACGGCCTGCGGGGTGTGTACAAGGCGGACGCCTTCACCGACCTCGCCGGTTCGCTGACTGTCGGCGGCGACAGTCTCATTGCCCGCGGTGCCCCCTGGTCGCTCCAGCCGGGCGAGT
This sequence comes from Acidimicrobiia bacterium, assembly GCA_030066715.1. Taxonomy (GTDB): domain Bacteria; phylum Actinomycetota; class Acidimicrobiia; order Spongiisociales; family UBA5794; genus JAAETI01. The sequence continues at coordinate 13,090 of JASJBC010000009.1, forward strand.
ATGCGGTCACCAGCGGCGGCAAAGCATTCGTCGATCCCCGCTTCGACGGCGACGTCCGAGCCAGAGAAGGCACACTGCATTCGTTTGGCACGAGCCAGTACATATGGGAGGCGAGGACGACGGACGGCGGCGGCTTCGTCGATCTCGGCTCCGAGTTTGGGGAGAGCTTCGAAGGCGGTGTGTACTGGGGTTCGGCGTGGGTGTACATCGAGCGCCCTCGCGAGATGTCCAACTACGAGTGGTATCAGAGCTTCCCGTTCACTCTCCAGGTTTCGGGGCCGTTCCGGGCTGCCGGGATCAGCGGCGTCCCCCTTGCCGAGCAGCCATATCACTACCGCGTCTGGCTGGACGGACAGCTGCTCGAAGCCAATGTCTACGCCACGGCAGCCAACGGCGAGGCAAACATTGCCCATCCCGAGATGGGACGCGGGGAGTACGGCGAGACATGGCACAACGTCGAGATGCGTGAGGGCTGGCATCACCTCGTCTTCCAGTGGGATACAACGTCCGCCGCAGCCGGAGCTCCAGCGCCACCCGTGTTCCGCTTCGGCATCCCCGATGCCGCCGGGAAGGCGATCAGCTACGCAGCGGAGCCGCGCAGCAAGTCGCGTGCCCCCGTTGGAACCCCCGTCAACTACGTCTCGGAGTACATGGTCCTGGGGCCGGTTCCTTCGGGCTACGACCCATCGATCTTCGTGCGGCTCCCCGGCGACGCCGATCCCAACGAAGCGCACCTGGAAATGGCTGCACGGTCCGGCCCCGTGGTCACGATTCTCGGTGACTTCGTGGAACTCCATGGGTTCGATATCCGCGGTGGTGCCCAGAGCGAAGGCGAGTCCCTGGTGCAGATCGGGCGGCGCGGCGATGAGACCGAAGACGATGTCCACGTCCATGGCGTCGTCGTCGAGGGCAACTACATCGCAGGCAGTCAGTACGGGGGTGTCGGCGCCGTCGTGTCTGGGGACATGGCCGTCGCTCCCATTGCGATCCGCAACAACTGGGTGGTCGACTCCGGAGCGGTCGGTATCTCGGTGAGTGGCGTGAGCGACCGGCTCACACCCGATACGGTCAACGACTGGGCGCCGGGACGCACGCGGGTCACGGTCGATTGGAACACGGTGGTCGGGACGGGCTGGGCCGGCTACGACCGGATCACAGATGTGTCGGCGATCCGATTCGAGCGGATGACCGCAAGCTCCATCACCTACAACACGATCGCCGGAGACGGGCCCGGCATATCTCTGCGCGGGGAGAACTACGCCGTACGCGTCGATGGCAACACCATCACCGATCCGTATGGCTGGGGCATCGGAGTCGAGGCGAACCCGGGGCCGAACCTGATCGCCAACAACCTGATCACGGGACTGCGCATCGGGCCGCGCTGGTACAAGGGACACCTGCTGACCTGGGATTCCGATCAGACCTGGATCATCAACAACACCGTCGACGGCGAGTGGAACGTCGAGAACGGGTGGTTCTTGGACGTTGGCACGTGGGGAGCCGGGGGACCGGAGAATTTCCTGCGCCTCGACTACACCGGCTGGGAGCTCGACAACTATCGACGCACGTACGTCAACAACCTGCTACTCGGCAACTACCTCGGCGGCATCGAGGACTATGGGGATGATTGGGGCGAGGCCGACTCGTTCACCGCAAACTATCGCGAGGTCCCTCGATCGGACCCGTTCGAGTACCTCTCCGATGGTGCCGAGAGCGCCGACGTCAGGTACGACTTCCTCGACCGCGACGCTGGTGACTATCGGCTGCGCACCGACTCTGAGTTGAACACCATGGGCGCCACGAACCTCACCGCCCGGCTGGCTGCTCTCGACAACCTCGGGCTGCCCCGGTTCGTCGGCGACACAACCTCGGTGGGGGCTTTCCGCGCTACTCCGGAGACCCCGGCGGGCACCACCGTGATCGAGGTGCTCTTCGATGACGGCACCGTGGTGCGCGCCACGTCTGGTTGAACTCACCTCCGTGCCGGAGTCTGCCCTGTCCTGGACTGGATCTGGTCAATGGGGATGCGCCCGAAGGCCGCACCCCATCCGATGGGTGCGGCCTTGGGCCGGCGGTCGGACCCCGGAGACCGATCGAGTCGAGCTCCAGGCTGGCATTGGCTTTCGGCCATAGGGCCGGGAGTTCGATTGCATCGAGCTCCGAGCTGGCATTGGCTTTCGGCCGTAGGGCCGGGAGTTCGCTGAGTGCATCAGCCGGCATCAGGGTCCGGAGAGCATCACTGTGAGCTCCCGATTCGACCTACCAACGTGAACTGAATCATCGACTTTCCTTTCCTCATGCCCCTCCGCGGGGCGGTACTGCGAGCATCTAGCGAACACGGAGTGCCGCAGCTGCTTCGTTGACACGGGCAATCTGCCGCGCGTCGGCGTTCTCTACCCAATGAGGCCTGAGCCCTGGGTCAACGCCGTAGCGAGCCAGCACATTGCTGATTCGGGCGATAGGTGCTTGCACCGTCCCTCTCCTTTCTATGTTTTGGTTGACGGTGCAGCCGGGAGCTGCAGGCTGCGATGGGCCGTGTATGTGTGCAGGCCACAGGTCCCGGCGGCTGTACCGTCAATGGCGTCGCGCTCGTGCGTGACGTCGTGGGGCGGAGAGGATTCGAACCTCGGGACTCCCGTGTGAGCCCGCCCCGGTGGTGTTGTGGGGCGGAAATCAAGAAAGCCGCCCCGGGGGCGGCTCCTCGTGAACGATATGTGCGGGTAAACGACTAGAGAGTTGTCGTCCCCGTGTTCCGAGGAGCCTTGCTGAGTGCGCCAGCGCCTTCTGCGCTGTCTCCACGCAGGCGCGGAGACACAGACGTGGTGCAATCAGTGGTGAGGATGGTGATCATTCCGTGTCTCCTTTCTGCTCGAAACCTGAAACTGAAACGCCGCAACTCCCCCGAAGGGGTGTCACGGCCTGGGAGCAATCTCGCATAGATGAATAGCGATGTCAAGGGTCCTTTCTCAACTCGGGACCTTTCGGGACCTTTGCCGGTATTGTCGAGGGCATGCCCAGCCGTGATGAGTTCCTCGCCCACCTCGACGCAGATTCGCACCTGTTTGCCGCTGCGGCCGCCCGTGGCCTCGAAGCCGATGTGCCGTCCTGCCCGGGTTGGACGGTCCGTGATTTGGTGGTGCACATCGGGGAGGTGATCAGCCAGAAGGCAGACCTCGTCGCCGGTGGTTGGGCCGATTCCTGGCCACCACGCAACAGGCTTCCCGCAGGGGTCGATCCACTCGATTGGTACAGACGGGAGGCCTCCCGCCTGTACGAAGTACTGTCCGTCGCCGACCCGGAGACACCGGCGATGACCTTTGGCCCCGACCAAACCGTTGCGTTCTGGATCCGCCGCATGGCTCACGAAACCGTGGTGCACCGCATCGATGCTGAGCAGGCCCACGGCTACGAAAGTGCGGTTGACCCCCAGCTCGCCATCGACGGTGTTTGGGAGCTGTTCGATGTCTACATAACCGGCTACCCGGATTGGGCGGAATTTCACCCCGGCGATGACGTTGTTCGCGTCGTCGTCGGAGACGAGACCCGAACGGTGCGTCTCGGCCGCTTCACCGGAGCCAAGAACGATCGCGACTACGACCTGCCTACGACCATCTTCTCCACAGATGACCCACACGCCATCGTGTCCGGCTACCCCGACCGGGTACTGCTGTGGATGTGGGGGAGAGCTCCGCTCGACGATGTGAATGTCAGCGGTGACGTCGCAACCGCACGCCGCTTCCGCACGGCTTGCGCAGCGAGGGAGACTGCCGGCAGCCGCTGACGAAGAGGGACTCGGCGTCACACGAGCCCGGGAAGCTCGCCAGGAATGGATCCTCGCGGGTTACTGATCAGCCTTCCTGGCCTCCATCAGGCGGCGGAGCCGCTCGCTCTGCTCCCTCTTCTTCCGCATACGATCCTCGAAGTGCTTCGAAGCCTTGCCGGCCGTCTGACGCATCATCGTGGGACCGTGAGTCGTGTCGTGGTCGTTGCGCCGGAACCCGTTGTCGTGACCCATCCAGCCAACCTTTCTACGGCTCCCCCCATCTTGGACCTGTTTCGGGCTGTTGTGAAGATGCCCAAAAGGGCAGAAGGCCCCTAATGAAGAGAACACCCGTTTGATACATTTATGCAGCGTCCCCCGGGGCCGTGCGCTCGCAGCGGTCCCCTGTCAGGAAGGCTGCTGATGACGGACAAGACCGCCGATCTCGCCGGACCGGGAATCGGAGACTACGCCGATCTCGAGAAGATCCTCCCCGACGACTACGAGTCCCTGCTCACCCCACGGGAGACCATGGATGCGTTGTTTGCGGCCAAGGCCTATATAGAGGAAGGCCTGTGCCGGGAGCTGAATCTGATGATGGTGCAGGTGCCACTCATCGTGGACTCGCTCAGCGGTGTCAACGACATGCTCGATCGGGACGGCTCGCGCAGCCCCGTCGGCTTCCACATCTCCAACGACCACGGGAAGAATCCGATAGATGCCCAGGTAGTGCAGGCGGCGACCAAGTGGAAGCGGGTCGCGCTGGCGCAGTTCGACTGTCAGCCGGGTGAGGGGATCTGCACCGATATGAAGGCGGTCCGCAAGGACTACTTCCTTGATCATGACCACTCGGCCTACGTCGATCAGTGGGATTGGGAGCGGGTCGTGGTGCCCGAGGATCGCAACCTCGACTTCCTCACCGAGGTCGTCAAGAAGATCTGGTCGGTGCTGGTCGGTGCCGAGAAGCACGTCCAGGAGCTGTACCCACAGCTGAACACCCCCAAGTATCCGAACCTGCCCGAAGAGCTGACGTTCCTCCATGCCGAGGAGATCCTGGAGATGTACCCGGATCTGCCTCGCAAGCAACGAGAAACGAAAGTCGTCCAGGAGTACCCGGCCATCTTTATCTACGGCATCGGCTGGCCACTTGCCGACGGCTATCCCCACGAGATGCGAGCTGCCGACTACGACGACTGGACCACTGACACCTCGTCCGTCACCGGCAAGGACACGCACGGGCTCAATGGCGACATCCTCGTCTGGAACCCGGTCACGCGTCGTCGGCACGAGCTGACTTCGATGGGAGTCCGTGTGACCAAGGATTCGCTGGTCAAGCAGCTCGAGATGAGCGGACAGATGGACCTGCTGGAGATGCCCTATCACCAAGCGATCATGAATGATGAGATTCCACTGTCGATCGGTGGCGGGATCGGCCAGTCACGCACCTACATGATGCTGCTGAAGAAGGCTCACCTCGGTGAGGTCTCGGTGACCGTTTGGCCCAAGATCCTCAAGGACATGTGCGCCGAGAAGGGCATCCACGTCCTCGAGTAACCGCAGCTGGGCTACGTCACCGGCGGGGCTCCGGAGGCGAGCCAGCGATAGCGGGGGACACCGCTGATCAGCATCGCCGCACCGATCACGGTGGCCACCACGGCCAGCCAGGTTGGCCAGACCATCCACGCGCCCCAGAGCGCAGCAGCGAGGAGCACCATCTCGATCACGATCCGGATTGGACCCGGCGTAGCAACCCCGGCGGTTGTGTTCTTGTCCCCCGGAGTGTTGAACAACGATGGAAGTGCCAGCAGAAAGATCAGCGTCGGCACGGCTGCCCACCCGCCCCACAGGTCGGCCGCCGCCCACGGCGCAGCGATCCACGCCGTCAGCTCAATCAGAAACCGCGTCGCCGACGACACGTGCGTGTCGTATGGGCTGACTCCTGGGCCTTCTCCTGCCACTCTCCCTCCTGAGCAGACCCTACAAGGTGACGGGGTACAGCGCCGCGGTCATCGACCGTCAGCCCCGTGCCTCCTTGAGTCGGAGCACGGTTTCGATCGTTTGCTCCGAGGTCATGCGCACGGCGGGGTGGCTGATCTTGCGCTCGATCGCATCCGCGATACGGAACCCGATCTGTCGGCGGGAATCGGCATCGAGCTTCTCACGACGGCTGAGGAACTCACGCATCATGGCGATGTCCTCGTCGGTGACGGCGCTGACGTCCCAACCCTCTGGCACCTCGGCGAACTCCGGCCACGTTGGGGTCGGGGTTGCCGCTCGCTTTGGTTCCATCATCACCACGACGCCGGCGGCGAGGTCGCCGAGTCGCTGGTTCTGAGTCGTGGAGAAGACGGTCACCATTCCGATCAGATAGAAGGCGGGCAGGAAGTCCACGATCCTGACGAGATTGCGGATGAGGGCGGCGACGCCTCCGGCTGGCGATCCGTCGGTGCGCACGATGCGCAGCCGCAGCAATCGTTTGCCCGGTGATTGACGACGGCCGATGGTCTCGAACGCAAGGTGGTAGCCGAAGAACAGTGAGATAGGAAGGGCGATGATGATCAGGTTCATCACCAACGAGCCACCCTGCCCCCGGAACGGCAACATGACCACGATCGCAACGGCGGCGATAATGAGCGTGTCGATGATTGCGGCGGCCGCCCGCGATCCAAGACCGGCCAGGGTCAGCTCCAAGTTGAAGCCTTCGGGTGTCTGGATTTCGATGCGGTCGGCGTCCATGAGGTAGGCGTGAAGATAGGCACATTCACCAGCGAGCGCCAGACCGACTGGGACCATCTCGAGTCCCTCGTCGGTAGGGCTCGCGGCCGTCCCGAGCGGCTCAGCAGTGACGAGATTCTCACCCTCGGCCGCCTGTATCGAGCAGCCATTGCGGACCTTTCCCGGCTGCGCGCGGCTCACCCCTCACACCCGTCGACACAGGCCGTCGCCAGCCTGGTGGCGAGAGCGCGGCCGTTGGTGTACCGGTCCGCACCGCGCCGGTTTCGACCTATTCGCTTCATGACCACCGACTTCTGGCGAATCTGCGCCGAGCGGCCCGTGTTCTTGGGGCTGGCTGCTGCCTTTCTGTTCGGATCGGCGGCCCTGGGATGGATCTGGGCGTCCGTCGACAGTCCGGCGGCCGTCGGCATGGTTCCTGCGGAGTTCGCCGGCGCCCTCGACCCCGCAGGCGGCACCGACATGGGCGCCGACCTATCCATGCAGACAGAGTTCTCGGCCTTTTTGATCACCCACAACGTCACCGTTGCGATCCTGGCTTTTGCGGTCGGCATGTTCTTCGGAATCGGCACCGTCGCCGTGCTGGTCCAGAACGGCATTCTGCTGGGTGTGATCGGCGGCGCCCTCGTCGCCGGTGGGGATGGTGCGTTCTTCGTCGAACTCGTGGCGGCACACGGGGTGCTCGAGCTCTCCTGCATCGTGATCGCTGCGGCCGCCGGGCTGCGGCTCGGATGGGCGCTCGTCCATCCCGGCACCAAGACCAGGCGCGAGTCCCTGGTGGCGGAGGCCCGCCCTGCGGTCTTGATGGCGATCGGGACCGCACCGTGGTTGGTCGTTGCCGGGATCATCGAAGCGTTTGTGAGCAGGCGTGGGTTGGCGGCGCTGCCGATGACGATCGTCGGTTTGATCGTGGGCGGTCTCTTCTGGTTTCTGATGTGGGCCCGGGGTCGTCGGCCCAGGGAGCTACCGAGTGACGGTCATCCCTCTGGGGCGGTCACACAACCGCACGCTGTTTGAGACTCAGATAGCCACCCACTGCTGCGGCGGGGAGATTGTCGGCGGACGCCTCGATGACGGTAATGCCGCGATGGCGAAGGCGGGCCACGGCGGCGCGGCGAGCCGCCAGCGCATCGAGAGCGACGACCGCTCGGTAGGGAGCCACAGCGGAGTCGTCGGGCGAGGTCACTGCTCTGCGCAAGTCGTCGTCACGCACATAAGCCACGATAACGGCGTGGTGACGGGACAACGCAGGTAGGGCGTCGACCAGGGGCATCGCCGCTGCTTCCTCGAAGAGGTCGGTGAAGAGCACAACGAGCGAACGTTTGGAGCGCCCCACCGCACGGAACGCAACCTCGTAGTTGCTCTCTACCGGCCGCGGCTCGAGGTCGTGGATAGCCTCGACCGCGGCATTCGCCCCACGGCGAGTCGGTGGCATGCTGCGCAGGATCCGGTCACTGAAGGCAACAACACCACAGCGATCACCGAGCGCATCGGCGGTGTGGGCGATCGCCGCGCTGGCATCGACCGCCACGTCGAGACGAGTATGCACTCCGATGGGTGCAGTCATGAGACGGCCGCTATCGATAACGCAAACAACGTCACGGTCCCGGTCGATGCGGTAGGTGTTGGTCATCGCCCTCCCGGTGCGCAAGGTCGCTCGCCAGTTGACGTGCCTGATGTCGTCATCCGGGGTGCAGTCGCGTATCGACTCGAACTCGGTCCCGATACCGATCGGGCCCTTCCGTCGCCAGCCGACCGACGAGAACGTTCCCGTCGCCACCGCACGGGCGATCCTCTTGGCGCCGATCACGTCGGGATACACGGTGATCTGGTGGGGGTCGCCGATCTCACGCTGCCGGGCCGCCAGCCCCAGCGGACCGATGCTGCGAACCACGACGGGAGGAAGGGTGTGGTTCCCTCTTCGCATCGCCACAATGGAGGTTGCCAGGCTCCCTTCGGCTGTCTGCGCTCCCAGCTCTAGGTCCGGTACCGACGGTTGCCGGAGCCGCGTCCTGCTCGCCACCGGATCCTTGGTGCTGATTTCGATGCGAGAGGGATGTATGCGTTGCAGCAGCCTCGGCGCCGTCCGGGTCAACTCGGGCCCGCGGCGAAGACGCAAGGAGTCCACCACATACCCGGCTGCGACGACCCCGATCGCCGCCGCTCCGATGACCGTGCCCAGAGCGATGATCAGGGCGGCCGATGCGGCCAGAGCGTATGCGAGGCGCGGGGTCGGGATCACTTCGGGACCGGAACCGCCGACAGCGCTGCGTTCACTGCATCCGCAGCGAGGTAGCGGTCGATCGAGGCATCGGCAGTGAGCACCAGACGATGTCCGAGTACGGCCACTGCGTCGGCTCTGACGTCATCCGGAGTTATGAACTCCCTGCCGGCGAGCAGAGCGCGGGCCCTCGTGGTCGTGAGCAGATGAACGGCAGCCCGCGGGCTTCCGCCCAACTCGACGCTGGGTAGCGAGCGTGTGTGTCGCACCAGCCGAACTGCGTATTCGGCGACCTTGTCGTCGACCCGGACCGACTCGAGCCGGTCCCGCAGGTCGAGAAGCTCGTCGGCAGAAGTGACCGCCTGGATCTCGTCGACGGCGGTGTCGTCGAGACCCCGCCTCGCCAAGCCAACGATCGCCAATTCTTCAGCTTCGGACGGGTAGTCGACGTCGAGCTTCATCATGAAGCGATCGAGCTGCGCCTCCGGCAGGGGATAGGTGCCTTCGTATTCGATCGGGTTTTGGGTGGCGATGACGACGAAGGGATTGGGTAGGCCGTGGGATTGACCGTCGACAGTCACCGATCGCTCCTGCATCGCCTCCAGCAGGGCAGCCTGCGTCTTCGGCGGCGTGCGGTTGATCTCGTCGGCCAGCACCGCGCCGGCGAAGATCGGCCCCGGACGGAACTGCAAGGAACCCTGGCTGAGCGCCATCGTCCCGGTTATGTCTGATGGGAGCATGTCGGGGGTGAACTGGATCCTGGCGAAGTCGATGCCGATACTGCGCGCCACTGCGCGCGCCGCCAGCGTCTTCGCCGTCCCCGGTGGCCCTTCGAGGAGTACGTGGCCACCGCCGATGATCGCCACCAGGATGCCGTCGATGAGGTCATCGAGACCGACAACGGCTCTGGCGACCTCGCCGGCAACTCGAGTGCGCAGGTCGTTCACAGTTGCTCCTTGTTGACTAGTCGGGATAGAACCTTGGCTCGTGCCTGGGCTTCGTGCCGCCCGGCGCCCGGGCCGAATGCCGTCTTGGCGAGGTCTTCGTCGATCCCGCCCTGCACGGCGGTCTGGATCATGCTCTCCGGTGATCCGGGGTCGGCGCCGCGGCGGGCCAGCTCGGTGCGTACCGCTGTGTCGAGCGAGCCCGCGGCATCGGGATCCTTGCTTCCAAGGAGAGTGAACGCCAGCGCGTCGACATACGCCGAGCGAGGAGGGGCGAGACCCCGTGAAGTCCTCTCGGCCGGAGCGAAGCGATGGCCGCGCGCCGCGAGCCAGACGATGCCCGCCACGGCGAGGATGATCAGCGCCTGCTTCCATCGGGTCGGGAGTGCGGTCAGACCGGTGGGCTGGGTGAAGCCGTGGATGTACTCCACGAAGCGCACGGCACCGTCCGGCTCACCCACCGCCAGCAGAGCGAGCAGCGCATGATCACCTACGCTCAGCAACTGGTTGGAGATGACGGTGTCATCGGCGATGGCGATGACCACTCCCTCTCCCACATATTCGATCCCTACGGCCGTCCCCTCGGCGTTTCCCACGACGGGGACCAGCGATCCTGCATCCGGCCATACGCGACGTGATTCCACGCGGGACACACTGTCATAGCCGGAGACAGGCAGAACGCCGGAACTCGTCTCGGTGGACATCCCTCGCGGTCCGGGCGGGCTCGCAGCCAGCCCATCCAGACGTGTAGAGCCGATGGCTACGAGCCTGCCCCCTGTCGAGACATAGTCGAACACGGCCAACTCGTCTGCGGCCGACAATGACGACCCGTTCACGATGACGAGCACATCCTCGGCTGGTGGCGGACGCTCTTCGAGGGGGCGGCGCTCCCGGACAACCTCGTAGTCGTTGGCGACCAGGAGATCGACGAGTGCTGCAGTTCCGGCCGCACTGGTGGCAAACGACGATCCCTCGGGTCCCTCCGTGGGAGTTGGTTGCGATGCGGATTGGGTGAGCCCGAGCACGAGAAGCAGGCCCGCCACCAGGAGGAATCCCATCCCGGCTTTGGAGCGAAACAGTGGTGCGTCGTTCATCGGGCAGCCCGTCGCTGCTTGAGTCTTTGCCACCCGCTGCGGGCCTGCGCTACGTCGCCTTCGTCTGCGGTCGAGCCGCCGTAGGCGATTTCGTCGAACCGATCCAGAAAGGCGTCGTCGTCGGCCATCTTGCGCACGGTCGCCGTCGATGTGGTTGCGGCGTCCTTCACGATGCCGCTTCCCTGGAGGTGCTGGGCGCCATCCAGAAACAGCAGGCGCACCGCCTGCCCGTGCTCGCCGCGTGACTCTGCGGTCAGAGCCGCCGCTCCGTAGTCTTCGGCGTGAGTCTCCGCGCCGGCCTCTGCAACCGGGCGTTCCCTCCTCATGGCGAGCCGGTTCAGCAGCGGGATAGCCACGGCCAGCGCTATGGCGATGACAACGACGATGGCGATGCCCTGGGCTGCGGTGTTGCCAAAGATCTGACCCAGGAAGTCGAGAACGCGGCCGAGAATCCCGCCACCCTGGGCAATCCCGGCTGCATAGGGCGGGTTCGAAGTGATGTCCTCGGCCTCGCTGCGTAGTGATGCTGAGTCGAGTTCGGGCCCAGATTCGGGTTCGAGGAGAATCAGTCGAAGAGAATCGAGCCTCTCGAGAGAATCGTCGGTCTCGTCGCCGAGCACGACATCCATGTCAACCGGCCGGCCGTCGATCGAGGTCACGGCGGCGAGGTCGGCCATCCTGCGCTGATCTACGAGATCGACGGCCTCGGCAACGGTGACGTCCTCGGCTGCAGCAGAGGTCGGGACGACCAGCAAAGCGAGCACAACTGCCATCGGCAGGGCACGACGCAGGGTGTTCGTTACCAAGGAACCGGGGGTGGCGGCTCGTCCGTCTTGTTCTGATCGAGCTTGAGCTTCATGTCGAACCCCTCATTGCGGACCCGCCCGTCGAAGTAGACGACCGTGACAATCGGGGCCAAGGCAATGATGCTTATCAGATTGCCGAGGTACTCGAGACCCAGAGTCAGGCCGATGTACGGCAGCTTTGACTCGACCTCGAAGGCGACGGCAACAACGAGGGCGCCGAGGCCGATGGTGAACACCAGCACGATCACAAAAGCGACGGCGAGAGAACCGAAGACCTGCCAGAAACGCTTCCGGACCAGGGCGGCGGAGCGACCGATTGCCTCTCCTGCCCCGGCTTTCTCGTACCAGAACGCAGGTGCGGTGAGGCTGTAGTAGGTCGCCCAGGCGATGAGGACGGCGATGAGGCCGATGCCGCCGATGGCGCCGAACGGAGCGGTTGCCAGACCGGCGGCGATCAGCACGGCGATCGCATACAGGCCCAGCAGGAGCGACATTCCGAAGAACGGGAAGAGGCGGGCACGGCTTCTGCTGATGATGCTTCCGGCGGTCTCCTGATAGTTCATGTAGAGCCGGGTGGAGAGGTGGACCAGGATGCCGAAGCACAGGATCTGTATCAGCCTCGTGACAAGACCCAAGCCGACGACGGCCAGCTCATACGCATCTGGATCCTCGACGAAAACAAAATCGTCACGGATGAAGAGAATCTCCGAGGCCATGTAGGCCCCGGTGAGTACCACCGGGAGGGTCAGGAACCACACCCCGATCTTCAGGTAGGTCCCAAAGCTCTGCCGGAGCAGGCGGAACGCTGCGTCGAGGATCTCCCCAACTCCGAGAGGCCGGAGATCGGGTGGTTCGGGTTGCGCCGGAGGCTGTTCCGGCGGTTGATCTGGCGTCATTACGGAGAGACTAGCCGGAGGTGCCCGGGGGTCCTTCGGCGCTAGCCGACAGGGGGTCCGTCGAGAACATCGGCAATCCACTCGTCATGGTCGACGCCCACCCACGGGTCCCAGCAATCACGCCACCAGGTCGCTCCTGCGGCCTCGAGCTGGGCCATGTGGTCGCCCATGTCTTCGTCAAGCCGGCGAGTCCCGGCGACGGCAAGATCGAATGGGTCTGCAGACTCCCGGTGGGAGGCGGCGTACTCAGCGATCTCGCCGATGACCTCGGGGGTCGGTGCTCCCCACTCGTCCGTGTCGGGGTTGTAGGTGATCGGAGCCAGCCCGTCCCACTTCGCCGCCCGCCGCACCGGACGCTTCCGCGGCCACATCGCGGCCGCCCAGATGGGGATGCGGGGCTGCTGGAGCGGGCGGGGCAGGAATGTCGATCGCTCCAGCTGGTAGTGCTCACCGTGGAACTCGAAGGGCTCGCCGGTCCACAGCCCGGTGAGGATCTCCAACCCCTCCTCCAACATGTCGGCGCGCACGCGCAGGTCGGTCTCGCCGCCGAACCTCGTGAACTCGGGGTCGGTGGGCCACCCGATGCCGACGCCGAGAGTGAGCCGACCCTCACTGAGCAGGTCGAGGCTCACGCACTCCCTCGCAAGCTTCCACGGATGCCGCCGCGGCAACGGCGTGACCATCGTCATCAGCCGAATACGGCTGGTGGTCATGGCTGCGGCGGCCAGCAGTATCCACGGATCCGCGACCGCATGGTCGTCGCCAACGAGGATGTGGTCCCACACGGAGATCCCATCCCACCCCGCTTCCTCGACCCCTCGTGCGAACTCGGCGAACTTCCTCGGATCGGACCAACAACCGAAGTTGGGGACGTCTGCGCAGTACTTCATACGACCCTCCGTTGAGCAACATCATGATCGTATTGGATGGGTACGACATTTCCTCTTCCTTCTCCCCTTGGGAGAAGTGCCGAGCGAAGCGAAGGCGATGAGGGCATGTTCGTGTCCGCATGCCCTCCCCGGCGTGGCCTTCGGCCCGCCGACCCTCCCAAAGGGAGGGTGAACCTCCCCGAGCGGAGCGATGGCGATGAGGGCTTGTGCGGGATTGTGTGGGGCGTAGTTCGCA